>CAVFEQ010000019.1:0-26985 GCA_963621535.1 Paludibacteraceae bacterium | reverse complement strand
AGATTGTTCGGAAATCCATCCAGAAAGTCGATTGTGGAAATCTTTTACGCTTACCGTATTTCGTGGCTGCAAAAACATTTGGAAACGGAAAGAAAAGGGTTGTTGAAGATAAAATTCCCTTATAATCTCAGGGGTTGATATGGGCGAAAAAAAGAAAATCAAAATCAACAGTGAGGCCACCTACTTTGTCGCCATTCTCTTGCTTTCTTTGTCGGTTGCTATGCTTACAAGAGCGGACTTCGGCATTTCCATGATCGTCGCGCCTGCCTATTTGCTGAGCCTCAAAATCGACTTTTTGACCTTTGGCCAAGCAGAATATATCGTCCAGGCTGTCCTTTTCCTTATTCTTTGCATCATCATCCGAAAATTCAGACCTATTTATCTCACCTCCTTTCTCACGTGCCTTATTTATGGCTTAGCCCTTGATTTGTGGCAGATGATCCCTTTTTTCAACGCCTCTGCCGCCTCGTCGGAACCGCTTGATCTTTGGGCGAGAATCGTTTTGTTCTTAGGGGGTTTTATTTTGACGGGGTTCTCTGTTTCCTTGTTTTTCAAAACCTATTTCTATCCTCAGGTGTATGACTTTTCGGTGAAATGCATTACAGCGCGTTACCACTTCAAAATGTTCGCCGTTAAGACGATTGTAGACTTCACCTTGCTTGGCATCGCCCTTATTTTGACGTTCTCTTTCTTTGGGGAATTAATCGGAATAGGTTGGGGCACTTTGGTTATGGCGGTGCTTAATGGCACGATAATTGGGCTGTTCTCGAAGCTTCTTGACCGTTATTTTGAATTTAAGCCAGCCTTCCCGAAGTTTGCCTCGCTTTTTGATTTGAATTTCGACGATAAAAAGGAGCCGGAAGAAGACTCATCCAAATAAGATTTGTTTTGCCAAGGTTTTCAATTATCTCCGCAAAACTTCCTTATTTATGTAAATTTCGCCGTTATTTTTGTTTTGGTGGCTTTTTGCGGGTTTTTTATTTTCTTAGCGCTATAAAAACCACGCATTTCGCTAAATCAAATATAGTTTTAGGCGGCGCTTTCGTTTGCGAGGGATTTTTTCGCTTGCTCCTCATCGATTTTCCTGAATTCTTTTTTGAAGACCAAACCAAGGCAAATGCTGTCCCCGATGTCTGCTAAAATCCAAGAGAAAGGATAGACGCTGTAAAGCCAGAACACGGTCTTAAAGGTATCGACTTGAAGGATTACGCATTCAATCATCACGATGCGGAAAACGGTGCACGTCAACATCGTCACCCACATTGGCGCGGCGCTGTGCCTTACCCCGCGCATCGCCGAGGAACTGATGTCCATGAATCCATCTAAGACGTAGGTGAAACCGACGACCATGAGGCGGTCCCAACCCGCTTGAAGGCTGATCGAGTTGTCTGAATCCACAAAGAGGGCCAATAACTGATTATGGGCGAGCAGTATCAAAAGGCTATAGAAGAGGTTGAAGATAAGGTTCCATGCCTGCGCATACCAAAAAGCCTTCAAGATGTTCTTCTTGTTTCTTGCTCCGAAATTTTGGGCCGTCACGGCTAGGCACGCCGCGGAGATAGCTTCCACGCAGGCGTAGCAATAATTATTGATGGAGTTCGCGGCGATGGCCCCGTCTTCGACGTAAAGAGAGTTTGGCATGTCTTTGGCGATGGTATAAAGCGCGCTTTGGATGAAGGTGTTAGGAAGGGCAAAGAAGAAGCCCTGCAGCCCTGCGGGCAAGCCAAGTTTGACGATTTCGCTTAGGCTGTCGCCATTGATTTTGAAGCTTTTCCATTCGCAATGGAGATAGCCTGAATTCTTTAAGAACAAAGGCACGATGACTAGAATCGCCGAAATGCCCTCGCTAATGACGGTTGCCCAGGCGACGCCAGCCACATCAAGATGGAAGAGATAGACGAAGATGAAATCAAAGAAGACATTCAATAAACCGGCGATGAGCAGGGCGAGGAACGGCGTGGTGGAGTTGCCGACTGCGCGGTGCATCTGCGCCCCGTAGTTATAGATCATTAGTAGCGGCAAGCCGACGAAATAAATCTGCATGTAGGTCGTCGCGTTCGCCAAATACGCTTCTTCTGTTTTGATGAGAATCAGCAATGACCGGCTGGAGAAAAAGCCTGCGATGCCAACGGCTATGCCTACGATGAGCGCGAAAATCAGAGCGGTATGAAGGGTCTTCTGCGCCTTTTCTTGATTTCCAGCCCCCTTCGCGTTTCCAATGGCGACATTCGCGCCCAAAGAAAGGGAGGTGAAGACCACGACGATCAGGTTGATAAGCGAGCCGTTGGCGGAAATCGCCCCCGCGCTTGATTGCCCCTCGCCCCAGAAATGAACCGAGATGAGGTCGACGGTCGTGTAAAGGAGCTGCATGATGGAGGTTAAGGCCATCGGCAGGGCGAATAAGCCGATTTTCCAAAAGAGATTCCCGCTTGTCAGGTCCATCTCTTTGACGCTTTTGAATGGATTCTTCATAAATCATCCCCTTTTAGGGGGGAAGACAATCATAGTAAGGCCGACTTGCCTTTTCAATTCAACGTCATTGATTCCGCAGAAATTCATACAGGCCAATGGAAACGGCGTTGTCGAGGTTCAGAGAATCAAGCCCTTTGTTCTGCGGGATGATTAAAGGCGAGCCCACATTCAAAAAACTTGCATCTAGGCCCTTAGCCTCGTTACCGAAAACAAGCGACCAGGGAGCGATGATCTCAGCATTTTTCAAGAGTGTTTTCGCTTGCAGCATGAAAGGGTAGAAGCGATGCTCGGGATAGCTTTTTTGATAGGAAGAGAAATCGGGGAAGAGAGTAATGTTCAAATGAAAGACCGCGCCCATGGATGCGCGAATCGTTTTGGGATCGAATTCATCGGCGGCAGGGGTGATGATGGCGACGTCTTCAATATAGAAGCCGAAACAAGAGCGGAAGATGGTTCCTAGATTGCCTAGGTTAGACGGGTTTACCAGCACGACGTGGTTCTTATCCTTAGATAAAGGAGAATAGAATTTTTCGAATTCCCCAATGACCATGCAGTTGTCTTTCTCGCTCAGCTCGCGGAAGATCTTCTCGTTGTTCTCAATCAATTGAATGTTGCTGCCTTTGCAAAGGGCGAGAATCTTTTCATAAGTCTCATCCCTTTTTTGCTTGGGGGAGATATAGACCTTTTTGACGCGTTCTTTTTTGAAACGGAGGGCTTCTAACGTCAAAGTGGTTCCTAGGCAATAAGTGGTGGTTTGGTCTTTCTTGTACTTGTACATGGCTCCATTGTAGAAGATAGCGAATTGAATTGGGCAAAAAAGCGCATTCCTCTTTATTAATAAGGTAGAAGGAGAATGCTATGGAAGAAGAAATCTTATTGGGGAGAGTCAATCGCGCGGTGGAGAAAAGCCTAGGCGTGTCTCTTACTAGCGACGTCCGCATTTACGGGAAGCAAGAATATCTTGATAACCTTGCAAAAGCCCATCCGAATTCCTATTTGGGCATCCTTGAGGAGATCAGCGGAGTCATCCTTAAAGAACCGGATTACGCCTGCTACGACGAAGAGGAGAACATCTTTTATTTCATGGAGACGTATTGGAAAAATGGGTCCTTGGTAGGGGTGGAAGCAAAAGTCGTCCCCGAAGGGAAACAAAAAAGATGGGTGTTCCATTCCTTGCGGACCATCCCTAGTTCATGGGATAGGAACTACATCAAAATCAGAAAGCGCGGCTGAAGCTCAACGGATTCTCGCTTTGCGATACTTGAAAGAGAGAAGGTTGTTCAAGAAGACGATGAGCAAAGTGAAGGCCAGAAGGCAAAAGAAGGCGATGATGCAGCCTGGCCAAAACCATGGGGAATGGGGGTTGAGGAAGGGGTAGGGGTACATCGCCCCGTTAATCAGCGTGGCTTGGGGCCATATGATCGCGCGGAAGACGCTGAAGATCCCGTAAAATATCGGGATGATTTGTGAAGTGAACGCCACATAGAAAGGAACGGTTCCTTTTTCATCGAACATCAGCCAGTCTCCAAGAGGGAGAAGGAATAGCCCGATATAGAAAAGAATTTCGATCAAAGAGCCGAATCCGGAAAAGCAGGCGAAGATGAAATGGCCTAAAGAAGCTTCCATGCAAAAGCAGACGATAGGAAGGGCTAGATGCATGTTCACCCCGGCCGGAAGACCGTTTTTACCCCTTCTTAAATCAATCGCGTTGAAGATAATTTCGAGGAAAAAAAGCGCCGCGAGCATGAAAGAGACCAAAACGCCGAAGTAAGAAACGGCGACGTAAGGCTCAATTGAGGAGAGAAAATAAAAAACGATAAGGAGCAAAAGCGCCGCCAAAGCCATTATGCGGTAGATTAAAGAAGCGATGCGGTTGCGGATTACCATGGCCCGCTAAGTGTATCACCTTCCTTTTATTTAGGTACTCCTGAGGAGTAAAATCCCGCATTATGGTGAATCTTGAGCTGAAAGACACGCAATACAAAGAGGATGGCTTCACGCATATTAGAGTCATCTCTAGAGCCCTTGTCCTTGATGAAGAGGGAAGAGTTGCCTTGCACCGCATTCATCGAAATGACATCTTCGGAGACGAAAATTATTTTGAAACGCCTGGGGGAGGAGTAGACGAAGGAGAAACCTTAGAACAGGCCGTCATCAGGGAGTGCAAAGAGGAACTTGGGGAAGATATTGAGGTTTTGCAGGCTTTAGGAGTCGTCAAAGACGCTTATAACTTGATCCATCGCAAAAACGAGAATCATTATTTCCTGTGCAAAAAGCTCGCTCAGGGAGAAAAGCATTTCGTGTCCGAGGGCGATTCTTTGATCCAAGAAACGCTTTTGGTCAGCCTTGACGAGGGAATCGACTTGTTAAGAAAACAAAGCGATAAGGGAGTCTCTGCTTTAGTGAAGGCAAGAGAGCTTCCAATCTTAGAAGAAGCGAAACGAATCTTAGAGACGGCTAAGCGAGGCTAAGGATAACCAATCTTTCTTCTTTGAACTATTTCAACCTTTTTCTCAATAACGTTGACATATGGCCTTGCTCCCTTTTTGAATTTCCTGCTTGCTTAACCTAACTTTGGTGTCTATAGTATCTAGGCCGTGGCGCAATTGGTGAAACGGTGAACACAACCGGCTGTGAACCGGTCATGAATGGGTTCGACTCCCATATTGCGCCCCAGTTTAGAAAAAGAGATGGTTCGATACTTGCGTGTCGAACTTTTTTTGTCGCGTGCCCGCAAGGCCTCTTGAATGGCCAAATTTACATTCAATTCACATTTCTTTTCCTTTCCGTTGGTAGTTTGACCTGTTCCAAAAGCCAACAATATGGCCGTTCAAAAAAAGGAAAAAAGAAATGAAAAACAAAAGCATTCTGCTCCTTGCCTCACTTGCTGGCCTAGTCGCCTGCAGCAATGGAGCAGCCTTCGATTCGTCGAAATCAATCACCGTCATCACCAGAGAAGATGGCTCCGGCACGAAAAGCGCCTTCATGGAGATCCTTGGCCTCAAAGGCAAGGCCGACGTGGAAAACGTCGTTATCCAAACCGGCACTGCCGCGGTCATGCAGGAAGTGTCGACCAACCCTTATGCGATTGCCTTCGATTCCCTTGGCTATGTCACCGATGAGGTCAAGAAACTGAGCGTTGATGGGGTTGAGCCCACGATCGCCAACATCAAAAGCGGATCCTACACCATCTCCCGCCCGTTGAATGTCATCTATAAGGAAGACACCATCAAGAAGAGCTCCGTCTTCACCGCCTATCTTAACTTCCTCCAAAGCAGCGAGGCCCAAACCATCATCTCGGATGAAGGCTATGTCTCGGTCCAGGAAAACGCGGTCGCTTATGCAAAAGACGATTCGCTCAGCGGCACCATTGAAATCGCTGGTTCCACCTCGCTGAAACCGCTTATGGAGAAGCTCGCCGAGAAGTTCGAAACCTATCAGCCCAACGTTCAGATCAACGTCGCCGGTGGGGGATCAGGCACCGGATATACGAATGGCGAGAACGGCACTTCGGATTTCGGCATGATCTCTGAGGTCTTCAATTCCACCAAAGCCGCCTCCTGCACCTATTACACTGTTGCTAAAGATGGCATCGCGGTCATCGTCAACAAGAAGAATCCTTTGACCACCATCAGCAAGAGTGATCTCAGCAACGTCTATGATTGCGAGAAAAGTGGCGACGAGCATATCACCAAATGGAGTCAACTCATCGCCGAATAAAATGCAGCGAGGATGAGGTCGCGAAAGTGACCTTCTTCCTCTGCGCGGGGATCTCGATCCTCGTGCTTTTCTGCATTGTTCTCTATCTTTTTTGCAACGGAATCCCTTTCGTTGCACGTTATGGCTTCACGGCCTTTTTGTTCGGGACGAAATGGGACATCGCCTCTTCCGACCCAAAATATGGCATCCTTGCGATGTCATTGACGACGCTTATTCTGACCGCCATCGCGACTTTGATCGGCGGACTGCTTGGGGTGTTCTCCGCGATTGCCTTATTCAAGTTCGTCCCCAAGAAGATCGCAGGCGTCTGCAACTACCTCATTCAGCTGCTTGCCGGCATCCCTTCGGTCGTCTTCGGTTTATTCGGCATGACCTTCATCGTGCCTTTCGTCCGTGACTATATCTCTAGTAACGGCGTCGGATACGGGATTCTTAGCTCCTCCATTGTCCTGGGGGTCATGATTCTTCCTACCGTTACTTCAATGTCGCTTAATGCTTTAAACGCGGTCGACAAATCCTATTTCGAAGGCTCGCTTGCTCTAGGCATGAACAAGACGCAAAGCGTGTTTCAAACAGTGCTTCCCAGTGCAAAAAACGGGATTTTTGCGGGGATAATTCTCGGATTGGGACGCGCCTTAGGCGAAACGATGGCGGTCATGATGGTCATTGGCGGCAGCGCGGTCATGCCTACCTCCCTCACCAAAAGCGTGCGCACCTTGACTGCGAATATCGCTATGGGGGCCAATGAGCTGACGGGCGAGCCGCTAGAGGCGCTTATCGCCTGCGGCTGCGTCTTGTTCGTGTTCACGCTGCTTATTTATCTGGCGCTTGGTTTGCTCAAAAGAAAGGGGAAAGAAAAATGAAACGCAAAGTGAATCTTTTCCTTCATGGGGGACTGCTTGGGGTTTCTTATCTTTCCTTAGTCCTCTCCTTGATCGCCTTGTTTTCGATTCTTGTTTACATCACGGTGAATGGGGGAAGCCACTTGTCCTGGGATTTCCTCTTTGGCAAATACACTTCCAGCAACATCTCCATTTTGCCTGCCCTTGTTGGGACCTTAGAACTCGTTGTCTTCTCTTTGCTTTTTGCCTTTCCGCTAGGCCTAGCCTCAGCCATCTTCCTATCGGAATACGCTAAAAGCGAGAAGTGGTACGTCACGATCATCCGCGTTTGCTTTGAGACCCTTTCAGGCATTCCTTCTATCGTCTATGGCTTGTTCGGATATCTTGTTTTCACCGTTTCCTTTGGCTGGGGCTATTCACTTATGGGCGGTTCTCTTACTCTTGCGATCATGATTCTCCCTCTCATCGTTAGAGGCTGCGAAGAAGCGTTGAAATCGGTTCCAATGAATCTTAGAGAAGGAAGCTATGCGCTTGGGACGAACAAAGTCAAAACCATCTTCCGGGTAGTTCTTCCTGCCTCGATCCCAGGCATCTTGACTTCGCTCCTTCTTAGCGTTGGTCGCGTTCTTTCTGAGTCCGCCGTGTTGATTCTGACGATTGGCATGGTCACCAATAAAGTTCCCTCCACTCCGATGGATAGCGGCACCTCACTGGCCTTAGACATCTATTATTTCGCGAATTTCGGGCACATCAACGAGGCTTTTGCCACCTCCTTCGTCTTGCTGATCCTCATCTTGGTTTTCAACGGATCCTCGCTGCTTGTCTCGCGCATCTATCAGAAAAAGAAAGGATTGGTATGAAATTATTCAAAAGCAAAGATCCCTCTTGCTCTTATCTACAAAACGGGGAGATTGAGGTTAGCGACCTGCACCTTCATTACGGCAACTTCCACGCGCTTAAGGGCATTAATCTGAAAATCGAAGAAGGTACCATCAACGCCTTCATCGGCCCCAGCGGATGCGGCAAAAGCACGTTTCTTCGCTGCCTTGATCGCATGAACGACTTGATCCCTGGATGCAAAGTCGAGGGGAGCTGTAAGGTCGGCGGAATCGACATCTATGATTCCGGGACAGACGTGAACTTGCTTCGGAAAGAGGTTGGGATGGTTTTCCAAAAGCCGAATCCCTTCCCGATGTCCATCTACGATAACATCGCTTATGCGCCAAGGAACTTCGGCATCCGCAAAAAGGCTGAATTAGATGAAATCGTTGCAAATTCCCTGCAAAAAGCCGCTATTTTT
This sequence comes from Paludibacteraceae bacterium, assembly GCA_963621535.1. Lineage (GTDB taxonomy): Bacteria > Bacillota_I > Bacilli_A > RFN20 > CAG-826 > Alloenteromonas. The sequence goes on along the minus strand of CAVFEQ010000019.1, from coordinate 18,651 downwards.
GATGAAGTGAAGGATTGCTTAAACAAAAGCGCCCTCTCTTTGTCTGGCGGCCAGCAGCAAAGGCTTTGCATCGCCAGAGCCCTTTCCGTCAAGCCGAAGATCCTCTTGATGGATGAGCCCACTAGCGCCCTAGACCCCATCTCGACCTCGCTCATTGAAGATTTGCTGACGAAGCTAAAGAAGGAGATGACGATCGTCATCGTCACCCACAACATGCAGCAGGCTGCTCGCGTGGCGGATATCACTTCCTTCTTTTTGCTCGGCGAGCTCATTGAGACCGAGAACACGGAGAAGCTTTTCACCGCTCCGCAAGACAAACGAACAGAAAATTACATCACCGGGAGGTTCGGATAGTATGAAAGTTACGACGATCGATCGAAAGAAGATCATTTTGAATTCGCTCACGACCAAGATGGCCTTCAAATGCGAGAGGATGATGAAGGACGCTTTGGATGCGTTTTATAACCTCGATGGGAAGAAAGGTGCGGATTTGGCGGAAGAAGACAAGGTGGTGGATGGCTATTACTCAGAAATCGAAGGCATCTGCCTGAAGACGATGCTGCTCGATCACCCTGTGGCTAGCGATTTCCTCTTCATTTCCTCCACGCTTAAGATGATCACCGATTTTGAGCGCATCGGCGATTATGCCGTGGATATCGGAGAAGAGGCCTCTTTCCTTGCCGACAAAGGAAAGTTCGCTTTCCCTGAAAGCTTAAAGGGGCTTTCGAACGCGGTGATGGATATCGTCGAGGAAGCCATTCAAAGTTATGTCAATCTCGACGCGAGCCGCGGGGCTCATCTCGATGAGCTTGACGACAAAGTGGATGTCCTTTTCGCTTCCTTGAAAGATGAGATTCTCTTCCAAGACGGCAAGAAAGAAAACGCTATCTTCATGCTTGTGAGCAAATATTTGGAGAGAGTCGCCGATCATTGCGTTAACATAGGTGAGTGGATTACTTACTTAGAGACGGGGAACCGAAAATGAGCGGAGACCGCAAACCCCTCATTTACTGCGTGGACGATGATAAAAGCATCCGCGATTTCTTGTCTTTGGCATTGCAAATGGGCTCGTTTGAGGCGCAGTGCTTTGAAAGCGCCGCTCCCTTTTACGACGCGCTGAAAGAAAAGAAGCCTGATTTGGTGCTTCTTGACGTGATGATGGATGGCGATGATGGCTATACGGTCATCGCCAAAATCAAGTCTGACCCCGCAACCAAAGACATCCCGGTCATCTTCCTCTCGGCGAAAGAAAACGAAGGGGATAAGGTGAAAGGGCTCGATTTAGGCGCGGATGATTTCATCGAAAAGCCCTTCGGGGTGATGGAACTCATCGCCAGGATCAAGGCGAGTTTGAGGAAAAGCGCCAAAGAGAGCGATTGCCTTGTCTATAAGAACATCAAGATGGATTTGAAGCTCCATCGCGTATTTCTAGACGGGGAAGAGAAAACCCTGACGCGCAAAGAGTTCGATCTCTTACGCTGCTTCCTTTCCAACACCGACCGCGTGCTCAAGAAAGAAGAAGTCTTTTTGGCTGTGTGGGAGGAAGAACAGGTGGAAAGCAGAAGCCTTGATGTTTACATCGCTAGACTCAACAAAATTCTTCAGCCTGCCTGTCACATCGAAACGATACGCGGGGTAGGGGTCATTCTTAAATGAGAAGGTTCACCAAACTCCTGATCGCTTTCTCCGTCCTTATTTCCGCTTTTCTAGTGGCCGCGATCATTTGCTCATTATGCCTCCATGAGTACTCTCTTTTGTGGTTTAGTTTAGGCGGGATCGCTATTTTCTTCGCTTTGTTTTGCTGCCTGTTCCGCTTTGAGAAAAAAGCCGAGGAAAAGAAAAAGAAGAGCAAGGAAGAACTCCGCAAGCAAGAAGAAGAGCTCCGCAAAGCGGAGAGTGAGCAACGTCTCAATGCGATGCTGCTAGACTCCGTTTCCGATTGTTTGTTCGCTTTCGATGAGGATAAGCGAATCGTCTTCGCCTCAAAGAAAGCGAGACGTCTTATCGACGTTGATGACCCGCTCGGCAAGAAGTTGGAGGATACGGTGAACATCGATGCACTTGTCGCGTTGATGTCGTCTTTTCCTGAGAAAGGCACGTCCCACAAAGAAGTCATCATCGCCCCCTTCATCTATTGGGCGAACCTCTCGAAAATCGAGGAGTTCTATTTCCTTTCACTAAGCGACATCACTTTGGAAAAGAAAGGGGAAAGAGAAAGGCAGGACTTCTTTAACACCTCCTCCCATGAGCTTAAAACCCCATTGACATCCATCATGGGTTACTCCGAAATTCTCTCAATCAAAGAGGAGGATCCTTTGAACAAGGAATTGGCGAGCAAAATCTATAACGAATCCAAGAAAATGAGCTCCTTGATCGCCGACATGCTCTCGCTAAGCAAAATCGATGCGAGGGAGAAGCCGAAGGACCTCCCTTTGCTTTCTTTGAACCGCGTCGCCGAGGATGTGCTTGCTTCTTTAACGCCCTTAGCGGAGAAAAAGAACGTCAAAATCGAAATCATCGGAGAGGCCTATGCGCCTATTCTTGAGAAAGACGCCTATTCCATTTTGAAGAACCTCGTCGAGAATTCCATCAAATACGGCATCCAAAACGGCAAGACGACGATCGAGTTTACCGAGCGCTCTTTCTCCGTGAAAGATAATGGTCTGGGCATCGATACAGCCGATCAATCTAGGGTCTTTGAACGGTTCTACCAAGTCAGCAAAGGCAAAAACCGCGATGAAGGGGGAACTGGCCTTGGCCTAGCCATCATCAAGCATCTTTGCGAGCTTTACGGGTTTAGGATCCGGCTTAATTCCGCCTTGGGTCGCGGCAGCGAATTTGAGATAATTTTCAAAAAATAAGTTGGTTTTGCGGGCTTATTTCTCTTTTAATGCATGAATTGCATTGCTTATCTTATTAAGATAACGGCCCTTATAATCCTCTAGTTTCCCTTCATCGCATAAAGTGGCGAGTTCAGGATCAATTGGCATGGAATCGAAGTAGGGGATGCCGAATTTCTTTGCCGCCCCTTCCCCTTTCTTGCCAAAGGGATAGATGATTTCGTTGCAGTGAGGGCATTTCATGTAGGAAAGGTTTTCCACTAGGCCAAGCACGGGGATGTCCATCATGGCCGCCATGCGGAAGGCTTTTTCAACGATCAAAGAAACAAGCTCTTGAGGGGAGGTCACGATGACGATCGCGTCAATGGGCAAAGACTGGAAAACGGTCAAAGGAACATCACCTGTTCCAGGAGGCATATCGATATAAAGCTCGTCGATGTCCCCATATACGACATCGCTCCAGAATTGTTTCACTAGTCCGCTGATGACCGGCCCTCTCCAAATGACGGGGGAGGCAGGGTCGTCGGTTAAAAGATTCAAGGAGATGGTTTTGATCCCGGTCTTGGTTTCGACGGGGTAGATCTCGGTCTCGCTCCCCGTCGCCGGCTCGCTGAGCCCAAAAATGGTCGGAATGCTCGGGCCGGTCACATCGGCGTCCATGATGGCGACTTTCTTGCCGTCCCGCTTGGCGTTTATCGCCAAAAGGGAGGTGGTAAGGGATTTGCCCACGCCCCCTTTGCCGGAGACGACGGCAATTACTTTTTTAACGTTGCTATTTTTGTTCAGGGCGACCCGGAAGTCTTCTTTGTTCATCTGCTCGTTCATAAGAACCTTCTTTCTTTCCTTATTATATCGTCTCCGTTTATCCTTTGCAGGGAAGAAGGCTTGACAAAGGTAGTATCATTCTCGCGTATGTGGGACGTATTTCTAGACTCGCTTCTTGATTCGCTGAAAATCCTTGGAATCGTCTTTGCTTTCGAGATTCTTCTTTCTTTCTTCGAAGGAAAAATAGCCCGGGCTTTAGAGAAGAGCAAACGCTTCGCACCTGCTCTTGGGTCGCTTTTCGGCGTCATTCCTCAATGCGGCGTTTCGATCGTCGCCGCGGATCTGTTTTCGAAACGAGGCTTGACTTTAGGGACCCTCATCGCCGTTTTCTTGGCGTGCTCAGACGAGGCTCTTCCGATCCTTTTTGGCAATTTCACCTCGACCTGGTGGCTGACCTTCTTGCTGATCGGAATCAAAATCGTTGTGGGGGCTGGAGTCGGCTTGCTCGTTGATCTGATTTTCCCAAAGTATCGCTTCGATCACGAACAGGAAGAAAGTGGGAATGGCGAAAGCCATTACGGCTGCTGCGGGCATGAGATTGAGGGCGAGAAAGAACCGGCCTGGAAGGAACACATCGTTCACCCGATCGTCCATTCTTTGAAGATCTTCGCTTATTGCATCGTGGTCTCTTTTGCTTTTGGCACCATCGTTTACTTCGTTGGGGAAGATAAAATCGCTTCCTTCCTAGTCGCGAATAAGGCTCTCTCTCCTTTGGCCGCGGTGCTGGTCGGGCTTATTCCAAACTGCGTTTCTTCCGTATTGCTCAGCGAGCTTTTCTTGAATGGGGTTTTGCCATTTGGGGCGCTTCTTGCGGGGCTTTTGATGAACGCCGGCATCGGCATGTTTGTTTTGTTCAAAAAGAAAGACAATCTAAAACCGGCCTTTTTGACCTTAGGGATATGCTTGGCGACCGCGTTAGGCTTCGGATATCTTTTCCTTTGCCTGATGCCGATGTATTGAGACTACTTAATTCCGCCTCTTGTGCCGGGGCGGATTCTATCTAAGGCCTCTTGACCGCATTCTCTTTTGATTATCTCCTCAGCGAAGGGGATCGAAAAAGCCATCGAGTGGCCAGTGATGATGTTTCCATCACTTACCGCGCCCTCTTCGCTTTTCCATTCGCCTTTTCCGCATTCAAAGCCAGGGAAGCATGTGTAGGCCTTATCATCCAGCAATCCCAACTCGCCGAGGATTGAAGGGGCCGCGCAAATCGCATATACGCCCTTGCTCTTTTGATAAAAGGACAGGACGAGCTCTTTGACTTTTGGGCAGGCCTTCAGATTCTTTACGCCAACCTTGCCCCCTGGGAGGACTAGAAAGTCGAATGTTGCTTCATCGACATCGGCGATTAAGGCATCGGCTTTAATGACCATCCCCATGGATGATGTGACATCTAAAGAGTCCTTGATGGACGCCATGACGCAGGTGATCTCATGGCTCCTAGTCAATATATCGTGAGTGGCGATGGCCTCGGTTTCCTCGAATCCATCCGCCAATAGCAGCAAACCTTTTTTCATTTTTCTTGCCTCCATATATGATTATAGAGTCGAAAGGGGAGAGTATGGACGAAGAAAAGAAAAGCGACGACAAGAAGAAACCATCGAGCCTTTATCGTAAGAAAAACCGCACAGGGGAGGACATCGATATGCTCAATGAGCGTTATACCGACCCTGAATCCGGCGGTTATGGTTCCTATCGATACAAAGATCACATCGACGGGGCTTGAGGAGGGAAAACCTCCTTTTTCTTTAAACGTTCTTGGAGACGATTTCCAAAACGGCCCCGACGAGCTCTTCGCCTTCGTCCAAGGAATATTCGCTTTCAAGAGGCAAATGAATCATCAAAGAGGGAACGCCTGTTTGCAAAGCGACGTAATAGGCCTCATTATCGAAGAAGCGCCCGCCATCGACAGAGACCGTCGCTTCGATTTCCTTACTGGCTAAGAACTGGCTGAAACTTGAAAGGTCAAATGTGGTTGCCAAGGATTTTGGCGCATCCTCAACAATCGTCTCTTTTGTTTTGACGGCGCCGGTTTCATCTGGCTGGGACGAGTCCATTTCGTTATAGGCGTACTGCTCCATCGTCGGTACTTGGCTAAATGGGGATAGGTTTAGAATTAAAACAAAGGAAGGCTTGTTTTTGGCGATTGCCTTTTCGAGGTTTTTCTTCGCTTTGTCATAACTTGCTTCAAGGAGAAGGGTCTGGACGTCTTTTTTTCCCAAAAAGCGGGTTAAGATTTTTTCGGATGGGTTGGAGTCGTGGGAAGCGTATTTCTTGAATCCTGTTAGGAGAACTTTCATCGGTTTACCTCCGGCTATGTTTGGGTTTTAAGGCCGTGTCTATTTTAATATAGGAAGCGTCGCAGGGGCTAATGGTAGTTGAAAAAAGGCAATCGCGTTATTCCCCATCAAGTTTTCATAAAGGGTTCGATTTAACCTTGCGTGATTGGAAAAATATTCGCGGTAAAGCGGATTATCAAGCGTATCCGCCCCATCGATTGGATTGTCCGTGCCAAACATCATGCGGTCTGGCCCGATTTGCCTAAGCACTTTGGCGGCGACTTTCATCTTCACCCAAGCGGTATCGCCATAGATGTTGCTTGTTTTCGAAATCGCCGCAAAACCCTTGCGGTTATCGCTGCAAAGCTGTAAATGCGCGGCTACGAATTTCAGATTTGGATGCTTTAAGGCGACTTCGACAAGAAAGTCGACATCGCTCCATTCGTCTTCGGCGGTGTGAACGATAAGGGGCAGGTTTTCCTCTTCTGCCCAGGCAAGCCAAGGCTCAAGCAAAGGGGAACTGATAGGCGTTCTTTCACAATAAGGGTGGTATTTAAGCGCGTAAATGAATTTGCGGTTCTCCTTCACATATTCTTTCAGCTCAGATGATGGTCCCTTCTCTTTCACCGGTCTAATCCAAATGGCCGCCCCTAACTGCGAGGGCTTTCTTTTCACGAAATTTACGACTCGCTTCAAACTTAGGAGCGTCGTCGTGCTTTTCACTTTCTCACTGCACCCGCTTGGGTATTCGGCGGCATCGCAGTTCGAAACCAAGGAAAAGGCGATTCCGTAGCGCCTCATGGAGGAGAGCAATTCTTCTTCGCTCTGCCTTAGGGTCGGCTTTGAGTAAATGTGCGCGTGGGCATCAATGACTTGCATAGGACTATCGTAGGTCCGAAACCTCTTTTATAAAAGGCTTGCCATGCAAAAAGAGGTGTGTAAAATATGGCTTGCGCCTTGGGGTGTAGCCAAGTGGTAAGGCATAGGTCTCTGAAACCTAGATGCGCTGGTCCGATCCCAGCCACCCCAGCCAAGATGATCAATTCCGCCTTCAAGGCGGTTTTCTTTTTGCAAAGAAAAACGCCCAAGCGGACGTTTGGGTCAGGCTTTCAAGATTTCCACGACGATTTCGATCATCTTATGGAACTCGCGAATGGATAGATATTCGTATCGGCCATGGCAGTTATAGGCTCCGGTTCCTAGATTCGGGCAGGGGACGCCGAGGAAAGAGAACTTCGCTCCGTCGGTCCCTCCGCGGATTGGGCGAGAGATGTGCTCGATTCCTAGTTTCTCATAAGCTTTGACCGCCCTTTCGTAGGCCAAGGGATTCTTGTCCAAGACCTCTTTCATGTTCCGATAGCTCTCTCCAAGATGAAGGGATATTTTCGCAGTAGGGTATTTTGACTGGAGTTTTGCGGTGATTTCGCGGAAACATTCCTTTTGTTCCTCAAGTTTTTCCGCGTCGAAATTGCGGAGGATATAATCCAAGTAAGCGTAATCCACGTTCCCCTTGATCAAATCCAAATGATTGAAGCCCTCATGCCCTTCGCTGTACTCCGGGCGGAAGAATTCGGGGAGAGAACGATCGAATTCAGTGGCCAAAGAGGCAGCGTTGACCATCTTTCCTTTAGCGTCCCCGGTATGGACGGAGACCCCTTCGATTTCGATTTCGGCATGGGCGGCGTTGAAGGTCTCCACGTTAATCTCTTTGTAGCTGTTGCCGTCTATGGTATAAGCGTATTTCGCCCCCCATTTTTTGATGTCGACATGCAGACTGCCGATGCCGATCTCCTCATCCGGGGTAAACAAAAGGCATACGGGATGATGCTTGATCTTGGGGTGGTGGACCAAATAATCAATGGCTCCAAGAATGATGGCGACGCCTGCTTTGTCATCCCCGCCTAACAAGGTGGTGCCATCGGTGACGACGAGGTCATCGCCAATATGATCTTTCAAGTTCGGGAATTGCTCCGGCGACATCGAATATCGCTCGTTCAGCTTAATGACCCCGCCGTCATAGTTTTTAACGATGCGCGGCTTCACGTTCGCCCCGCTGATCTCTAAGGCGGTATCCACATGGGCGTTAAGCCCGATCGGATCTAAGCCATCTTCCCCCGGCAAGTGGGCATAAAGTCTCCCGTATTGATCGATTTCCCCTTGAATTCCTAACTCGTTTAAATCCTTTACGATTTCGCGAGATAAATCGAGTTCTTTAGCCTCGCTTGGATCGGTTTCGCTCTCATCGTTGCTCTGGGTGTTGATTTTCACGTATTTCAGGAAACGTTCCAATGCTTTATCCATATCTTTTCCTCTGCTTTCGCCGGGCATTTTACCACTGGCGAAAAAAGAAGGAACAAAGGGCAAGTTTTTCCTCTAAATTGCCTTCGGCTTTGCTAGAATCCTCCCATGGCTAAATTCAAGGGCTCAACCGAAAAAATCCTTGGGAAGAAGCTCCTTCGCCAAACTCTCTCCGGCTGGAAGCAATTCATCTCCATCATCGCGATGGGCGGCATCGCCATGACTCTTTTCGTGGGTCTGCTTTCCAATGCCGAATCTCTTTCTGAACGAGTGAATTCCTTTTATGAGCAAGGCGATCTCCCCTCTCTTTGGGTCATCACGAAAGAGCATGAAAAGGGGCTTGGGGTTTCTTTGAAGAACGCCGGGGTGCTAGATGAGGGTGACCGCGTCGACAGCCGTTTTCAAATTAATGCCAGATTAAACTCCCACATCGTCTATGGGGCGATCAGCGCAGGCATGCCTACCCTTTCTCACCCGATTGAAGTGGAGGGGGAGCAAGTCGAAGAAGAGGATTTCTTCTTTGTGGACAAAAGCCTTGCCGAAGACGCCGCCAAAAACGGGGAGGCGATCGAAATTGGGGCGACCTGCACGCTCACTTATGCTTTCTCTTCCTATCTTGAAAACTTCGCCAGCCTTGTGGATGAGGCTTATTCCTCTCACCCCGAATATTTCCTCTCCGAGGCGAAGAAAGACGAATTCAAGGAAGGGGAGATCGCCACGAAAGCCAAAGTGACGGGCTTCATGACCTTCCCTGAGAACATTCAATCCTCCAAATATTATTCTTCGACCTATCTGATGGGGAAATCCGTCTTCGTTTCCTCATTGCACGGGGCTTTTGCGGAGTTTTTCACCGAAGAAGGGAGAGAGGCCATAGAGACGTATTTAGGCATGGATATTGATTTAACGCCGACGCCTGATACCTTCCCGCAAGACAATGAGTATCTTATCGCCCTCTCTGACGGGGGGACCCTAGAAAAAAAGAAACAAGCGATTGAAAACTATTTCAACGATCACGCGACCTTTGGGAAAGACAATCTCGCCTCTTTGCTTGATCGCTCCTTGAACCCCTGGTCAGCGACGGTGGAAACGGAGGTGCTTGAAGCGAGCCAACTCACCTTTGTCTTCCCGATCGTCTTCTTTTTGGTTGCCGTTTTGGTGATTTTGACCACTCTTTCCCAAATTATCTTGAAAGAGAGGACCCAAATCGGGACGATGAAGGCGCTAGGGCTAAGCAAGGGAGAGATCTATTGCCACTACCTTTTGCTGACGTTCGTCCTTGTTTTGATTGGCAGCGTGATCGGCTTTATCGCGGGGCCGCTCATCATCCCCTCGATCATGGCGATGAAATACAACATCCTCTACACCCTTCCCGCGCGGAGCCTTTTCGTCTTCCCCTGGTGGCAGGCTTTGACGGCTTTTTTGGTCTTCACCATCGTCTCTTTGGCCGCCGCCGTGCTGGCGATCCACAAGGAAATCTCCCTGACCCCCGTCCAATCGATGAGGCAGGAAGTCGTTTCCTTCAAAACGAAAGCCAGCGTCAAAGACAAGAAGCGCACGCCTCTTTCTTTAAGCGCCAGAATGGCTTTCCGCAACATCCGCATCAATAAGCTGAAATCCGCGATGGTCGTCGTGGGGGTCTTTGGCTGCACGGCCCTTTTGCTTTGCGGCTTCGGCATCGAGAATACGCTCGACCGGGGCATCGATAACGACTTGAATCTTTTTTATAGCTCGAGCTTAAGCATCACCTACGCCTCGGCCAGAAAAAGCGAGAGTAACCTTGCCTCTTATTTCTCTAACGGCGAGATCAGCGACGTGGATGAATACCACAGCAGCTCGATTAATGCCGCTTTTGCGGGGAAATCGATGACGACGACCTTAAGACTGTTCCACGATGAGCATCCTTATTTCAAAACGGATTTGGCCGAGAAAGGGAAGGTAACGATCTCCAAGAAACTTACTGAGGAGCTCGGTGCAAAGGAAGGCGATACGATTAGCTTCGAATTCCAAAACAAACAAATTGAAGCGGTGGTGGGGAAGGCGCTTGAGGCTTTCGCGGTCAATGGTATATATGGCTACTTAAGCGATCCCTTGTTTGGCGTCTCCTCTCCTACTTATACAGGCGCCTGGGCTCAGGTGAAAGAGGGGGTGAGCCCAGATGAGGTTAAGGCTACTTTGCTTAAAGAATGCAACTATGTCTCCTCTGTCCGCACACAAAAGGATACGGTGGATCAGATCAATTCGGTGATGAATGGCATCCGCATCATGACCAACGCGGTCAAGGTGTTCGCCATTCTTTTGGCGCTCGTCGTTCTCTATAACCTCGCCTTGCTCAATTTCCGGGAAAGAAGCAGGGACATCGCGACGCTCAAGGTCCTCGGTTTCTCGAAGGTCGAAATCGCGCTTAGCCTGATTTTGGAGACGATCTCTCTTACCGCCTTAGGCATCTTCCTTGGCTTTTTCGCTGGTTATCCTTTCATGTACGCGGTATTGTTCGTCAATAGGGTTCCATTGGTGAAATTCATGTACACGGTCTTCCCCGTTTCCTATCTTTATGCGTTCTTGATCACCTTCGTGACTTCCCTGCTTATCAACGTCTATCTTTCCACGATGACGGGCAAAGTGAAAATGGTCGAAAGCCTCAAGTCGGTGGAATGATTCTTAAAGAATCGCGTTAAGAAGAAGATTGAGAATCGGCTGCTCGTATGTCTGCAAAGCTTCGTGCTTGTTCGTTTCGTCGATGCTTAGCCCTTCTAAGACTTTATGCTCCAAAGATGAGCCGTTTAGATAATCGAGGCTTGTTTCCCCAAGCGCTTCTAAGCGCGAGGAGGAGAAGTAACTGCTTGTGATGAGGCCGTTTTCGATCTGCTCGTTATAGAAGACGCCGGAATAATCGATCACGTCGCCTGCTTTGTCCTTGCCGTTAGGATGGATGTGGAAGACGGTTGGGACATAGCCTTCATCCCATCCTGCGGGATTGGACTCGCTGAAAGCGAGGCCGTATTCGGTTTTGAAATTCATCCATTGGGTGTAGGCCGCTTTCTGATATTCGTTGGCCTCTTCGCTAGAGGAAGGGGAATAGACCTTTCCATCTTCGTCTATTACTTTGCGGATGCCTACGACATCGCAGTCAAGAAGATAAAGGTAATTTTCCGGGATCTTTGTTTCTTTGATGTTCGAAGCGAAATAGGATTTGATGTCATTGTCCACCAAAAAGGAACAATCAGGGCAAGAAGAACGGCTGAAGACAATGGAAAAGTCCGCAGAACCCGCGTATTTGGCATCCAATTGGTCTTTATTTAACGTAAGTAGCCGCGGCGCTTCTATGCGCGCGCTCATCCAAGAACGGAAGGTTTTCGCTTCCTTCACCCAAGAGGAATTGACGTCGCTAGTCGTGTGTTGATAGGCGATTTTGCCTTCTTTGAAGATCATCAGGGTCTCATGGTTCGCGCTGACTTCCGCCCCTAAATCGGCAAGGGTTTTCGCTCCATCCTCATAGCTGATCCAAGGGAGGTAGAGATGCTCGTCAAGGAGGTAGGGAGCTAAGACGTCGTTATGGAAGGCGGTCCAGCAAGAGCAGTCGAAGGCATTGCCTAGAAGCAAGAGGAAATTGCTCTTGCTGCTTACCATGTCGTTGAACGTGCCCAGGTCGATTTGCTCCATATGGGATTTTTTGCTCGCATTGATTTCCTCCGCGTCGAAACGGATCGTCCCGTAATCGATAACGACTTTCTCAATGGTCTCCAAACTGGGGTTGCAAGAGGCCAGGGGGAGAAGGGAGAAACTCAGCAAAAATAAGGGCAGGTTTTTGTTCATGTGGAGCATTATAAAAGCGCGTTGTTTTTTTGGCAAAAATCCCGCGAGGAAACGTTAGCGAAAAATAAGTGAGAAACCGCCGCGAAAACCGAGGCGAAAATCGCTTAAACAAAGTTTAAGGAAAGTCCGCGTCCTGCCGAAGGAAGTTCACTCTTTTCTTTAATAAAAAACACACGCGGGAACTCGCCACGAAAAAAGATGAAAATTTTAGTTGCATTTTGCCCCCCTCACTTTCATTATTTCCGCGTTGGAAGAAACGGACTCCTCTTGAGCCGGTGTTCACCATCTGTATGTTGTCTTTCGTCATTGGGGTAAAACCCCGTTCTTGGGAGGTAATGTTATGGACGGAAACGATACGATCATCTCCTTGCGGCACGTCTGCAAAGAGTTTGACGGAACCACGGTTGTGGATGACTTCAATCTAGAAGTCAAAAAGGGAGAGTTCATCACGATCCTTGGGCCCTCAGGATGCGGCAAGACCACTTCTTTGAGGATGATTGCGGGCTTTGAGATCCCTTCAAGCGGAGAAATCCTCCTCAATAAGGTCAACATCGCGCCGCTCCCGCCTTATAAGCGCCCGGTCAATACGGTGTTTCAGCATTACGCCTTGTTCCCGCACCTTGATGTTTATGACAACGTCGCCTTTGGGCTTAAGATGAAGCGGAAATTCGTGCCCGTCCTCGATAAGGATGGGAAACAGGTCCTTGATCGGAAAGGCCAGCCGAAATTCAAAAAGAAAAGAATCCCCGCGAAGGAAATCGACGAAAGGGTCTCCAAAGCCCTGCGCGTCGTCGATCTCGATGAGATGGAAGACCGCGACGTGTCTACTCTTTCTGGCGGCCAGCAGCAGAGGGTCGCCATTGCTCGAGCCATCGTCAATGAGCCGCAGGTGCTGCTGCTTGACGAGCCTCTTTCCGCCCTTGATCACAAAATGAGAAAAGACATGCAGGTGGAGCTTAAGGAGATGCACAAGAAACTCGGCATCACCTTCCTTTACGTCACCCACGACCAAGAAGAAGCCCTCTCCATGTCTGACCGCATCGTCATCATGAAACACGGGGTCATCCAACAAATCGGCACCCCAGAGCAAATCTATAACGAACCCGTGAACGCTTTCGTCGCTGACTTCATCGGCGAGAGCAATATCTATAATGGCACGATGGTCGGCGAAAAGAAGGTCCGCTTCATCGGGGCCTCTTGGGATTGCGTCGACGACTTCCCCCTCAACGAGAAGGTCGATATCGTCATCCGCCCCGAAGACGTGCTGATCGGCGAGCCTGGAAAAGGGATCGTCGACGGCATCATCACCTCAAAGAACTTCAAAGGCGTTCATTATGAATTCATCGTGCGCGTAGGCAAAAACGAGGTTCTCTGCCGCGACACCCACGATCATGAAGTGGGGGCGACGATCTCGATTCAAGTCGAGAAAGAGAACCTGCAAATCATGCATAAAGAGCTCACCGAGAACGAATACACCGACGCCTATATCGACTCTAACAACAAAGTCGTCATCGGCGAAGACGCCTATGAATGCATCGTCTCCCGTCTCATCCCCGGTTCGAAACTCAACGAAGACGGCACGGTCTACGACCCCAAAACGCAGAAGACCTATTCCTTTAAAGACGCCGACGTCGTCGTCGAAGTCGATCTGGATAAGATCGAGCTTTCCGACGATCTCTCCGTGGGCATCGCCCAAGGTCGCATCGTCTCCTCCGTTTGGATCGGCGACCATTACCAATACATCGTCCGCACCGACGATGATGAGGATTACGTCGTGAACTCCCCTTATACGTGGAACGAAGGGGATATGGTCTCGGTATCGATCGATAAAAAGGACATCCGCCTCCGCCTAAAAGGGGGCTTAGATTCCTACGTGGTGGAATGAAATGAACGTGGCAAAAGCAAAGCGCTTCTTCGCATTCAAGCGTAAATACCTGAATTTCCCTTACCTCGTCTTCCTCTCCCTCTTCGTCATCCTCCCGATTCTCATCATCGTCTTCTATGCCTTCACGGGCACTGCAGAAGATGGAAGCCTCTATTTCTCTTTCGACGCCCTGGTGAGCTTCTTCACCAACCCGACGAAGATCAACATCCTCGTGGTGTCCCTCTTCATCGGCATTCTGAACACCCTCATCTGCCTTATTATCGGCTATCCCATCGCCTATCTTCTCGCCAACCCGAAGATCAACAAGAACTTCATGCTGGTGATGCTTTTCATCATGCCGATGTGGATCAACTTCGTTCTCCGCACCGGGGCGACGCGTGACGTCTTGTCCTGGATGGGCATCAACGGGGGCAACCATCCTTATCTTGCGACGATGATCGGCATGGTCTACAACTATCTTCCCTTCACCATCCTTCCCTTGTATACGACGATGATCAAACTCGACCGCTCCCAGATCGAAGCGGCCCGCGACTTGGGCGCGAATCCCTTCCAAACCTTCATCCATTCCATCCTTCCCCAAAGCGTTCCGGGCATCGTGAGCGCTTGCGAGATGGTCTTCATGCCGACGATCTCTTCTTATGTCATCTCGGACACTTTGTCTGAGGGGAAGATCACTTTGTTCGGCAACATCATCTATCTTCATTTCTCCCAATCCCAATGGAACGAAGGCTCCTTCATGGCGTTAGTCATGCTGGTGCTTGTCTTCTTATCGATGCTGCTTAGCCGCAAACTCGGCAAAGAGAGCGCGAATCCTAGAGGAGGTCAATTATGGTAAAACAAAAAACCATGGGCGAAGCCGGTTCAACCGAACGCCGCTTGGCCCGCAAGGCTAGAACCCTCAAGATCGTGGCCCAGTTTGTCATTTGGGCCGTCTTGATCCTTCTTTATATCCCTATCCTCACCCTCATCGCCTATTCTTTCACCGAATCGACGAACATCGGCACCTGGATGGGTTTCTCCTTCGGCCTTTACCGTGATCTCTTCCAAAGCGAAGAGATCATGACCGCTTTGGGGAATACCATAATCCTTGCTCTCACTAGCTCCGTCTGCGCGGTGGTGCTAGGCACCTGCGGGGCGATTGGGGCCTTCTATTCCGGCAAGAAGATGCGCGCCATCACCGAATCGGTAACCGAGATTCCCGTGGCCAACGCCGAAATCGTCATCGCGATGTCGCTGACGGTTCTCTTCGTCTTCGCCGGGACCTACATCTTCGCCGGGGCCAACATCTTCTCCTTCTGGACCTTGCTTATTGGCCACATCATCTTGTCTTTGCCCTTCGTCTACCTTTCCGTGAAGCCGAAGCTCCAGCAAATGGATCCCGCCCTTTATGAGGCGGCGCTCGACCTTGGCTGCACTCAGCGCGAGGCGCTTTGGAAGGTGACGATGCCCGAGATCATGCCTGGCATCTTCTCCGGCTTCCTTCTTTCTATCACTCTCTCCCTCGATGACTTCATCGTCACCGCTTTCACTAGGGGCGCCGGCTTGCTCTCCGGGGAGAAGACGATCGACACTTTATCCACCTTGGTTCAGGCCAAAATCAAGAAGGGGCCAATCCCCCCGGAGATGAGGGCCTTGACCACCATCATCTTCATCGTGGTGCTCCTTATCGTTGTTGGAGTCACCATCTATCAAAACGTCGCGAAAAAACGCACGAACAAGCACATGAAATGGAGGAAAGCGAAATGAAATCTCAAAAACTCCGCAAAACCTCACTTTTCTTTGGTCTTTCTCTTCTTTGCCTCGCCTCTTGCTCGGGTACTTCTGAAGGCGATACCATCAATCTGCGCGTCCTTAACTGCGAGGATTACATCGGCGATGGGGTCATTGAGGCCTTCGAAGCCTGGGAGAGGGAGGAAAACGGCAAAAACGTCAAAGTCATTTACGATACCTTTGATACGAACGAGACCATGCTCTCTTCGCTGAAGACCGGGAAATCGACCTACGACCTCATCTGCCCTAGCGATTACACCATCCAAAAAATGATGTCTTCCGGGATGCTTGAGCCTTTCGATGAGGAAGGAACGCCGAATTACTACCAATACGTTTCCCCTTATTTGATTTCTCAGCTGGAGAAAATCACCGCTGACGACGGTTCGGGTTCCCAAAAGCCGATCGCCGAGTATTCCCGCGGCTACATGTGGGGGACTTTGGGCATTCTCTATAACCCGGCGAAAGTCGCCTCCGACAAGAACCTTGATGAGGACGAAGTCAAATACGACATGGCCTCTTGGGGCTCGCTTTGGGAGAGCAAATACAATCTTGAGATGTCCGTCAAAGATTCGATGAGGGACACCTATTCCGTCGGCATCATGAAAACCTATGAGGAGGATATCCTCAGCGCGATGGCAGAATCCGGTTGCTTCGACATGGATAGCCTGCAGCTTCTTGAAGGGAAATACAACGAGGCGCTTGATGTCAATGAGGATAATCCGAATGCCTACACCCATAAGCTCTCCGAGATCTTCAACCGCTGCGACAAGGAGCAGGTGGCGCAGGTAGAGGCCTCCTTGATGTCTCTTAAGGCCAACGTCTTCGGCTTTGAGGTCGACTCGGGAAAAGACGACATCGTCAAAGGGCTCGTCGGCATGAACCTCGCTTGGAGCGGTGATGCGGTCTATTCGATGGACCGCGGGGACAATGAAGGCGATAACGGCAACGGCATTGCCATCTATTACAGCATCCCCAAGACTGGAGGCAACATCTGGTTCGATGGCTGGGTGATGCCTAAATCCTCCTCACTGCATAAAGTCGAGGCGCAGGAGTTCGTCGATTTCCTCAGCCAGCCAGACATCGCGGCGATGGGCATGGACACGATCGGCTATACCTCTTTCGTCGCCGGAGACACCATTTTGGGCCTGATCCGTCAATGGTATGACCCGCGCACCTATGAGATGTTTGTTTACCACGACGCCGACTCCTGGGAGGATAGCGACTTCGTTTATGATGACTCCGACGACCCGGAAGCAGAAGAAGGGTATGTGTCTTATGACGCCTATTACACTTATGACGGCGAGAACTTCTACGATTCTTCCTTCGGCATTTTGCTCAAGGATGGCTCCGGGGTCGATGAGGAAACCGGGGATGACCATGGATCCTATAGCATGGTCGGATCCACCTACGAAAAAGCCGTTGTTGATGGTGATCCCTGCAGCTGGGAAGACTATATCGAAAAGGTGAATGGGGAAGCGGAAAGCGAAGAGGATGAACTCTCCTGGACGATCCGCGACCTGACCTATATGTTCGAAGGGACCCTCGATGAGGAGAATCTCCCTTCCACTTTGGGAGACACCCCAAGCACCAACCCTTATCTCTTCTATAGCGATGAGATTGAACTGATCGATTCGCCTAGTGAAGAAGGAAGCGCGGTGGAGGCCGGGAGGCAGTTCTATGCGCAGTATCCTGATGAGAATCTGATCCCCAAGCTCTCCGTCATGAAGGATTATGGCTACAACAACAAGTACGTCCTCGCGATGTGGGAGAACGTGAAAGGGAATAACCTGCCCATTTGGGGCGTCGTGGTCTTCTCGGTCCTTCTTGCCGTCTTGCTCGCGGGTGGCATCTCCGCCTTCGTGGTCAAGATGCAGTATCGGAAAATCAAGATCGCGCGAAGAAAAGAAGTCGTAAAAGGCTTCGAAGAGAGTAAAGAATGAAAGCCCCGCCCCGCGCGGGACTTTCTTTTTGTAAGAGGAATCAGGGGTTGAATGTAAGGGGATTTTACCGGTCTTGCCGGAGGCAAAAGTGCGTTGACCGTCATGCGTTTACATAAAGAGCCGCTCTTTTTTTGTTACGTAATGTGTGTGTCCTTTCTTCTCCCCGTTGCCACGTGGAAGCAAGGACATTTTAATTCCTGGGGTTTATCAGACTAAATGCAGTTTTCCCTTTCCTGAACTGCATTAACTATTAGAACTAACGGTTTTGAAAGTATTCCTTTTCGAGGCTTTTTTAGGGTGATATAATCCGCTTGCTGCATCCGTAGCCAAGCGGTAAGGCAAGTGACTGCAACTCACTCACCGTCGGTTCAATTCCGGCCGGATGCTCCAATTTGTTAGTTGCTTGTTTAAGGCAAGTGGACTATAGTAACCGGGCTGCCGATAGGCGGCCGAATGCGCCCGTAGCTCAACTGGATAGAGTATCAGACTACGAATCTGGGGGTTGTGGGTTCGAGTCCCCCCGGGCGCACCATCGTTGAACAATTGGACTGATGCGTTATGTGTCAGTCCTTTTTTATTTGATTTTATCGACGCTTTTGATTTGCGGTCAAAAGTTCGAACCAGCGGAAAAGCGGTTGAATACGCTCCCAATAGGATAAAGTGGCAGTTTCGCCGACGGTTTTCACTTTTGAGTCTCCCGGTTTTACGATGAAAAACGGCCTTGCTTTTTGCCTTTTTGGTGTTTGGCCGCTTTGCCTTTATCGCAAGCATGTTTTGATGAATCAAAATAAAGTAAGCTGTCTCGGTTGCCCGCGATGCTCGATTCCCTCTTTGCTTCTTATCCCCTTTTCTTTGTGGCCCAAGAGAGCGTCTATTCCGAAAGCAGCTGATAAAACTTGATGTAGGCGCCCTGCTCTTTGAGGCGCTTCGACATGGCTATGGGCTCAGCGCAAAGGGCCGGGCCCCTTTCGATGAGCACGGCGAGCAGCGTAACCGCCGCG
>CAVFEQ010000018.1:0-27726 GCA_963621535.1 Paludibacteraceae bacterium | reverse complement strand
ATATAGCCAAAAGCCCGAAACAAAGCAATTTTGGACAAAGTCATTGCAACAAAAATCTTCGAAAGCGACGGAAAAATCAGAATTTATAAGTCGTTGTTGCAACGACTTTGTCACCTAACACCTTTTTTCTTTGGCGGATAAGAGAATTTTCCTTTCTGTCAAACATACGAGGCCTAGGATAAGTGGCGTTCGCTGCTTATTGTGGTTCTTTCCTTTTTGCCGCAGGCATCATCAACATGTCCACATAACATGTTCAATAACTAGTGGACATGTTCTACAAATATGAGTGGACATGTTGTATAATTATCGCGATGGAGGCAAACAAAGATGAAATTGCATGAACTTATATCCGGCGCTGAATTTGAAGGTTTAGATATCGAATGCAAGGTCTGTCTCAATAAGGAAGAGAACAAAATTGAGAAGTGGGCAAAAAGCCTTTCCGCTTTTTCAAATTCCGGCGAAGGCCATATCTTTGTCGGCGTCGATGACGATATGAATGTTTTTGGGCTGGATAGAAAAGAAGTCGATTCCTCCAAAAACCTTGTGCTACTCACAATAGATAGGCATCTCTTCCCTCACATAAAAGTATTCTTCAACGAAATCAGTCTTCCAAACGGCGCCTACTTGCTTGATGTCCTGGTTCCTTCTTATCCTGAAATCGTTTCTCTGCGGATGGGAGACTATAACGAAAAGGTGTTTGTCAGGGAGAACGGATCCTCGGTACCCGCTAACGTGTCGCAAATACTTGCGCTAGGAAAAAGAAAATTTGGCTCCGATGTCAAAATCATGGACAAATCTTTCGAAAAAAAGGATTATTCGCGTTTTTTAGCGCTTGCTAGGAGATATAGAAAAGATGGCTCTGAGCCGAGCGAAGAGGATTTGATCACCCTTGAAGTCCTCGCGGACGATGGCCGTATAAAAGAAGGCCTACACATGTTCTCGGATGAGTACGAATCCGACGATTCTTTGTTAGTTTGCCGTTTATGGAACGGCTACGACAAAGGCGTGAGCGAGGCTATCGATAAAAAAGAATTCAAAGGTCCGCTTGGAGAGATTTTTTTGGCAGCCATGAGTTTCGTTAAAAGACATTCGAATTCGGGCTTTGTAAAGCTTGAAGACGGCTCTAGACTCGACACATATGCCTATCCCGAATTGGCTTTGAGGGAGATAATCGTGAACGCCATCGCCCACAGGGATTATTCGATACAGCACACACAAATCGATATAGATATCTATAAGGACAGGCTGGAGGTAACTTCTCCTGGCTCCTGGCTATTGGCCTCATCGCCAGAGCAGTATTCCCTATATAAAATCCCTTCCGTAAGAAGAAACAAAATTATCTGCGGCTGCTTTGAGGCTGCGGGGTTGATGGAACAAAGCGCATCAGGCTTAAAGAAGGTCGCGAATATCTATAAGAACTATCCGGAAAAAGCCCCGTTCCTCGACAATGAGAAAGATTATTTTTCCGTCACTTTATATAGTCTGTTATTTGACGGCAAAGACGAGACGGTTGTTCTTGGCAGATACGAGGATGAGACAATCTCGTTCTGCAAAGGCGTGGCTAGGTCGCGGGAGGAAATTCAAAAGCACTTAGGCATCCAAAGCAGGACGTATCTTTCAACCAACGTCCTTAAACCCTTAATCGACAAAGGGCTCTTGCACAGGACGGCTCCCGCCAAATCCCCTCGCGTCAAATATGTGGCTTAGAGGAACATGACCACAGAACATGTCCGGTTACTAGTGGACATGTTCTGCAAAATCTAAGTGGACATGTTGTTGAAATATCGATGGTTACTGATTTTTGAGTATAATAGGCCGCTGTTCATGTAGGTTTCGAAATCCTTAAAACCATCAGACAACGTCGTACAAAGATACATCATTAGCTCGTTCTTTTAGGTTTGCCATGACGTTGCTTCCCATTCCTTTCGGCGAATCGATCGGTGATATCGACATATATGAAAGAGATCAGGGCTTTTAATTCTCGTCCCTCGCACTTTTCCAACGGCTGCTTCGTTGTCCTTGTTACACAACAAGTTTTATAGAGCATGCATTTGTATCGATATAGGTAGTCATCGCCATCGAAATTAAGCAAGGGCTTGATACT
The DNA here is from genome assembly GCA_963621535.1 of Paludibacteraceae bacterium. Taxonomy (GTDB): domain Bacteria; phylum Bacillota_I; class Bacilli_A; order RFN20; family CAG-826; genus Alloenteromonas. The sequence continues at coordinate 25,622 of CAVFEQ010000018.1, read as the reverse complement.
GCTCTCAAACCGTTTAACAATGTCTTCTTTCCTTATTATATAAAGCCTTATCTGAAGACTTATCTTCGCCAAAGGCAAAACCATGTTTGCTCTTTTCCCATATAATGATGATATGAGCAACAAAATCAATTTAGACATCCTCTCCCACGCCGACATGGCGGAAGCCCAAGGCGTGCTTAGCGTCTACCGTGAGCAGACGCGCATCCTGGAGAAATACGGCAAAGACGACTTCAACCTCACCTATAACAAACTGACGGGCAAATTCGACCTCTATCACGTCCACTCCGTCAATCCTTCTTTCTATTTCTTCACCCTCAAAAAAAGGAAGACCTCGATCGTCTTCGTCCATTTCCTGCCGGATACCTTAGACGGATCGGTCAAACTGCCGAAATTCGCCTTCAAGGCCTTCAAATGGTACGTCACCTCTTTTTATAAGAAAGCGAAAGAAATCGTCGTCGTTAACCCGACGTTTAAAAAAGAGCTGGCCCGCTTTGGCATCAACGAAGAGAAGATCACCTATATCCCTAATTTCGTTAGCCATGGCTCCTTCTTCCCAAAAAGCGAAGAGGAGAAGCTTGCCTTAAAGAAGGAATGGGGCTTTCCTTTAGATAAGAAGGTCGTCATTGCCGTCGGGCAGGTGCAGACGAGGAAAGGCGTCTTGGATTTCATCCGCACCGCTGAGCGTTGCCCAGAGATGTATTTCGTCTGGGCCGGCGGGTTCTCTTTCAAAGGCATCACCGATGGCTATAAGGAGCTAAAAGCCGAGATGGAGAAGCAACGCCCGAACGTAAGGTTCCTAGGCATCCAGCCCCGCGAGAAGATGAATGACATCTATAACGCTTCCGACATCTTCATGCTCCCTTCCTTCAACGAGCTTTTCCCGATGGCTTTGCTAGAGGCCTGCAATTCCGGTCTCCCTTATATCGTCCGCGACCTCGATCTTTATAAAGACATCCTTTTAGGCGACTACCTCACCGCGAAGGACGTGGAGGGGTTTGCCGCGAGAATAGCCGAACTTGCGAGCTCAGAAGAGGCTTACGAAAAAGGGAAAGCCCTCTCCAAAATGATCGCGGATACCTATAGCGAAGAGGCCAACTACGCCCTTTGGAAAGACTATTACCGTAAAATCTACGAGAAATACAAAAAGAAGAAATAATCCTCTTTTGCGGGGATTTTGTTGCAAAAGCGGCGTTTTCTTTTAAGCGATGGGGCGTTTTTACTCGCCACCTTTTGCATTGGCGAGCTTAAGCAGCAAACCATTGCAAAGCTCGCCGATGTCATCAAGGGAGAGCTTGATCGTGCCTTTGAAATAGTCGACGAAGAGGTGAGTGATGCCGCTGGTTAAGAAATCAATCTCGGCCATCCTGATGTCTGGGTCGCTAGACAAAGCGTCGAAATGGATGTCTTTGTTGATGCGTTCATTGCAGATGCTTTTTAGCCGATCGATGAATTTGCTCGGCAAATCGGAGGCGAAGATCTTCTTGTAGAGGCCCTCGTTTTCTTTGAGGTGCTGAATGATCCTTTTGACGTAAGGCGCGAACTCTTCCTTATGCTCTTTCATATAGTTGTTCAGGGTATCTTCCAATAAGGAGAGGATCTCCTGCTCAAATTCCTCGATGACCGCATAGACGTCCTGATAATGGCAATAGAACGTCGACTTGGAGATGTCGGCTCGCTCCACGAGCTCTTTTACAGTGATTTTGGTGATGTCTTGCTTTTCGGAAAGGAGCTCGGCGAAAGCCTCGCGGATCATTTTTTTGGTGCGGATCGAATTTCTGTAGACAGCGGTCATGATAGCGCCTCCATATTAGTCAAATAATAGACAAGCGTCCAATAATGGACATGAATTTGATAATCGACTTTTGTCTCAAATTCACAAAATAACCATACTATGCCCCGTCATCGAAATCAAACCCCAGTCTTAAATTGGACGCGGGTTGGAAAACGATGGAAAGGAGGATTCAACCATGAGCGTTATCGAAGTAAATCATTTAACGAAAGACTATGGCTCAGGACGCGGGGTCTTCGACGTTTCTTTCCAGGTGGAAGAGGGCGAGGTGTTCGGTTTCCTAGGCCCCAATGGGGCTGGCAAATCGACCACGATCCGCCACCTGATGGGCTTTTCTAAGCCCGATGGGGGAGAGACGAAGATCCTTGGTCTTGATTCATTCAAAGACTATGCAAGGATTCTCTCTCATGTGGGCTATATCCCCGGGGAAATCGCCTTGCCTGCTGGCTTAACCGGTTATGAGTTCATCGCCATGATGCAAGACATGTACGGCATCCATAATCAGGAGATGCCGGCGAAGATGATCAAGCTTTTCGACCTGACGGACAATGTCTTAAAAGGCGACACCAAGCACATGTCTCTTGGCGTGAAAAGAAAGCTGGCGATCGTCACGGCCTTTATGTCTGATCCCCAGGTGCTGATTCTAGACGAGCCCACTTCGGGGCTAGACCCGGTGATGCAGCAGAACTTTATCAACTTCATTCTGGAGGAGAAAGAAAGGGGCAAGACCATTCTTCTTTCCAGCCACATCTTCTCCGAGGTCGACGCGACTTGCGATCGGATCGCCATCATCAAAGACGGCAAAATCGTCTCCGAATTCATCGCCAACGACCTCAAGCACGCGAGTTTGAAGCAGTACCGGATTGTGTTTGAAAACAACGAGGAATACGCGCGCTTCAAATCCAGTTACGACCCGAAGATCATCACCATCGTGAAAGATAGGAAAGAGAAGAACAAGGTCTTCATCACGACAAACGATGAGAACATCAATGAGGTCATCTCCTATCTCTCCGACTTCAAGATGAAGGAATTCAACAACATCAAAGAGACTTTGGAGGACTACTTCATGAAGTTCTACAAAGAGGATAAGAACTTTGGAGGTGCTTTGTGATGGAACTAAAAAACGAAGGCCTTATCGAAATCAAGAACCTGAGCAAGGACTATGGCTCAGGACGGGGTGTCTTCTCTGAGACCCTCACGATTAATCAAGGAGAGATGGTCGGCTTCGTCGGCACCAATGGCAGCGGCAAAACCACGACCATCCGCAGCATCCTCGGCTTCATCAAGCCTACGGAAGGACACTGCTACGTCAATGGGCTTGAATCCTGGCAGAACCAAGCCGAGATCTCTCGTCTGGTCGGCTATGTCCCGGGCGAAATCGCCTTCCCCGACTTGAAGACCGGGATCAATTTCCTAAAAAGCCAGGCGGAATTCCTGGGGATGAGCTCGTTTGATTACGCGAATGAACTCATCGAGAAGTTGCAGCTTGACCCAAGAGCCAACCTAAAACGGATGAGCAAGGGCATGAAGCAAAAAACCGCCCTTGTCGCCGCGCTGATGAACGATCAGCCCATCATCATCCTCGATGAGCCGACCACCGGGCTTGATCCGCTGATGAGAGACGCCTTCCTGGAGATCATCGAGGAGGAGCATAAGAAAGGGAAAACGATCTTCATGTCCTCCCACATGTTCAACGAGATGGAGGAGACCTGCGACCGCGTGGCCTTGATCTCTGATGGCCACATCATCGACGTCGCGGACATGAACGACATCCGTAACCGCAAGGTCGCGGACTTCAAAATCGAGTTCAACGAGAATGACTCCTACCAGAAATTCAAATCCCTGGGCTTTACGGTCATCCGCGATCAGCCCTCTTACCATCAGGTGACGGTCTCAATAAGGAAAGAGCAAATCAACGACCTGTTCAAGAGCTTGAAGGGCTTGAACGTCAAGTTCGTCTCCGAGGTCAAATACACCCTGGAAAAACACTTCAACCAAATCATGAACGAAAGAGCAAAGGAGGTTAAATGACATGAAAAAGGAAAACAAATTATTCTCGAAGGCTCTGTTCAAACAATCCTGCAAGGCGAATGGGGCCATGTGGGGGATCATCACCGCCGCGGTGTGCTTTATGCTCGCCTGTGTGATGCTGATCTCCGGGACTTCTTCGATCTCCTCAGTGAAAGAGGGAGTCGAAACCACGATCGTCCAGGAGGCGATCAACGCGACCATCCGTAAGAGCGCGGTTTCCGAATACGCGAAATCCGTGGACGGGGAGGAGATCTTCGATGAAGAGTTCACGGTCAAGTTCAATGAGATCAACACAATAGAAACCTATTCGGGTTCCTACGTGCCCACCTTGACCGGTCTTATCACCGACTATGTCTCTAGCGAAGAAAGCAAAGCCGCCATCGCCGAAGAAGTCACCGCGAAGGTCACCGAGTATATGTCTTCTAGCGACGCCCAGGCGAAAATCGTCGAGTATATGACCTCCGGCCTTAGCCAGGAAGAGGCGATTGAAAAGCTTAAAAACGAGAAGATCGCCGAATACACTTCTTCCGTGACCGCTGCCCACATCGCATCGGCGAAAGAGAACAAAGACCTCCAAAGCGCGGCCTTCATCTCCGTCTACCTCACCCCTTCTTATACCTACGCGATCGATAAAGTCATCGCCGTTTACAGCGCCTCCTCTAGCCCGGTCGTCACCATCAACCCGAACAATCAGGCGGACTCTGTGTATAACCAATACAAAGAGGAGATCCCCGAAGAATACGTGAGTGATCTCACCTCCTATATGATGAATGACGTTGTCAGCGTAGCGCAGGGCATCTCTTCTACTACCCTTTCTACCTACATCGATTCGGAAGAGAGAATCTCCTTCCGCGAGGACCGCGCCTACTACGCTTCCTCAATGCTCGTCGCCGGGAAGATGAATGAGGAAGAGACCATCAACACGCTTCTTGATAATCTTGCCGAATATGGCATCACCAAGGAGAAATACGAGGCGATGGGCTTCACTTATGACTACGTCCACAAAGCCTCTTATGAAGCCTCGCTTGAATACCAGGAGAAGCTGACCTATGAGATTTCCTTACTTGATCCTAGCCTCTCTGGCGAAGAATACGAGGCGAAAGTCGCCCAGATCAAAGAGGAGATGAACGTCGCCGTCACCGGCTCCTTACTTGATAAGCTCCCAGAGGATGTCTCCTCAGGCATCGAAGAGCTTGGCAAGATGGACCTCTATGGTCTTATCGTCGGCTCCATCTTCTTCAAGATGGCGGGGTTGCTGCTTCCGATCATCTACATGATCATGGCCTCCAACAACCTCATCGCGGGCCAGGTGGATACCGGTTCTATGGCCTATGTCTTGTCCACCTCCACAAAACGCCGCCAAGTCACCTTCACCCAAGGCCTCTTCTTGGCTCTCTCCCTCTTCTTGATGTTCGCTGCGACTTCCATCACTTCGGTGGTCTGCTTCGCGATCGCTAACGTCAACACCAACCTCACCATCGGCAAATTGCTGCTGATCAACCTCGGGGCCTTCGTCGTCCTCTTCGCCATGAGCGGCATCAACTTCTTCACTTCCTGCTACTTCGACCGTTCGAAGAACGCGATGGCGCTTGGCGGAGGACTATCGATGTTCTTCCTCGTCGCGACGATGCTTGGCCTCTTCGGCTCCCCGGTTATCCCTTCTGTAGTTAGAATCACCGCGCTTAATAACTTCAACTATGTTTCCATCATCAGCCTCTTCGACGTGGTCTCCATCCTCGATGGGACCTGGGCATGGGCTTGGAAATTAGCGATTCTGCTTGCGATTGGTATCCTCGGCTATATCCTGGGCGATATCAAATTCAGGAAGAAAGACCTGCCTCTTTAATGAAGTAGCGCCCCGCGAGATAAATCCTCGCGGGGCTTTTCTTTTGGTTTTAGGAATTGTTTAAAGACGAGACGCCCGCACGAAAGCATTTGCGAAAAGCGGCGGGAGAAATATAGTTTTCTCGTTCCATGGATTACATTTGTCCTTACCTCTCTCCCCTTGGGGATATGACTCTCGTCAGTGATGGCGACAATCTGACTGGCCTTTTCTTTGATGGGCAAAAAGGCTTTGCGTCCATCCTTAAGGAAGAGCCAATAGAAAAAGACCTTCCTGTTTTTGCTAAGACGCTTCGCTGGCTGGATATTTACTTTGGCGGGGGCATCCCTGATTTTGTTCCTCCTTTATCTCCTAAAGGGACACCATTTCAAAAAGAAGTGTGGGATATCTTGCTCACGATCCCTTACGGAGAGACTTTGACTTATGGGGATATTGCGGGGATTTTTACAAAAGAGAGGGGTTTTGCAAGGATGTCGCCTCAAGCTATCGGCGGAGCGGTGGGCCGCAATCCCATCTCCTTGATCGTCCCTTGCCACCGCGTTATTGGGACAAATGGGGAACTCGTTGGTTATGCAGGAGGCCTCGAACGGAAGGCGAAACTCTTGGCTTTGGAGAAGGGCAACCCGTTATAGAAGTTGCTCATCATGGTTAGAGTTGAAATCTGTAGAGGTTTCAAGTTCCTTTACCTTTGGTGATGTTCCGCGAATATAGACGGCGTTAAAAAAAGACATAACCACGTGGGGCGGCTTATGCGCGATATTGTGGCCTGACCGATTTCCTTCGAATGTTAGGAAAATAGATTTTTAACCCCTTTTGATAAGGGGCCGGCAATGGTCCATACCTACTCTTAGGGCAATCCATGCAGCCAATCTGAGTAATTAGAAACAGCCAAATTGGGTAACGGATATTGGCCAAATTGGGTAATGATGTTAATATATCAACGGAAAAAAGGAAAAAGCATGTTCAAATACAGAGCCAGAATAGCCGATGGCATATTACGAAAAAAACTAAATAGCAAAGGGGCTGTTTTACTTGAAGGGCCGAAATGGTGCGGAAAGACAACGACAGCGGAAAAAGCCGCCGCGAGCGTCCTCTATATGGATGAACCGAGCAAGCTTATTCAGAACTTAAGGTTAGCAGACATTGATCCTTCTATCTTGCTAGAAGGTAAAAATCCTCGGCTCATCGACGAGTGGCAATTGGCTCCAAAACTATGGGACGCAGTCCGATTTTCCGTCGATCATAAACACGAATTTGGGCTTTATATTCTTACGGGCTCTTCTGTTCCGGTTAATACCGATGACATTCATCACACGGGTACCGGCCGCTTTAGCTGGTTGAAAATGCGGCCGATGAGTTTGTATGAATCAGGAGAATCAACGGGCGAGGTGAGCTTATCCGATGTTTTTCTCTCGCCTGAGAAGGCCATACGCGGCACCTCCAATTTATCTTTGCGCGATATTGCCTTTTTGATTTGCCGCGGCGGCTGGCCTATGTCCTTAGACCAGAGCGAGGAGGTCGCACTTCAGCAGGCCATCGATTATTGCGATGCCGTCGTGAATGAAGACGTTTCAAGAGTCGATGGGGTAAAAAAAGATTCCTCTTACGTCAAACGCCTCATGCATTCCTACGCTAGAAATCAAGGAAGCCAAGCCTCCATCGATACACTCATCGATGATTTGCACGTAAATGAACTTTCTGATCCTTCTAGAAAAACAATAGCGAGTTACCTCGCGGCGCTTGAAAAGATTTTTGTCATCGAGGATCTGGGTGCTTGGAATCCCAATCTTCGTTCTAAAACGGCGATAAGAACCGCCGACACGAGATTTTTCGTCGACCCTTCGATCGCGACCGCTTCTCTTGGAATCGGGCCTAACGACCTGTTGAACGACTTAGAGACGATGGGTCTTCTTTTTGAGACCATGGCCATCAGGGATCTAAGGGTCTATAGCGACGCCCTAGACGCTTCCCTGTTTCATTACAGGGACAAGAACGGATTGGAATGCGATGCGGTCATTCATTGCAGGAACGGGTCATATGGTTTAATCGAAATTAAGCTCGGCGGGGACAAAGCAATCGAAGATGGCGCCGCATCGCTGAAAAAATTGGCTGCAAAATTAGATACCACCAAAATGAAAGAACCCTCATTTTTGATGGTGCTAACGGCAATCGGAGATTTTGCCTATAAACGCAGCGACAACGTTTTGGTCGTTCCCATTGGATGTCTGAAAAATTGAAGCGTTTAAGACCGACGCTTTTCTGTACTAGCTTAATGACGAAATAAAGAACATTGACTTTCAAGGTTTTTGCGCTGAAAAATGCCAAAACCATGAAACTCAATCGAAGTCATTGATGCTGTCATTGATTGGCGCTTTGCCTAGGTGGCTTCCAGGCAGCCTTCTTTTGATGGTTAACCTAAAACACAACTTGAAAAATAGGTTAACTCCCTTTACGATGCTTTCATGAACCGGATAGAAGAGCTTAGCCAGCGATTAAGCGAACTGCCTAAGGGCTACATCAGCAAGAAAACCATAAAGGGGAGAACCTATTGCTATTGGCAGTATCTTGAAAACGGTAAATTGAAGAGTAAGTACCTTCGCTCAGACGAACTTGGGTCTTATCAAGAAGCCGTTAAGGAGCGTGAAAGGCTTGAGCAAGAGCTCAAAGAGGCCAAAACAAGCATGCACGCTCTGCCTAGATTGTCTTCTAGGGCCAAATCCTTTAATGGCTGTCTGATGGTCGGGGACAAGATAGGGGCGAGGTTCAAAGACGGTTCTTTGGTCTATATCGATGAGAAGATCTGTCCTCTTTATCTAAAGCGAACTGGGAACATACAGATGTTCATGGAGGGCAGATGCCTTGATTTGTCGCGCCCGAACGCGCGGGTGCTCCTCAAACTTTTGGGAATCACGAACAAAAGCGAATCCCTGATCCCTCTTTATGCCTATGGGGCCTGCATCAGCGACAATTATTGGTTCAAGCCTTCGGGCAGCAAGAAAACCTACAAAGACATCCGTTTTGACAATGACCTCTATAGCAGCATCGCCTTAAATGGAGGCATTCCCCAATTGAAGTCTTTTGGTAGTCCTTCTCCTGAACTAACGAACATCGGGAGCTTTGAGAAATGCTGGAAGCTCATCTCCGGGGAGTGGTGGATGCATAAAAAAGGGGATGAGGATCAAGTTTTCTCCGAGCTTTTTTCTTCGATGCTCGCGGTAAAGCTAGGAATCCCGACGGTCCTTTATGAATACGATTCGGGGAACGTCCGCAGCAAAAACTTCGCCGCGACAGCCAATTTCGAGCCAATGTATGCCTTATGCGGCGAGGAAGAAGACTATGAGCTTGTCTTCGACACGCTCAAAGGGTTAAGCGAAGAAATCGCACAAGCCTATCTCCTTCTCCTTTTCTTCGATTGCCTTGTTTATAACGTTGATCGTCATAACAACAATTATGGACTGTTAAGAGACAGGGATAATGGAGCCATACTCTCCCTCGCTCCGAATTTCGACAACAATCTCTCCCTTCTTGCCTACAACAAGACCTTGGACCAAGATCCCAAGAAGGACCCTCTTATTAAGATGTTCCTCGATTTCTTGAAGAAGAGAGAGGACGCCTCCTCTTTGTTTAAGACCGCTAAGGTCAATCGAATTGATGAAAGAGATATCAGGGACATCCTTGATAAGATACCGATTCAGAGAGATGCGGAGAGAGTTACCAAGTTTATACTCGGTCGCTATGCCTATCTTATGGAATTCAAGAAGCGTTAACCTAAAACACAACTTGAAAAATAGGTTAACTACTATGGATTTGTCATCCGTTGTTTCTTTTTTGTTATCTGTGATACCTCTTTTCTTGACTCCGGTAACGCCTTCGATATTGTTTAAAGGCCACTGAAAGAGAGGGGTTTTGCATGGATTATTCTTACATTAAGGATTTTAAGAAGCTCGGTTTTGGGATGTTCGTCCATTTCGGGCTTTATAGCAGTTTGAGCGCCGGGGAATGGTATTACGAGTCCGCTTATGGCGCGGGACGCATCAAGAAACAGATCACGATGGAGGAGTATATCGCCTCCGCTTTGCCTCGCTTCAAGGTAAGGCCAAACTGGGCGAAGGACCTTTGTAGACTCGCTAAGGCAAGCGGCTGCCGCTACATCTGCTTGACCACCCGCCATCACGAGGGCTTCTCTTTATACGATACCAAGGGACTCAACGAATATGACGCCCCCCATTCGCCCACTGGGCGCGACCTCGTAAAGGAATTCGTGGACGCCTGCCATGAATTCGGGCTTGTTCCGTTTTTCTATCACACCGTGATCGATTGGTGGCATAAGGGTTTTCAGGAAGGGAATTTCAAAGCCTATTTTGATTATCTTTATAAATCAATCGAGATCCTCTGCAAAAACTATGGCGAAGTTGGCGGGTTCTGGTTCGATGGGACTTGGGGGCTGCCTCAAGGAGTTACCTTCCCCGAAGAGATTTATAAGCTCATCCATAAGCTCCAGCCGCGGGCGATCATCACCAACAACACCGGGCTTGAATGCTGCGGGCAGCAAGGGGCGGAAGAAATCGACTGCGTCACTTTCGAAAGAGGGAAAGCCTTCCCTGTTTCTAGCGACAGCGCCCGTCCTTTGGCAGGAGAAGTCTGCGACTCCCTTTATGACCACTGGGGCTATACGAAAGACGATTTTTGCTGCAAATCCTACCCACATTTGCTTAACGAGCTCATCGATACCCGCTCTTGCGGCTGCAACCTCTTGTTGAACGTCGGCCCTAGAGGCGATGGGATCGTGCCCTTTGTGGATAAGGTCCTCATGAAGCGCCTTGGCTCCTGGCTTAAGAAGAACCGTTCCATCATTCTTGACGCCGAACCCTCCTCTTTGAAAGCGGAGGGGGCCTCCATTTTTGAAAAGGATGGAACCTACTACGCGGTCGTTAAAGACGTGCCGATGTCAGCGGACGCGAATGTCCAAAGGCAACAGGGCGACAGGATTGTGCGCCTTGATACGGACAAGCAAATCGTCTCCGCGAGAATGGTCGACCGCCCCACGGAAAAACCCAAGATGCAAGATAAGCAATCTTTCGTGGTCTATCCTTTTGGCTATGGGACCAGTTTGGGCGCCCGCGTAGTCGAGTTCAAGCTCAAATAGCTTAGTCGTTTTGCATGAGATATGCCGCTTCACCAGGGCCTAGAAGCAAACTGGCCCTGTCGCCGAAGTGGTTTTCTTCTTTGCCCTGGACGAGGGTATAGTTTCCTTTCTCTAGCTCGATGCTCACTTCGTTAGAGTAAACGGAACTGAGGTTGGTAAGGAAATATCTTTTTTCTTGTCTTTGAGAAAAGTAGGGACCATCACTTCGTTTTGGGAGCTCACCTTCAATGTCTGATCTTTGAAGAGGACGAAATCCGGGAGCTCTCCGCGGAAGATGCATTCGTTATCCGACAGGAAGCCTTTTTACTTAGTCCAACGCCCGTTGCAAAAAACCGTTAAACTCAATTGGATTCAAATCGTTAGATTCCCAATTACTCATCACGCGGACGCGCGGATAAAAGCTTATTTTGTTAAAGTTGCTCAGTAAACCTGTTAAAACTGCTCACCTAAACTTGTTAAAGTTGCTCACTTTGGAAAAAATCGCATCGAAGGAGCAAGCTGATATGAGCACCATAAACGACAAGAGCGAATACAAAAGACGCGTGATCGACATAACCGTCGAAAAGTTTCTTCAAGCATGCGGAGCAATCTGCATCGAAGGGCCGAAATGGTGCGGGAAAACATGGACTTCCGCTTTTCACGCCAACAGCGAGTTTTTAGTAGGCGACCCGAAGGACAATTTTTCGAATAGGCAGCTTGCCGAACTAAGCCCTGCCCTAGTTTTGCAAGGGCCTGCTCCAAGGCTCATCGACGAATGGCAGGAGGTGCCTTCTCTTTGGGACGCAACGCGCGCGGAAATCGATCATCGCCATCAAAAAGGGCAAATTATCTTAACGGGTTCATCAGCGCCCAATCCTTCGGCGGGAAACTTTTCCATTATCAGGACTACAGAGGGAATGAAATCGACGTGGTAATCGAACTTGAAAACGGGGATTGGTGCGCTTTTGAGATAAAGCTCGGGGCTAAGAAAATCGAGGAAGGCGCAAAAAATCTCATCAGGGTTTGCGCGGAAATTGAAAGGAACGGCGGGAAGCCACCCAAAAGTAAATGCGTTGTCTGCGGTCTTTCTAACGCAGCCTATACGCGCGCAGACGGCGTGATGGTCGTCCCGGTTACGGCGTTGAAAAATTAAATTTGGCTCAGCAAAACGGAAATTAAAAGGAAACGAAACGGAAATGAAAAGGAAATAAACGTTTTCATTTCCTTTCTATGCTAAACTAATCCGGAGGGAGGATTTCCTATGGCAAGCAGCATGATTTCCACGAAAAAAATGGCGGATAAATGGGGTGTAACCACTCGTCGCATCAATCAACTATGCAATGCGAATGAAATTAAAGGGGCCTGCAAGATAGGCGGGCGCTGGACGATTCCTTCTGATGCTGAAAAGCCTGCCATTCTGCGCCTGACTAAATCCAAAAACGGTCCTCTTTCTGGCCGATTGCTACCTTGCCCCATCGGCATCACCTCTTATAAAGAAGTTTCTTCCGAATGCTATTACGTTGATAAAACCTTGCTGATTAAAGACCTCCTTGACGACCATAGCAAAGTGAGTCTTTTCACTCGTCCCAGAAGGTTTGGGAAAACCCTTGCCATGGATATGCTCAAAACGTTTTTCGAGAAGAGCGACGAGGACACGTCTGTTTATTTTACAAATCGCGCAATCTGGTCCTGCGGAAAATCCTACCGGGCCTATCAAGGAGCCTACCCCGTTATTTTCCTCTCCTTCAAGGATGCCCATCAAAGCGCGTGGAACGAGATGTATGAGAGTCTAATTCTTTCCCTTCGGAACGAATTCAAAAGGCACGAAGATCTTCTTAACTCGCCCTCTTTCAATCAAAACGACCGGGACTACTTCAAGAAAATCGTCGATGGGAGAGCGTCGAAAGTGGAGTACCAGGCTTCCTTGGGGGAACTTTCCCGCATGCTTTTGGAAGCCTATTCAACCCGCGTCATCGTGATTATCGATGAATATGACACCCCTATTCAGCAAGGGTTCAGCTGCCATTACTACAATGAAGTCATTGAATTCATGAGGAATCTCTTCTCTTCGGTGCTTAAGGATAACCCCGCGCTGGAGTTTGGCGTGTTGACAGGCATTCTCCGCATTGCCAAGGAAAGCCTCTTCAGTGGGCTTAACAACATCGTGGTGAATACGATTCTCGACGAAAAGTATTCCCGTTACTTCGGCTTCACCTCTCAAGAGGTCGCGGAAATGGCGAATTACTATGGCAAAGCGGACAAACTCGATGAGATAGCGGATTGGTACGATGGCTATTTGTTTGGGAATAGCGAGATCTATAACCCATGGTCAGTCATCAACTACTTCAACAATGCTTGCGTCCCGAAGGCTTTTTGGTCGCGAACTAGCAGCAACGATGTGATTTTAGACCTCGTCCGGGATGGGGAAATGGAAAGACAGGAGGCTTTGACGAGCCTTTTGCAAGATAAGCCCCTTCAAGCCACGGTCGACACCGACATCATCTATCCTGAGATTGAACGTTCTGAAGATGCCTTGTATAGCTTCCTCTTGATGACGGGCTATCTGAAGGTGGGCGGAGTAGAGGCCTACATTGGCGACGTCCCTTTATGCAATCTTCTGATCCCGAACAAGGAAATCAAAAGCGTCTTCAAGAAAGAAATCATTGATCACCTTTCTAACAAACTCTCCCCTTCCGTGATGAGACGCATTCAGGTGGCTTTAAAGCTCAATAATCCCGATTTGCTTCAAGAAAGCTTAAGACAGTATCTCCTTGAATCGGCGAGCAGTTTCGATGTTGGCAAAGAGGATTTCTATCACGGCATGATGCTTGGTCTTCTTTCGGTTATGTCTGAGGAATATGCAATTCGTTCGAACCGCGAAGGAGGCGAAGGAAGGTTCGATATCTTGCTGCAACCACGCGTAAAAGGGCTCCCTGGGATCCTGATGGAGTTTAAAGCAGGCAAAGACGTTGATGAGGATGGGCTTTCTAAACTCGCCGAATCCGCCATCAAGCAGATACGCGAGAAAAACTACGCCTCTGAGATGGATTGGCTTATGCTGCCGGAGATCGATCTGTACGGAATCGCCTTCTCCAAGAAGAAGGCCAAGGTCGTGACCAAACGGCTGTTGAACGAACGTTAACTACCTTAATTGGCCCCTAAAAAATCGTGATTTCATTCTTTACTTTTTTTGTCGCACTTTTTTAATGTTGCCAATCAAATAAAGGAGTCATTTATGAAAACCTTTCCAAAAACCATCCTTGCCCTCGCGCTTTTTACCTTATGCGCCTGCTCTGAAAATAAGGCGCACGATTCCACGAACTCGACCTATGATGGAGGCTCAAGCTCAACAAATGAGGGAAGCGAGGCTTCCTCTAATTCTGATTCTGCTGCTCCGGGAAGCCAAACCAACGACACCTTCGTCACGGAGGAGCGAATTGACATCACCACGGATTTTGCCTCCCAAAGCGAGGAAGACTTCTCTTCCATCACTAACCTCATCGATGTCTCCTCTATCGAAGATGGAGGAACGAAAACCATCGTTGACGCTGGGACTTATTTAGTCACGGGGAGCAATGCGAACGCGAAGATCCTCGTGAACTCTGAAGGGGATGTGAAACTTATCCTCAACGGGGTGAGCTTAACGAATGCCTCTGACGCCCCGTTGGAAGTCAAAGCCGCCTCTTCTTTCACCCTGCACGTGGCCTCTAAAACGAAGAACTATCTTTCAGATGGCGTTTCTTCTTCAGGCGACGGGGCGCTAGTGTGCAATAAGAAAGTCGCCCTCAATATCGAAGGCTCTGGATACTTATACCTGACTTCTAATAAGAGCCTAGATGGCGAGGTCGGCGCCGCGATCAAGAGCCCTAAGGGAGCGACGATTAGCGATGCCCACATCATCGCCAGTGCGACCGGCCACGCCCTCCAAGTCAAAGGAGGGGCCACAATCGAAGGGGCCAAGCTTTATTTGGATGCCGGGAAAGATGGCATCCACGCCGAAGAAGGCGAAGTCGCGATCAAGGATTCGGTGATTGATGCTTCTACTTATGGGGATGGCATCGATTCGACCTTGGCGGTCACTCTTGATAACGTCACTTCTCATCTTGTTTCGACTGGGAAGTATGTGCTTTATGATGCCTCCGCGGATACGGATGGGACTCTTTATGAGGACTCGCGGTATATCCTCCAGAACGGGGAATATAAGAAAATCGATTCGGATTCGATGGACCGTTATTCGACCCGTTATTACCTCGAGCAAAAATGCAAAGGGGTGAAATCCGAGAACGCCGTCACCTTTAAAGGCGGCGACCATTATATCGTCACCGCGGATGACTGCATCGCTTCCGATATAGAAATCAGCATCCTCTCCGGCGACTATTCCCTTTATACCAACGACCAAGGGCTCAATAGCGATCAGGCGTTGACGATCGGAGAAAAGGATAGCAACGATTCCTTGGACATCCGCATCTACCACTGCTATGAAGGGATCCAAGGCGGGATCATCGATTTCTATTCAGGCTACACCTATATTTACGCCGAAGACGATGGCATCAACGCGACCAGCGATACCTTGACTAGCGGCATCACCATGAATTTCCATGATGGGGCGACGATTTACGCTAACGCAGAAGGCGATGGCGTCGATTCCAATGGCAACATCACCATGGACGGCGGCAACCTCATCGTCGCCGGCCCAAGCAGCGGAGGCAATGGCTCGCTTGATTTCGATGGCACCTTCACCTTCACCGGTGGCAATCTTCTGGCGGTGGGCTCGAATTCCATGACCCAGGTTCCGAATACGGGCAGCGTGAATGCCTTGTCTTACAGCACTTCCTCTTGGGTCAAGGGAACCACTTATTCCCTTTATTGCGGCGAGAAGGAATTCTCCATCGTCCTGCCAAAGGCTCTCTCCAGTGTCAGCTTCATCGTCCAATCCCCCTCCTTGACCACCGGCTCATCCATTGAGGTCGTCAAAGGGGCAACGATAACAGAAAGCATGCGCAACGGCGTCTATATCGGCGATAAAGCTTCTAGTGGCGGCACTTCTTTAACTACCGGCACGATCAGCTCTGGCCTCACCACGATCGGCAATTCCTCGAATCATCCCGGTGGCGATCGCCCTGGTCCGGGCGGTCGGTGATTCTCACGCTTGAGAATCGCCCTCTCTATGAGATTGTGTCTTTTGGGTTTTGCTTGCGTTCGCTTTCCTTTGTTCTTTCATGCTCTTATAAAGACAAAGACCTCTTTTAGAGCAGCGCCCATCATGCGGTAACGGGGAATGGCTAGAACTGGAAACATCAAATTTCCGATGCCGGTTTTTTGATAAGCTGGCCTATATTTCTATTTTTAGGCATGTAACCGCTTCCAATTGAAATTCTCCATTGTAAAACTTTGAACGAGGAAGAGAATTTCGCGCATAGGAGGGAACTTCCATGAAAAAGAATCCCATTTATTGCTCGCGCTCAGCGCGATTTGCGCAGGTTGCACGGCCGTTGCCCCAACCACTTCTTCCGATTCGTCAGTCGATGAATCCTCTAACCTCACCCCGTCCAGTGATGTAGTTAGCTCTGAGAATGAGGACAGCTCGGAAGAATCGTCTGAATCTCCAGCTGTCACGATTGACGATATCGTCGCTGCCGCCGCAAAGGCAGACATCACCAAAATCGCCGGCGGCAAATTGACCACTACCGTCGAGGATCTGTGGAGCGATGAAGGAGGCGACGTGACCGATTCCGATTACGATTACGGCGATGGCGTCTTCCACATGACTGTCTCGGATTGGTCAGGGGATTATGACCTTTATTTGGTCTACGATACCGATGGATCCATTGTTGCGATTAAGAGAGACTCCGAGAACACGCTTTCAAAAGATAACGTTTCTTATGATGTCGCCGCTTTGCCTTTCAATAATTACCTCGGATACGGCAGCAGCGCCTATGGGGCCGAAGGCTTTGTCGGTGCCCTTGCCGCCACGGCGAAAACCAACCCCAACGGGGATTTGAAGGTCGGCTATAGCGACGATGCCTATAACTTCTCTTTTGGCTATCTCTTAAGTTCTTGGTATTACTACACCGTTAACGTCAGCTTCGTCGTTGATGATGGCGCTTTGACCAACGTCAACGCGGAAATTATCCAATACGGCAGCGATGCGTTTGTCACCGACGATGAAAACGGGACGACATCGTTAGTCGAAGACGCCTCCTTCGAGAAGAGGAGCCTCTACGTCGTTGAACAAACAGTTGGCGATAGAATATTCGTGAATCCTTATGACCTCGATGATTTCGCCGCCACAAGCTATAACCTTGTCGATGTTGATGGTGTTGCCGTTACCGATACTTTCACGATGGAAGCCGGCGATTATACGAAGGTGAAGATGACTTCTATTGCCCCTTCCACCGCGAACTTGGAATTCGACACCCCGAAAGTAACCGTCAGCGAGCCTTCTGGACTTTCTGTAGTTTTCGTCACTTATGATGGACCCACGCTTTATTTTGATGCCTCTTCCGTTGGCTCTTATCAGGTCGAAATCAAAACCAGGAAGATCACGCAGACCCTTACGGTCGTCGTTGAAGCTCCAAAACCGTCGGCTATCACCGCTTCTTGCTACACCGTCTCGCCGGATGGTTATGCCTGGGCTGGCATTAATAACAACACCATGAGCGGCTACACCGGGGCGACTTATTATCTTTGCCCCTCGGTTGAACCCTA
The DNA here is from genome assembly GCA_963621535.1 of Paludibacteraceae bacterium. Taxonomy (GTDB): domain Bacteria; phylum Bacillota_I; class Bacilli_A; order RFN20; family CAG-826; genus Alloenteromonas. The sequence continues at coordinate 8,126 of CAVFEQ010000018.1, read as the reverse complement.
TAGCGCGAGCCAAGACGTGAATGCTTCCGTTGATGCTGAGGTTGACGCTTGCTCTATCGTTAAAACGGATATCTACACCTATGAAGGCTCCACTACCCCGGTCGTGACCTACGCCTTCACCGCGAATAAGGCTGGCTCTTATCCGGTCACCTTCGTCAGCGCGGTGAATGAGGAAGTCAGCTATACCGTCGTTATCAATGTCGTCGAAGCACCTTCGTTAAAGGATTTCCTTGGCGTCGACTCCGGCTTCGCCAGCCGCGAGAACGGCCCGGTGAAGTACACGTTCAATTTCGATCCGAGCGATGATGCAGGGACGAGTGGGAATGTCGCGATCAAGGACGTCCAAAACAACAAGAGCGAAACCGCCACTTACACTATCGCCAAAAACGAGACCACGGGGCTTTATGATTTCACCATCTCTCATGTCTCTGGCGATGAGCTCAGCTCTTCCTTGAGCCTCAAACTGACTACTGACTTCACTCTCTACGTCGTTACGAGTGTCGATGGCTACGTTTCCTCTTCCGCGTTGAGCGTGGCAAATCCGAAGTTCTTCCTTGTCCAGAACTGGAAGGGCGTCTCTAACGGCATGACCTTCACCGCGACGTTCTGGGCTGACGGTACGGTTAATCTCAGGATGGTTGACAGCGATTATTTCGACAACTACTACTATTCCGCGAGCTACACCATCGCTGATGCCGCTACTTCTGGTGGCTACGCCGTTACGATTTCTACTGGCGATGCGAGCCAATACGATAGCCCCTTCTTCGATTTGCCCGCCACTTTCTACCTCAGCTCTGATTTCTCCACGTTGAGCGCTTCCTTCACTTGCGATAGCGTGGACTACACCTTCTCTCTTGCCTTTGCTAACGCAGGTAGAGGCGAATAAACCAAATTAGAGGCGATTCTCCTTTTGCTCGTCTAGGCAAAAGACGCTCTTTCAAAGGGCGTCCTTGCCTAGGCTAAACGCTGGCTTGGTCGCCTCTTTTTAATTGCTGAAACTAGTGAAGGCGCGTTTGGTGCCTTTTTCTTAAGGCATCCCAAACAAAGCGCTTTATCTAAAAAGGAAGAATTTCACCCCTCCGAAATCAGACAAAGCGCGGATAATGGTTTCTTGTTCCAAAAAGAGGAGCTTTCCGACAACGGGAATGCAATCAACATCTAATCCTATTTAGGGGGTAATGTATGAAAAAAGCCGCAAAAAGAACATATTTGGCACTTAGCTTAGCATTATTGCTCGCTAGTTGCGGCGGGGCTAACCAAACTTCTTCGGATTCTCCTTCAGAAAGCGATGGAGGGAGTGAAGAAAGCTCTTCCGAGCAAAAAGTCATCGTGGACACCCTGGAAGAGGCCATCGAGAACACCTCTTCCTACAAACTAAGCATCCCCTTAGGGGAAAACGTGAATTATCTCTATCAGGTCTATGATCCCTCTTTCTATTATTACGGCCCAGAGAATGGAGGGTACGCGGTCATCCCTTCGGATAAGGAATACCTTCATGCGTTTGGCGTGAAAGCGCGTGAGGGCTATGCCTATGATTTTGATTTGGACATGCATGGGCGTTTTGACCTTGCAAAGCACTACACCACCTGCTTCAGCACGAATTTCATGGACATCCTCCGTGCCTACGTAGACGATTTCGTGAAAACCGGCGAAGCGACGTTTGTTTGCACAATGAGCGACCTAGCGGACGATCTTTGGAATTACACGCAGAACCGCAACCTGCAGTATGCAAACTACTTTTCCGTCATGGTGGACGATGATGGACGGATTTCCTCTTTTTCCGCTTGCGAGAAAGATGCCTATTCCTTCACGGAGCTTTATGCGGTCGACATCGCCAAATTTGACCGCGCTTCCTTCGCTCCTTACGCCCGTTGGGTTGAAGCGGGCTCAAAAGTGAATACCCTCATCTACGATTTGAAAACCGGTCACACCACCGCTTCCTCTTATAAGCTCAATTACATGGGCGAGGGTGTTGAAATAAGCGGTGTCGTCTCCGGCTTTGATTATGATGGAGCGTTTTATATCGCCAACGAGGACGCAGAATGCGGAAGCTGTGGCATCCGCGTCGAGTTGGAGGACGCTTCTTCTTTGCCTTCTCTTAACGACGTCGTGACCGTCGAAGGCTATATAGCCGCGGAGAATTACGTTGCCTATATCGAAGAGGCCACCTATAACAAGACAGGCGAAGCTGCCTACTATCCCTATTTCGAAGAAGAATCGATCGTCGATTATTATGGCGGGGGGTATTACGGGGCTTACGCTTTCGCTAATAACCCCACATACGGGGACTCCATTTATAGCACTTATGCTTATATTTCTAGCCTTCCTGAGACTTTAGAGGAAGGGAAGGAAGCCGCGATTGGCTTGCTTTGCCCTTCGTATAAGGCAAGCGATGGAACTCCTTTCTCCATGCAGCTTATTTTGCCTAGCAAGATGGAGCTTAGTGAAAAGGAGTCCATCGTTTCAAGCTTGAAGGAATTCGGGATTTATTCAGCAGAAGGCAACACCGCTTTTGAGGTTTCCGTGGAGAAAGTAATTTTCCGTTTCGACCCTAGCCTTGATTTCACCGTGGGCCTTGAATATGGGAAAAATAGCCGCGTAGGCAAAGCGCTCACCCCCGCGGAGAAAGTGGAGGAGAAGACAGGACTAAAGGATTTTCCTTTCCCTTCCGCATCCCAATTCAGCTGCTTCCGCTTCGGTGGCTCTAGTGGCCAGTTTCTTGAATCCACTTACGGGAAAAGCGAGAAAAAGCAGCAAGGCGTTTATTATTACGCTGCCTTGACTTCTAGCGAGCTTGCGGAAGAGAAAAGCGCTTTGGAGACGTATGGCTTTTCTTTGTATGACATCATCAAAGACGATTATTCCAAACCGCATTCCATTTATAAGATGGGGGATGTTTACGTTGATTTCCGCGCGGTGAAAAGCACTTTTACTAATGACTACACGGTGGAGATCTGGGTTTATAAAGGCAGCCTCATCTACAAAAACACGATCAGCGAAATCCTCGCGGAGAAGCTTTCTTATTTTAACGCGGATGATTTCATTCTCCCTGAGGGCTATTATCAAGCTGACTGCACTTATTTTGAGCTTCCTAGCGCCGCTGGGCAGAGGTTTGATAGCGGCTCTTACATTCCTTGCGTCACCCTTGACGTTGACGAGGACATCTTCGGGGATTTGAGGAAACGCTACCTCAACGAGAAAGGCTATTCCCTTTATCGCAACGCGGATAGCTCCGTCTATACCTATAGGACCCGCGGCTCTACTCATTACGTGCTTTATAAGAACATCGAGGACAGCGAAGAGAAGGTTTTCCTCGATATGGTCATGTATCCCACGAGCGACTACACCTTCCTCAACCACGGCGATTTTGCTTATCGCATTGAGATCATGATCTATAAGGGAAGCGTCCCGTTGAACGTCGTTTATGAGCAGAACCTCGATGAATATTTCTCTCTTTTCAACGAACGTAACGCCGTCACGGGAGGCCTGCCGAAATTCTCTTTGCCAGAAGGGACCAAAGTTGAGATGGTCTACGCCTTGCCCATTGATACCATGGAGCAATTCGAATACACCACCTATGGCTATTTCATGAATTTGAACGCGTTTGTTTATCCTTCCTCTTCCTCTAATTTAGACGCAACCTACAATGCGATCACCGATGGGCTTAAAGATGCGGGCTACACGCTTTATAACACGACCGAAAAGGGCAATGAGGTCTATTTCCTTGATCAAGGGGAAGGATATGGGGCTTACATCACTTTGATGAAGGATTCCTCCCGAAAATTCATCCGTCTCCTCGAGGATATCGGCGGGGTGGATTTCTGATCCCCTCTTTCCTTAGATATATCAAATTCCTTTCCTTTGACGGATAATTTCCCTGTGAAGACGGGGAAAAAGCAAAGAATAAGCATCCAACGAGTGATTTCTTTGTCCATCAAAGAAGGGAAGTGGCTTTCAATTGTCTACGATTCCCATAAGGAAAAAAGGGACACTTCCTTTTGGTGCTACGTCCAAGACATCGACCCCAAAACCAAAACCCTTTACTGCGATATGTATAACGACTTCAAGGGTACCGACACTTTAGAAGAGATACCGTTGCAGTTCGACCGCATCAAATCCGCGCTTGTTTTGAATTTCACCACAGGCGGGATCAATGAGAAACTAATTCGCAAAATCAACGCAAATCTCCGCTCTTTTGCTTGGCTAGAATACGAAAACTTCGACAATAACATCTTGCGATACCTGGAGCTTTGCTGCCAAATGGATGGCGATCCGTGGATCAAAGACACCGCCCTTGTCGAAGGAATTGATTCCGATGTCTTGGAGGGAAAGGGAGCTTATGAGTTAAACGAATCGCAAATGAAGCAGATGGGGCGAGTAGTGAGAGCGAATGACCTCGAGGAATGGAATTCGCGTTATAACGAGCTGGCCCTCTCGCGTTTATCTATTGATATCCAAAACAAGAAATACATCGTGGCCTATGAGCCTTTGGCCTTCTCACCGAAAGAACGATCCATCATGAAGGTAGGGACGCTGCGCCTAAACCCCTCTTTCCTCATCGAAGGGAAAAAGCATTCTCTCTCCACTTATACCGAGATGACGCCCGAGGAGTTTTTGCGTTTGCTCAAAGAGAACTTCTTGGAAGCGAGCGCCACTATCCAAGAATCCCTGAGATACAACGAATTAATCGATACACGTCCTAACTTCTTTTGCTTATCGAGAGAATATCAGGTTGATCTCGCCTCGCTTTTTGAAAAGATAGAGCAACGTTGGGCAAGAGGTGAGCTTGAGGCTCCGATGAGGGCTTTTTTTGGGAACACTTCCTACGCGGATAATGGCAAGAGGAAGCCCGGAATCGTTCTTTTCGACACCCGCGTGAACGCCGACCAAGCCTTTGCCATCTATAGCGCCCTCAAAAACAAAGCCACTTATGTCCAAGGCCCGCCTGGGACAGGGAAAACCTGCACGATTTTTAACGTCATTCTCTCTTGCTTCTTCGCTAACAAAACGGTTTTGGTTTCCACTAACAACAATAGGCCACTAGACTCAATCGCCCGGAAACTCCATTTCCAAGACGAGGAGGGTGAAATCGCTTTCCCTTACTTGAGGCTTGGTAACCGCCAAGTGAATCTTGAGGCGATTAATGTTTTGAAAAAGCACTTCTCCTCTTCCTACAAACCCTCTTTGAAAGAGGCGGAGCTAAGCGCTTTAGGGCGGAAGGTCCTTGAAAAGAACAAGCATGCCGTAGAGAACCTCACCTTGTTCATGCAGAGGAAATCGCTTTTAGACAACATCGCTTTTCTTGATAAGGTCTCTTCTCTTGATGCGAAACAGAAAATCATCAAAAAAGAGCGGGAAGCAATCCAAAAGAAACTCGCCGCTCTGCCGGAGGTGAAGGAAGAGGAAATCATCGCTAGCTTCGTTTCTCTTAGCAAAGATTCCGAGGCGCTTGCTTATCTAAAAGAAGCTTCTTTGCGTTATTTGTCTCGCCTTTCCTCCTCTAAGTTTGATCCCTTAAGGAAAATTGTTTTAGAGGAAAGCCCTGATAAGCAGGTGACTGCCTTGAATTCCTTCTTGAGGAACGACGCGAATCTAGCACTTCTTACTAGCGCCTTCCCAATTTTATTCACGACCAACCTCTCTAGCGAAAAGCTTGGCGCGTTGGACTTCCTTTTTGACCTCGTCATCATGGACGAGGCCGGCCAAGCTGATGTCGCGCGTTCTTTGCTGCCTCTTAGCCGGGGCAAATCCTTGCTTCTAGTCGGCGATGAGGACCAACTGCTCCCGGTGGTGGAAATCGATCCTTCGCTGAACGAATCGATCCGCAAAAAGTACGAAGTCTCCTCGACTTATGACTATCTTAGCAATTCGATCCTCTCCACGATGAAAGACGCGGACAAGGTCAGCAATCGCATCTTGCTCCGCTCCCATTATCGCTGCGGCAAGAAGATCATCACCTTCAATAACAGCTACTTCTACGGCAAGCAGCTTCGTATCAGCCCCGATTTGGCTGAGGGCGAAATTGCCTTCTGCCCTTCCTATAACCGCGTGAAAACCCCTTTGCGAAATCAGAATTACCAAGAGGCCATGAACGTGGTTTCCTACGTTAAAAAATACGGGGACGAAGATTTGGCCATCATCACCCCTTTCGTGAATCAGGCTAACCTCATCAATGCCCTTTTGGCGGAGAAAGGGATAAGCAAGGTCCATGCCTCGACCATCCATTCGGTGCAAGGCGATGAGAAAAACACGGTTTTGATTTCTGCGGGCATTTCCTCCTACTCCTCGAAGAAGACGGTAGCTTGGCTCAATAACCATGGAGAAATCGCCAACGTCGCCGTCTCCAGGGCAAAAAAGAAGCTGGTTGTTTTCGGCGATGAGGACTCCTTAAAAAAGATGAGCGCCGGTGACGGCGTCTGGAATTCGCTTTTTTCTTATTGCCACGCGAAAGGCAAGGTAGAAATTGTTCCGCCCCGTTATGAGAATTGGGAAATCGGCAAAAGCAATGGCAGCCTCACCGAAGATGAATTCTATGCAACCATTGCCCAAATCGTCTCGGTCCGTGGGAACATCTCAATGGCGAGAAACGTGCCTATAAAAGACGTGTTAGGAGAGGAATATAATGGGGATTTGCGGGAATTTGATTCCGTTATCTACGCAAAAACCCTGTTTTCTCCCAAAAAGCCGATCTTTGCTTTCGAGTTTGATGGCGGCGAGCATTATCGGGATGTGAACCGCATCAAAGGGGACAAGAAGAAAGCGGAGGATTGCCAAGCCAAAGGCCTGCGCTTGATTCGCGTCCCTAACTCTTATTGCAAGGACTACGAATATCTGAAGGCTTTGATTGAAGATTATTCCAAGGACACGAGCGCCGGCGAACAGCTTACGCTGTTTTAGCCTTGTTTCCTTTATGTGGGGGTCTATACTTGCCTTTGCATGGTTCAAACGTACACGTTGGTTCTTATCGCTGAGTGCTTCGCTCTCGGGATTCTTGGTGTCATGGTCTGGCACAACCAACAACTATCAAATAACGAGAAACTCAGGTTCACTTGGACCTATGCCATTCTTTCTTTGTCGGCCGTTTGCGAGTGGCTTGCCATGTTTCTTAACGGAAGCGACAGCTCTCTGCGTTGGCTTCATATTACCGCTAAATGTTTGGATTACATCCTCACCCCCACCGCCGCTTTCTTTTTCGTGAGGCAGGTGGATCAGCTAAAGAAAGCCGAGCCGTTTTTCATCGCCCTCATCGCCCTCAATGCGATTTTCCAAATCGTCTCCTGCTTCACGCAATGGACTTTCTACATCGATGAGAATGGCGTCTATCAGCATGGCTTTTTGCATCCAATCTATATCCTTGTCTACGCCTTGGCGATTCTTTATGGCGTCATCGGGTTCGTCTTTTACGCGAAGCGCTTCCCTCGCCAGAACCTCATCCCCTTCTTACTGCTTGTGATCCTGGCGGTCTGTGGCATCTTGGTCCAGGAAATCTTCAGCGACAAACTGCGGGGGATGACCCGCATCGGCACCCTTTGCATCGTTTTTTCCACGATTTTGCTCTACATCCATTACGTCAGTTTCGCCCAGCAACAAAAAGATCTTGACCTTGCAGGAAAGGAAAAACTTTTGCGGACCGATCCCTTATCCGGCTGCCTTTCCCGTTTTGCTTATAACCAAGCCTATAACGCGCTTTCTACGAAAACTCTTGATGGGGACTTCGCGGTGATGTACGTCGATTTAAACGGCCTTAAGCAAATCAATGACAAATACGGCCATGAGGCTGGTGATGAGTACATCAAACGCGCGAGCTCGATTCTCCTTAGCGTGATGCACGGGAAAGGGGAGTGCTTCCGCATGGGCGGAGATGAGTTCCTGATTTTCCTTCATTCCAGCAAAGAAGAAATCGAAGGGCTTTCTTCTCTTTGCCAAAGCAAGGCCGCGAACTGGGACCTCATCGCCGGGGAAAAGATGTCTTTTGCAATAGGCTACGCTGCTGCAAGTGAGGGCAATAAGATGAGCCTAGATGAGCTCATCAGCTCCGCCGATTCCAAAATGTATCAAGAAAAGAAGCGTTATTGCACTGGTAACCTTAAAGTAGACACTCCATTCAAATTCCTGGACAGCTTAAT
>CAVFEQ010000017.1:6316-28762 GCA_963621535.1 Paludibacteraceae bacterium | reverse complement strand
TTTGGAGATGGGTTTTTGGAGTCGTGGATTTTGGAGATGAGTTTTTTATTTAACATCATCTACGATGATGGAGCGTTGTTTCTTGTATTTAGCTCCTCCCTTCCGTATAATGCGCGTGCCTTCTAAGAAGGAAGAAGGCAACACATTCTCTTATGGTCGCACGAGAAACCGATGCGATCCAAAGACCGAAATTAGGAGGTGCAAAAATCATGGGAAAGTACGAAATCATGTACATCCTTACCGCCACTCTCGACGAGACTGCGCGTAAGGCCGAGATCGAGAAGCTCCATGGCATCTTGACCGCTCAAAAAGCGACCGTCAACGATGTCAAAGAATGGGGCGTCAAAGATTTCGCAAGCCCGATCAAAAAGAACACCAAAGGTTATTACGTGGTCATCAAAGTGACTGCCGAACCCGCGGCGCTCAAAGAATTTGATCGTCTTGTCAAACTTGATTCCAACGTCATCCGTCATCTAGTTACTGTTGAACACAAATAACTTAGATCAGGAGGATTCAAGAAATGATCAATTGTGTCGTACTCGTTGGTCGCCTTACCCGCGACCCCGAACTCCGCAAGACCAGCTCAGGGATGAGCGTGGCTTCCTTCACCCTCGCCGTCGATGATTCTTATCGTGGGCCTAACGGAGAAAAAGTGACGATTTTCATGCCGGTCTCGGTGTGGGGAAAGTCCGCCGACAACGTCGCCAAATTCACTCACAAGGGTTCTTTGGTTGGCGTCAATGGGCGTTTAACGCAACGTAAGTACACTCGCCGTGACAATGTCGAAGTCACTGCCACGGAAGTCTCTGCCTCGGCCGTCGAGTTCCTTGATCCCAAGGACGCCTCGCGCAGTGCAGGCAGCAATTCTGGATATGCCCCGGATATGGGTTCTAATGAACCCGCCCCGCAGGTGAATCCGCAAACCGAGAATAAGAATTTGGACTCGATCGACATCGTCGAAGACGACCTCCCCTTCTAATTCTCGTAGAAAGGAAATTAGAAAATGCCATTCCGCAAGATGCGTTCCCGCAGGAAGGCCTGCTATTTCACCAAGAACCACATCGACTACATCGATTACAAAGACGCCGAATTGCTCGGCAGGTTCATCGGTGCTGACGGCAAGATCCTTCCCCGTGCCATCACCGGCACCAGTGCGAAGTATCAGCGTCAGCTTGCCAGCGCCATTAAGAAAGCCCGCTTCGTCGGCCTTCTTCCTGACGTCAAGTAAGACCTGAGACATTGTCGGCGCGCAGGTCGAAAGTCCATGCTTTACGCAGAGACGATGTTCCTGCTAGCCGTCATTGAAACAAGCGATAAGGCCCGCCCGAAAAGGCGGGTCTTTTTTATTGGAGAGACGAAGCTCCTCCACGCACAAATCGTTTCCTAAGATTCCGCGATCCTTCATGTTGGTTTCAGTAAACCCTATGTTGTTTAGTTGAATTTGCGAAATTTGCAATTGGCCTATAGAACACCGTTAAATAATATACCTACCTTGCATATACACACTATACGGGTATAATAAGGACGTGATCGTTAATTTTTCAGACAAAGAAACGGAGAAAATATTCAATCAGCAATTTTCGCGTAAAACTCCTCAAACAATTCAAAAATAGCATTAAGGAAACTTATGATGATCGATGCAGAAGAAAAACTTTCCGATTTGAAAGCTCCGCCGGCCAATCATCTTGAGGCATTGGCTGGCGATAGAGTAGGGCGATGGAGCATTCGCATAAACGATCAATGGCACATTTGCTTCGTGCTAAACGAATCCGGATCTAAATACCATGATGTCGAGATAGTCGATTACCATTAAGGGGGAACGAAAATGAACAAAATAGAAACACCAAAAATAAGCGAGATTCTTCTGGAAGAATTCATGAAGCCATTCGGCATATCCGCATACCGACTTGCAAAGGAGATAGATGTCCCTGTCTCTCGCATACAAGACATATTGCACGATCGTCGCGGTATTAGCGCGGACACTTCAATTCGTTTAGGAGCGTATTTCGGCGTCTCCGAGAGATATTTTCTCAATCTGCAAAACGACATTGATATGCGTGAAGCAAAAGAAAAACTGAAACCGACCATTTCTCGCATTAAACCGGTGTCGGTTTCAGTTTGATTTGATAAATTCGTCTGTTTGAGCAAAACGCTCAATCAACAAAATGTTTAAAAGCTCGAGTTTGCAAAATGTCCATAAGAAATCATGGTGTTATCTAGATTTTTTGCACATCACATTCCTATATCTTACATTTTTTGGTTTTTAGGAGCGATTCAACGACCCTGAACGCGATCTCGTCAGGGCCAGCCTTCTGGTGTTTCTCGCTGTGCCATTCGTCCACGACCTTCTTCGCAAGCTTCTCGAGGCGACCTTTGGGGAGAGCGGCAAGTCTCAGTCGACCGGTGCTCAAAGGAATCTGAGATGCCCTAAAGGGGCTCGTCCACTATATCATCGAGGGGCTTTTTCCGTGGGCATGTTGCAAACGTGAACTTTTATAAAAAAGGCAAGAAAGCCAATATCCTTGAGTATTACGACCGGAACATGGCTAAGAATTCATATTCCCTTACATGGGAAAAACTAACTTCCAAGGAAAAGAGCATCCTTTTCGCATTGGTCGAAGCTTCATCTCAGAAGGAGATATGCTCGTTGCTAAATATGAGCAACGGGAATCTGCAAACCTACAAAAGAGGGCTTCTAGACAAAGGCCTGAATTTTGAGCGTTTGATGGAAACCACGTCTTAGACGAATCGTTCTAGAAGTCTCTATGTTCGACGGTGGGCAAACAGTAGGGAGTGTTTCCTAAACCATGCTTTCGAAAACACCCGGCTCATGGCCATGAGACGATTTCATTTAAAGTACTCGTTCCATTCCTGTTCTGCTCTTTTTTCAGCGATTTCCTGAAGCGCATTCCCTTCGTAGATTTCTCCATTGGGTGTTCTCGTGACGTTGCTCGCGTTGTCATAGCTCGCCAGGAGGTCGGAAGCAGCGCTGTCTGTATAGGCATTGACGTCACCGTTTTTAAGGGTGTCCAAAACGCCATAATTTTCAAAGCGCCTTGTTGATACTGACTTCCTTCCGACCAGGATCGGCGTTGTCAGCCTTTTCAACACGTCCTCGATTTTGTCCGCGCATTCCAGGCATATCAGGCTGGAATTCTCGTCTTTGATCAGATCAAAGAACTCCATCTTCCTCTTGAACTCCCATTTTAAGGCGCTGGATTTTTCCCGTACGTATGGGCGGGCGCAATGATAGCTTTCGTATTTTTGGCTCAGCCCGCTGCTGTGGCCGACGCTGCTTTCCCAGCGCGAGAGCAGGGCGGTCAGGGCGTTCGGCTTCAGGGGGAGGCAGCTCAGCTTTCTGAGGCTGAAAGGCTCCTTGAGGCTTTTCAGGCGGATCAGGCAGGCGACGTTCGTCTTGCCTTCCCTGGGCTCGCCTTCGTAGGCGGAGCAGGCGAGGCTTATGGAGCAGCGGCAGCCGTAATTCTTTTCAAGGAGCGCGATCCCGGCGAGCTGGCTGAGCCTCCGCTCCTTTATCCCCATGTAGGCCGCCTCGCCGTCGCATTCGTCCGCCTTGTCCGCGATGAAGAGGAATTCTATGTCCCTGCCCTTCGGGCGCATTTTCGCGGTTTCCCCGCCTTCTCGCTGGCCCTTCGCCGCTTCCTTTCCCCGCTTCTCGGCCATCGCCTCCAGGCCCGCGAGGTAAAGCGCGAACCTCTCCTCCAGATCATCGAAGCCCTTGCCTTCGCCCCGGAGGTCTTTGTATGCCTCTTTCCAGGAGGACAGGCCGTAGTATTGGAAGCTCACATAGTTCTTCTTTACCTCCTCTTTCCTTTCCTCCAGAGTCGCGATGAACTCCTCCGCATCGGTGAAGTTTTCGATGTAGAGGTCCGCGTAGCTTTTCCTTGTCTTCTTCATGGCTTTTCCCCTTTCCTTACGTGAAAAATATAGGCGAAGCCCTGGCGGGATAGGTCAAACCGCGTTTGACAATGAAATCTCTTCCTCAGCTCATTCCCTTTCTGGGTGCCGTGAGTTTTGCTAAGATTTGCCCGTGGAATCTTTAGACGAATTCATAAAAAAGCACACGACAAGCAAAGAGAAGACCTCTTCATTCGTGGAATATCTTTATTCGTTGATGGATAAATACGGGTACGTCAACGCTTCCTCTCTCTACGACAAAGCCAATATCTCCCGCCAACTCTGGTCCTCGATTGTCTCCGAAAAATCAAATCCATCCCTTAACGTTTGCCTAAAGATAGCCTTTGCCATGGGTATCGATAACCATGAATGCAAATACCTTCTTAAGAAAGCCGGCTATACGTTGGCCTCTTCAAACAAATATGGATTGATTATTCGATACGCCATAGAGAATAGGATCTATGACATCTATAAAGTCAACGAACTCCTTGAGAACAACGGTTACGCCGATTCGTTAATCGTTTAATCTCATCCTTGCGCGTATTTCATTTAGAAACCTAAGCCTTCCTTTGATTGGGACGGAGAAACGTAGATCCTAAAACCTTTTTGCTAAACAACGCCTTTAGGAATGAACCATCTAAAAAGCGGTTCTCTTCGGTGGGGGAAGGGCAGAAGAGATATTCGTTTGCCGCTTTATCGCCAACGAAAAGTTAAGGTAGTGCGTTGACATTTCAGTTGTCTGATTTTTGCGGACAACTGAAATTTTGCCTCAGGCATTTCCATCAGAAACAAGCCCGGCCGATATGGGGCGAAAATAAATCCGCCTGGTGGCACTCCGCCGTGGATTTTATCGCTGTTTTGACGTAGGATTTTGCCATGTCCACTTCCACGCTTATCGGGATTATCGTTGCCATAGTCGTTGTGGCGATCACCATTGCCGTGGTTTTTTATCTGCTCTCCCTCAAAGGGAAAAGCGACGAGTGAGGGGCCGTTTAAAGGCGGGTTTTTTGCCTCCTTTGTTTTTATTTTGCTTTACCCTAGGAGAGAATAGCCCTTAGGGCTATAATTTCCCCATGGCCAGCCAGAAACCACGTAAATCAAATTCTATCAGCGCAGCTTTGCACCGCACCAGAGTTGGCAGTTTCATCGTTATTTTAATCGAACTTATCCTTCTTGGAGGGGCTGTCGGGCTTTATTACTTGGATTGGCCAGAAGGCTTCCATGAGTTCATGAAGATCGACTACTGGTTCATCGCTTTCACCGCGGTCATCGTTTTTAACCTGCTTATTATGTGGACTTCCGAGCTCATGATTGGGCGCATCCGTCAAAGGAATGACGTCGACGCCGCCTCGATCATCGGCAACGACATTCAAGAAGCGTATAAATTCGGCCAAATTGGTTTGGTCGTGACCGATGATTCCGACGTCGTGCTTTGGACGAACACCCTGTTCAGGGAAAGGAACATCGACCTGCTCGACATGAATATCCTAGATTGGCAGCCGGGCTTAAGGGACATCAAAAACGCCCCCGCGGATACGACGGTCAAAATCGAGGTGAACGGCAAGACCTACTCCGTGAAGTACCTCGCCGATGCCCATTTGTTCATCTTCCGCGACTCCAGCGATTACGAATCGATTTTCAACTACTCCAAAGAGCAAGCCCCCGTCATCGGCATCCTGATGATGGATAACTATTCGGAAATCGCCGGGAACGCTGAAGACGATAACAACGACATCATCACCAAAGTCCGTGGGGTCATCTTCGATTACGCGAAAGAATTCGGCGTCTTGCTTCGCCGCTTCCGCAGCGACTCCTATTTTATTGTCACGAACTTCGCCTCCCTTGAGAAAATGGAAGCGGATGGTTTCTCGGTACTTGAGAAAACCCGCATGGTGGGCAAAGGGGAGAATGTCATCCCAACCCTTTCTCTTGGCTTGGCCCATGACTTCCCAGATGTCACCAAACTTCACGACATGGCCTCTAACGCGATCGATATCGCGATGAGCCGCGGCGGCGACCAGGCGGTTGTTTCCACCTATGGGCAAGACCTGAAATTCTATGGCGGGAAAACCGCGGCGATTGAGAATACGGGTCGCGTGCAGTTCCGCTCCGTCGCCGACTCGATCCTCGGCATCATCCGCAGCGCGAGCAACGTCATCGTCTCCGGCCACCTTGATATGGATATGGACGCTTTGGCGGGTTGCCTTGGCGTCAAAGTTCTTTGCGACTTCTGCAAGGTCCCCTGCAAAATCGTCTTCGATCCCAAACTCACCGAGAAGAAGACGCGTTACGCCTTTACCGGCTCTTTCTCCAAAGCCGACTTGGACAGCATGACCTTGACGCCGAGAGAAGCGGTGGACGCCGTGCGCCCATCGACTCTCTTCGTCGTGGTGGATGTCTCCGTGCCTTCCCGCGTGATGGGCCAAAAAGCTTTGGAGAAAACGACGAAAGCCATCGTCATCGACCACCACCGCAGAGGCGAGCAATTCGTTGAAAAGCCGGTTTTGACCTACGTTGATCCCTCCGCTTCTTCCACTTCCGAAATCATGGCTGAGTTCATCCATTACGCGACCGCGAACCCCCGCATCGAGATCAATTCAACGTTCGCGACCTTGATGCTCTCCGGCATTTTCCTCGACACCAATTTCTTCAAATCCAAATCCACCGGCATCCGCACCTTCGAAGCCGCGGAGATTTTGAAGGAATTCGGGGCCGACAACCAGCTTGCGGACGATTTCCTTAAAGACGAATACGAAGAATATGCCTTGGTGACCAATATCGTCTCCACCTTGCGCACCCCATATACCGGCGTCGTCTACTGCGTTTCGGATGAAAAAGACATCGTCGATCAAGCCTCAATCAGCAAGGTTGCGAACCAATTGATGCAGTTAAAGGGCATCAACGCCTGCTTCGTCATCGGCAGAACGGGCGCCAACGAGACGAAGATCTCCGCTCGTAGCGACGGCTCGATCAACGTGCAGCTGCTTTGCGAAAAGATGGGCGGCGGAGGCCACTTCGGCATGGCGGCCGCTTCCTTCCGCGATCTGCCTGTCGCCACGGTGGAAAACCGTTTGCTCGATACCTTAGACACTTATCTCAATGAAGCAAAATCTGATATACAAGGAGTGAAAGAATGAGAGTAATTCTAACCGCTGATGTCCGCAAGCTCGGACGCAAAGGGGAGACCGTCAACGTCTCCGATGGCTATGGGGCCAACTACCTTATCCCCAGAGGTTTAGCCGTCCCCTCTACGGCCAACAGCCAGAAAGAGCTCGCTAAAGCCAACGCCGAAGAGGCGGTGAGGCAAAAAGAGCTCAAGAAAGAGGCCGAGGAGCTTTCCAAACGCCTTGAGCACATCAACGTCGAATTCAAAGCGAAGATGGGCAGCAACGGCCGCATGATTGGAACGATTTCCCCCAAAGAAATCGTCGAAGGGCTGGAAAAGCAATGGGACATCAAACTCGACAAGAGGAAATTCGTCGACAAATACCCGGCGAACGCTTTTGGCTACACCCGGCTCAAAATCGAGCTTTACAAAGGGGATGAAGGCGAGGTCTATGGCGTCGTCAACGTCCACATCTGCGAGGACAGATAATGGCTAAAGGCGCTGGACTCCCCCATAACCTAGAGGCGGAGCGCTCTGTTTTGGGCGCGATGCTTATCTCTCCAGATGCTTGTGCCGTCGCTTTAGGAGGCCTTACGGCTGATGATTTTTCCGATGTCGATCCTCGTCATAAGCTGATTTTCAACGCGATGAAGGAACTTACGATCTCTGGACGCCCTGTAGACGTGCAGACGGTCAACGACGAGCTCATTTCTTTGCAGCAAGACAAGGAAGTGCCGCCCTCTTATCTCTTTGACCTTATTAACGCGGTCATCGTGCCGGATAACATCGATCACTATATCGAAATGGTCCATGAGCAGGCGGTCCTTCGTGACTTCCTGATTGAGATGCAGCAAATCCAGAAGGATTACGCGAAAGGGGTTCCCGATATCGGCGAGTTCATCGAAAGCGCTAACGACAAAGTCACGGCCATCGCCTCTAGGCGCAACATCAAGGGCATGAGCAAAGTCGCCGATGTCGCTAGGACCGTCAACTACAGGATTCAGCAGAGCTCCAACGCGGATAAGCGTGGCCTCGTCGGCGTGGATACGGGCTTCCGCAGCTTGAACGACTTCGTGCACGGCTGGCAAAAGGGCGATTTGATCATTTTGGCGGCCCGTCCTTCCGTGGGCAAAACGGCTTTGGGGCTCAACTTCGTTTATAACGCCGCTTTAAAAAGCAAGTGCACCGTGGCTTTCTTTTCCCTCGAAATGTCGAATGAGCAAATCATGGAGAGGCTCATTGCCTCTCGCTCCTCAGTGGAAGGAGAGCACATCACTAGCGGCTTCCTCAGCCAAAACCAGAAAATTAAAATCGCCAGCGCCACCGAGGAAATCTCCAAACAAAGCATCTTCCTCGACGATTCGCCGGATTCAAAGCTCGGCGACATCATCTCCAAAGCTACTAAGCTAAAGGCCGAGCATCAAGATTTGGGGCTCATCGTCATCGACTATCTTGGCCGCATTAGAACAACTGACCGTCCCTCTATGGATCAAAGGCAACAGGAAGTCTCTTTCATCTCCGGGTCTTTGAAGCAGCTCGCGCGCAACTTGAACGTCCCCGTCGTCTGCTTGGCCCAGCTTAACCGCGACGTCGAAAAAGGCGAGAGCAAGGTCCCTGCCCTTTCCTCTCTCCGCGAATCTGGCTCCATCGAGCAAGATGCCGACATCGTGCTTTTGCTTTATCGCGAGGACTATTACACCGAGATGGGGATTTCCGTGGGCAAGAAGAAAAAATACGGGAACAATGGCGAGGAAAGCGGAGAGCCAGTTGGCCCGAAAAACCAGACAAGCGATACCTCGGAAGTCTCCGTCCTTGTGGCAAAGAACCGCAAAGGCAAGACGGGGAAGTTCAACCTCGTCTTCCAAAAGAATTTCTCCCGCTTCTCTGACCCTTCCAAAGAATTCCAGGAGAAGCAGGCCGCCTTAGAAGAAAGAAGGCTAGGGAACAACGGATGAGCGTGCGGTTTGAATTCATCGGCTCGGGCTCCAAAGGGAATGCGACGTTAATTCAATACGGGAACACCTTGATCCAAGTGGATATGGGCGTTCCCTTGAAACGTCTAACCGAAGGCCTCGCTGCCTTAGGAAAAAGCGTGGAAGACATTTCCGCGGTGCTCATCACCCATGAGCATTACGATCATGTCGGCACCCTCTCATTGCTTAGAAAACGTGGGATAAAGGCTTACGCTACAGGCGGAACGCTTCTTAAAGGAGCGGACGTCGAGATCAAGCCCGGGGTGAATTTTTCCATTGGCGACATCGAGGTCATGCCTTTTTCTTCTAGCCATGACGCCTATGACCCATTGAATTTCGTTTTTTCCTTTGGGGAAGAAACCTTGGCCTATGTCACCGACACAGGGACCATCAAAAAAGAGGGAAAAAAGCTTTTGAAGGATTGCACCTACTATCTCTTTGAGTCCAATTATGACCTGCAGATGCTGCGCCTTTCTGGTCGGCCCGTCGTTTTGCAAAACCGCATCAAAGGAAAATTCGGGCACCTCGGGAATGAGCAATCCGCATCCTATATGTGCGACTTCCTCGGTTCCCATACGAAGAAAATCTATCTGGCTCATCTAAGCGAAGATTGCAATCGCCCGGAGATTGCCTTAGCGACCTATAAGGAAGTATTCGCCAGAAACGGGATTGATTTTCCGCTGGAAAAGGTGATTCCGTTGAAACAATGGGAACGTGTAGAAGGCTTTGACGATGAAAATTAACATCTATTGCGTCGGCAAGCTTAAAGAAAACTACTGGAAAGAGGCGGTTAACGAATACAAGAAACGCATCGAGGGTTATGCGAAATTGGAGATCATCGAAGTCCCTGATTCCCCGACCCCAGAAAAAGCTTCCCTAGCCCAAGAGGAAGAAATCAAAATCAAAGAGGGGAAGAAGATGCTTGAGCGGGTTAAGCCGGGCGATTTCGTGATCGCCCTTGACCTCAATCAGAAAGAATACACCTCCGAGGAATTCTCTTTACACATGGAGAAATGGCTCGTCGCTGGAGGGAGTTCGATTTCTTTTCTTATCGGCGGTTCCCTTGGGCTATCCGAGGAATGCAAAAAAAGAGCCAACGTCTCCGTTTGCTTTGGCAAAATGACTTTCCCTCATCAATTAGCGAGGGTCATGTTGTTAGAACAGATATACCGTTCCTTCAAAATCGCTCGTCACGAGCCTTATCACAAATGATCAATCGATCAAGCCGTAGTGGCGCATCGCCTTCGCCCAGCCGTCTTGATCAATTCCATCCGTGACATAATCGGCGATGGCTTTCGTTTCTTCTTTGGCGTTGCCCATGGCGACCCCAATCCCGGCATAAAGAAGCATTTCAATGTCGTTAGAGCCATCTCCAATGGTCATCGCGTTCTTTTGGGTGTATCCATAATATTGAAGGACCGACATGATGCCTTTGGCCTTATCCGAATCCTTAAGCATCACGTCGACTGCGTACTCGTCCCAGCGAGCGAACTTGCAGTTATCGAGGTGCGGGGCGATCAGCTTTTCCTCAAAGTCATCGATAAAGGCGATCATCTGATAGACCGTGCGGTCGTAATGGTCGGGGTAGTGGCGAGGTTGGGGGAAGCGGGTGCCGTATTTCTCATGCGCGGAGATGACGCGGTCATCGATCATATTGATGTGGCCTTCGGTCTCTTCGATCAGGGTGAGGCCGAATTTCAGCTTTTTCGCGAAGAGGACCATTTTGTCAACGACGACGGGATCGATTGGGTAGCGATAGATGATGTTCCCGTCGATGATCGCGTTGCTGCCGTTCATGGTGACGAGCCCGTCGGGAGTGAAAATGTCAAGAATTCCGCTTTTGCGGATCAGGTAAAAGTTCCTGCCGGAGCAAAGAAAGACCTTGATGCCTTTTTCCTGCAATTTCAAAGCCGCTTGCAAAGCAGATTCGGGGACGCGGCGTTGATGATGGGAAAAGAATGTCCCGTCAATATCCGTGAAAACGATTTTGATGTCTTTCGCTTCCTGGCTAACCATTAATATATGTTATACCAACCTTGTTTCCTTTGGGGAGGGGGCGTTAAGGGCTTTCAAAGGGATTTTCCTGACTTTCGTCGCCAATTCTTCGCTTTCTTAAGAAGAAAAAGGGCGAAGGTGATAAGATAAGTAAAAGCTATGGATTACACAGAATTCTCCGCCTACACCCCTTACCAGGATCCTCTTAACGGCCTTGTTCATGCCTATACCGACAAAGAAGGAAACCTTTTCTACGTCGAGCCGGGATTTTATGATGGCCTGCTTGGCTTTGAGGAAAGGCGGCCTGAGGCGTTTGGGAAAATCATGGAGGAAATCGACAAGACCATCAAACGTCTGCACAAAGTGATTTTCACCGCGGATTTTGAGAACCCCTGGATCGATCGCGAAGGCTTTGTTTATCGCGAGATCGCGGATATCACCGACCCTTTATTGATTTTTGTGGAAGACAAATCGCGCGGCAGCGATTACGGGGATTAGTATGGAAGGGTTTTTGATTTATTCCATCGCTAGAGAAAAAGAGCCTTCCCTTCGGAAGGAAATCGATTTCCTTTTGTCCTCCGCTAGAGCAAGCGGAGTTGCGCTGACCGCGCTTTCCTTCGCAGAAGCCGAACGCTACATCTATGCTTCCTATTTAGACTGCGCTTTCCTTTATTTTTATGATGAAGACGCCTATTTGATGAATCTAGCAATGAGCCTCGGCATTCCTTGCTTTGGGCATCCTTATTCCTCTACTTATTGCCAGGACCTTGGGCTTTTCTACAAGAAGATGGAAGATTACGGGATCGCACATCCTTCTTTCTACAATTTTCCGAATCTGAAAAACGAGAGGCCCAGCCTTTTCTTCGCCTTTCTTTCCCAATCAATTGAAAAAGCAGGAATCCGCTACCCCTTTTATCTCAGGAAAAAGAATGATGAGGGTTTCGCGCCAAAACTTTGCCTTTCTCCCGTTGAATTTAACGGGGTCTTGAAAAAAATGAAGGATTCCGCCTGGGTGGTGGAAGAATATCTTGAAGGACCCATCCTTTTCGCTTTGGTCATCGGGAAGCGTTGCTTTGGGGTTTTAGAAGAGATAAACGGGAAACTCGTCCCCTCTTCCTTCGATAACGCTTTTGTGAGAGCTCAAGCCCTGAAAATCGCTTCCTTGCTGCGCGGGGATTGCTTGCTTGTCTCTTTCAAATATGTCGACGGTCGTCCTCTCGCCCATGGGGTCTATCCTGGCAAATATTTCCGGGTGTTCGCCGCGAATTTTGCTAACCAGCCAGGCGAAGCCCTTTTCGCTAGACTCAAAAAAGAACAGAAAAGATTCAACCCTTATTTTTATGTCGGGACCCGCGAGATCAAGAAGAACCGCAACGGGGCTAGACTCGCTGGATCGATTCACCCACACGATAATCGCGACTAGACTTTTGCGGGGTTTTTAAGAAAAAAAGCGCCGAATTGCAGGGTTCGGCGCTTTTGCTTATAAGACTTATTTTCCTTGAGGAGAGAAGGCTTTCATCGAGGTCCACATGATCCTTAAGCCATAAAGGAAGAGGAACATGAACATCGAAAGGGAGGACATGCCGCTTGTGCTACCAAGCAAGAAGCCAAGACCCAAGGCCAGGATGGCGGGGGCTGGGGCTGCCCAGTAGCCGATCTTTTGGCATTGCCAGAAGGTAATGACGCGGTAGGGGTTCCTTTTGCCTCTAGTGATGAGGAACAGCACCAATCCAAGGAGCAGGATGATGCCTGCGTTGATGCCGGCGAGGATACCGACATTGCGCCAGGCGAGCGAGACTTTCGTGGTCTCATAGCCAAGGGTTAAGAACTCTTGGTAATTCTTTTTGACGGCGGCCACATATTCGGCCGGGTTTTCCGTTAGCGAGCCGCTTGGCGTGAGGGATAGCAGGTCTTTGCCGGCTAGACGATCGTAGGAGTAATTCACCAAAGCGCTTGTTGATGTGGTGCTTGTATCGACCCTGCGGTTATAGATGGCCATGGAGAAACCTGTGTCTTTGAAAACAAGAATCGAGACCCTGTAGGTGGTGGAGACGGCGCCGGGCACTTCGCTGGTGACGCCTTCGCTGTCGGTCACGGTGGTGGAGGACTTGATCGTGTTTTTGGAGAGGGCTTCCAAATAAGAGGTTTCCACGAGGTCGCTGTTGAACTGGACACGGAGAACGGGCTCGTCGGTCACGCTGTCCTTATATTCATAGTAACGATCCTCGCCCGTGCCGGCGTTATAGATGGAGGTTTTGTCTGCATCGCTTACAACCAAACGGCCTTCCTCGTTGATTTTCACCGAGGCATTCGCGATTTTGAGGACGCTTTGGAAATTGGCTAAGCCGTTTTCTACGCCACCCACGGCGCTTGTCCCGAGGACGCTTTCGCCCATGTTTACGGACATGGTATTCACGAAGCTTGGGATTAAGGTGATCAAGACGGAGCACACCGCGAGGATGATGGGGGTGTACCAGGAATATTCTCTCCCGGCTTTGATGCACATTTCGTTGCTGATCAACGTGCCAAAGCCGGTTTTCAATTTGTCTTTAGTCTCAGGAGACAGCTTTGCCTTTTGTTTGTTTTTCTTGTTGTTCCCCATTTTTAAAAATCCTTTTGCTGAAAGCAAAATAAACAATACACGCATAATCGCCTCTTGGAAAGAAGCAAAGGCCGTTATAATCAACGCATGCGGGCGAGAAGATTTTTCCGTTATTCATGCTTCGCTTCAGGCGTTTTTTTCTTCTTGACCCCTTTCTCTGCCCTGCTTGGATTGATCGAGACTGTTTTTCCAAGTGGCGAATGGGTAACGCTAAATGGTTTCGCCTTGCTTTTCGGCGGAAGCCAGCAGATCGCAAACGGAGGGGACCTCTATACGTTTTTCTTTTCCATGAATCCTTTTTATATCGCTTTAATCTCCTTTAGTTTTATTGCAGGACTTGCTTCTTTCTTCGGCTTAGATTGCCGCAGAAACCTCATATTTTCTCTGATTGCGGGGTTTTTCACGATCTTGCTTAGCGCTACGGGCGTGCTTACTTTTCAATACCTCAATCCCGGTTTCCCTTTGGAGGGGATCCGCGGAGGCGTTGGTTTTGTGCTGAGCGTTTGCTTTTCTTCTTTGGGATTTCTTTTGGCCATTCCCTCCATCGTTTGCGCGAAAAAGAGAAAATAAATTTGGCGATAGGCTCTTCCTGCCCTATAATACGGCCACCGGTGCACAACATCTTCCTTTCGGGGCCGTACAGGTTTTGACGGAGGGATGTCTGGCCCTGGCTGCAGTGGGATGGCGACCCTGACCGCCGAAAAACAATAACTGACAACAAAACTGTCAAACCTTGGATGCTCGGTGCTTCCCATCGTGCTTCCGCCGCTCTTGCCTAATTGAGCCCCTCTAGATAGGGCCCCGCCTTTTGCGGGGAGAGCACGTTCACCCCTCGCTTCTTGCCTTACGAGGGGCTGGGCGCAACACAAGGCAATAAGCTTCTAGCTTGGCTGGGCAAAGAAGTCGAAAACCTCACAGCCGCCTCCAAAGGCCGTTGGCTCTCGTCGCCCTTTGGAGTAAAAGGCGAGAACTAAACTGTAGACGCCTCGGTGGGATGCTCTTCGGACCAGGGTTCGATTCCCTGCGACTCCACCAAAAGACCGGTAACGTCAACGCGACAACGTTGACGTTTTTTCTTTCCACGGGCACATAGGCAAAATTTGATAATTTGCTATGAATTTCGATACATGTATCCAATCTTTTCGTCAAAAAACCGCTTTTGCTTTATTGAAAAGGAGAACGAAGCCACTAAAATAGGACGCGTTTGGAGGCAATTGTAATGAAACAAAAGAAAATTGCTAAATCGACTTGGATAGGACTCTTGATTTCCTTCCTTTCCCCCTTCTTCGTTGGCCTTATGGGCTGCTGCCACGTGATCACTGGCCGCTCCGCTAAGCTTTCAGGCGGAATTGTGGTTTATTCTGGCATCCGCGGAAATATTCGTAACTACTTCAATATGTGGAACTTCTCGAAGTTCCCTAGCATCGTTGGCGTTCTTGGCGTCTTCGTCATGATCCTTGCGATCATCATGCTCCTGTTTGAGGTCATCCTCATTTGCAGGAAGAAAAAGTACGCGCTTCTCATCAATGCGATCGTCCATTTCCTTGATATAGCCTTCCTTCCTTATCTCCTGCTCCTTCTTTATACGCAGTACATTTCCCACGCTTTGAACGAAGGCTCGATGCTTTCGATTTTCGCGGGTTTCTTCCTTGTCATCATTGGCTATATCGTTCTTGCTATTCCTTACGGTGAACTTCTTACCATCAATGTCAAAGAGGAGAAGAAGGACGAGCCAAAAGAAGTTGCTCCCTCTCTTACTAAAGAAGATGTGGAGAGCATCGTGAATGCTTGCCTTGCTAAATTGGATTTCGTGGATGAGCCCAAAGCGAAAGCCATTGCTGACAAAGAGATCGACCTTCATGTTCAAAGCCTTCATTCCAAAAAGGAAGAGGCTAAGGAAGAGCCAGTCGATGAGCCGGTCGATGAACCGGTTGACGCAGGGCAGAGCGAAGAGGCCGCCATTCCCGAAGACGATCATTTCTCCAATCTGAACAAGCGCCGCCGCGCAAAATTCGAAACCCGTATTAAAGGCGCGGATCAAGACCTTCGCCACAAGTACTACGAGCTGCGCGACTATATCCGCTCCTACGGGGTCAAAGATCGCATGTCGATTCCCGGCATGACCTTCTCGCTCCATCGCGATCGCTATGTCTTCATCACCATGTCTGGGAAGAAGCTAAAAGTCTATTATGCTTTGAACCCCAATGATTATGTGGATAGCACCATTCCAGTGACCGCAAACTCCTCAAAGAAGTTTGAAGACCTTCCCACTGAGTTCAAAGTCAAATCCGATCTCTCCCTCAAGAGAGCGAAGATTCTGGTTGACGATGTGATGAAGGCCAAAGGCATCAGCAAGCCCGAAGAAAAGAAATAACCTTCTAAAAACCGCGATTTCCTTGCAAAACCGCGGTTTTTCTTTTGCTCAAATGAAAAAGCCGTCGTTATTTCGACGGCTCATCTTCCACTTGAATCGATTGGATGGTGACTTCATTACCTTCAATAAGGTAGGTGTCTTCGCTTCCGCAATGGGGGCATTTCTTCCCGTGAGGAAGCGTCGGATAGGTCTTCGTGCAGGCTTTGCAATACGTGGTCGCTTTCGTGACGACGATGTTCAGCTTGCAGCCATCCATATGGTTGGATCGGTTCGCGCAGGCCCATTTCCACACGTCTTCTAGATAACGTGGGACGACCCCGGAGACCTCTCCAAGCTCGATGGTAACGCCTTTCACGGAGGAGATTTTTTTCTCCTCCGCGAATGCGTCAACTTCTTTGATGATGTGGAACGCAATTCCGAGCTCGTGCATCAGCGCTCGATGGGCGGAACGGCGTTGCCCGTGTGCTTGTTGGGGCTGTTTTTCGTGGCTTTCTTGAAGGCCTTTCTCTTTTTGGCGAGCTCTTTTGCTTCTTTAGAGCCGCTATGGAGAATGATCTTCATGCCGCGTTTTAAGGCGTAGGGGATGAGGCCCGGGATCTTGTCGTCGCCGTTCCTCATGGTGGTGGCCTTCGGATGGTCTCTCACCAAGTGGATGGCATCGAATTCGCAGCGGGTCGTGCAGATGCCGCAGCCGATGCACTTGTGGGGGTCGACGACCGAAGCGCCGCATTGCAAGCAACGCGAAGTTTCGATCTTGACCTGCTCTTCGGTGAGGGTCTTGCTGAAGTCGCGGAAGGAAGTTTTCGCTTCTTCGCTGGCTTCTGGAGCGGCCGGTTCCTGACGCCCGGCGTTGTCGTAGTTGTCGGGGTAGAGAATGTCTTTTTTATCAAGAGGGATGAAGTAGCGTCTGTCGCGTCCGATGGTAAGGGAGGCGTTGAAGGGCGAGACGAAGCGGGCGAGGGATTCTGCGGCTTCGTGGCCTTGCCCAATGGCGTCGATCACGAATTTCGGGCCGGTATAGACGTCGCCGCCGACGAAGATGTCATCCTGCGCGGTTTGGTAAGTGAATTTGTCGGCGATGGGATAGTTGCCGTGCCAGAAGGTGACTTTGCTGCCTTTGAGGAGGTCTCCCCAATCAATGGCCTGCCCAATGGCGAAGATGATCTTCGTCGCGGGAACTTCGATCGTCTGATTCTCGTCGTAGACAGGGGAGAAGCGTTTGGTTTCCGGGTCGATGGTGCGGAGGCACTTCTTGAGGACGATGCCTTTGACCTTCCCGTTCTCGTCAACCAAGACTTCTTTCGGGCCCCATTGCGGGTTGACCGTGACGTTTTCTTCTTCAGCCTCTTTGATTTCTTCTTTGGTCGCGGGCATGGTCTCCTTGGATTCGAGGCAGTACATGGAGACGCTCTTCGCGCCGAAGCGATGAGCGGTGCGGGCGCAGTCGATTGCGACGTTGCCTCCGCCGATGACGACGCAGTCGCCGTCGATCTTCTGATCTTGATTGTCGTAGGCACCTTTAAGGAAGCTGACGGCGATTTCGGTGCCCTCAGCGGTGTCATTAGCAACGCCAGGACGCTTGCCGCCTTGGCAGCCGATTGCGATATAGAAGGCTTTATAGCCCTGCGCGCGGAGTTCGTCGAGAGTGATGTCTTTGCCAACGTCGACGCCGCATTTGATTTCGACGCCTAGGTCGCGGAGCACTTGGACTTCCGCGTCGATGACGTCCTTCTCCAATTTATAGGAGGGGATGCCATACATCATCATGCCGCCCGGTTTCTCATGCCTTTCGAACACGGTGGGGTGGTATCCCTTGACGGCGAGGTAATAGGCAGCGCTTAAGCCCGCGGGGCCGGCGCCGATGATCGCGATCTTCTCCTCGAAGTCGCCATAGACTTTGGCGATGACCTTTTCGGGGATGGAGCGGGTCTTGGGGTCGAGCTCGCGCTCAGCGAGGAACTTTTTGACGGCGTCGATGGCAACGGCCTGATCGATGTCGCCTCTGGTGCAGGCGGTTTCGCAGCGCTTGTTGCAGATGCGTCCGCAGACGGCCGGGAAGGGGTTTTCTCTCTTGATAAGAGCAAGGGCCTCATCATAACGGCCTTGATTGGCAAGCTTTAAATAGCCTTCAACCGCGACGTGAGCGGGGCAGGCGGTTTTGCAAGGCGCCGTGCCGGTGGGGTAGGTGTTATAGCGAGCGGTGTCGCGATAGTTTTCATCCCAAGCGTATTTGCCCCAACGGTTGTTGTCGGGGAGCGGAGCGACGGGATAGGTCTGCGCGGAGCCATCTTTCTTGCAAAGCTTCTGACCAAGCTTGACGGCGCCGCCAGGGCAAGATTCGACGCAGCGGCCGCAAGCGACGCAGTTCTTCGGGTCGACTTTCGCGGTGTAGGCGCTGCGGGAGAGGTTCGGGGTGTTAAAGAGCATGGACGTGCGCAATGCATTGCAGATTTTCACGTCGCAGTTGCAGATGTCGAAGATATGGTCTTCGCCGTCGATGTTTGTGATCTGGTGGACGAAGCCGTTGTCCTCGGCTTTCTTCATGATGCGGAGAGCCTCTTCCTTTGTGATCATCTTGGCACGGCCGGTTTCGACGGCGTAATCCGCCATATCGCCGAGCTGGATGCACCAGTTCTCAGGATCGTCTTCGCAGCCTTCGCCGAGTTTGGCTCTGGAGTAGCGGCAGGAGCAGATGCCGGAAGCGATGTGTCCGTCGTATTTCTTGAGCCAGTAAGAGATTTTTTCGAGTTTTACGGCTTCTTGGTTGCTCTCGATCGCTTTTTCTACGGGGATGGTGTGCATGCCGATGCCGTCTCCTCCTTCGGGCACCATCGGGGTGATTGCCTCGAGGGGAAGGAAGGTCATACGCTCAAAGAAGTTCGCGACCGGCGGATTGGCATCGGTGGCTTTCTTCGTGGAGTTGAATAGCTCAGCGGAGCCCGGGACGAAGAAGGAGAGGCGATATCTCTTCTCGCGCGTAGGATTGGCGCCTTTGATTGGTCCATCGTCGTTATAGTGGTCGCCGTAGTCGTATTCCACAATGCCGTGCATGACGGCGCGGTGGACGTATTCCTTGACCTTGAGCGGGTCGGGATACATCTTTTTGCATTGATCGATGATTTGGTCGATGGTGTACCACTTGCGGAGTTTCATCGTGAGAAGAACGTCGACTTCTTCTTCCGTTAGAACTTCGCGAAGTCCCCAATATTCAGGGGAGTTCACCGTGCAGCCTTTGAGCTTGGTTTCCACGTTGTCGGTGATTTTCTCGGCGAGCTTGAAGTACTTCTTTACGAGCGCTTTCTCTTCGGGAGTAGTGGGCTCAACCCCTTCGTACTTGGATTGGGTGTCTTTGGTGAGACGGAAGATCTCAGGCATGTTTCATTTCCTCCAATTTTGGATTGTTTTGTCGAAATAGTCGGCTGCTTCCTTAATCCCTTTGCCGGTTTTGGCGGAGATGGGCAGGATGGCTGCGCCTGGGTTGCAGGAATGGATGAACTCGGCGGCTTGGTCGTAATCGAAGTCGAAGTAATCTAGCGCGTCCATCTTGTTGATGAGCACCAGGTCGCAGTAACGGAACATTTTGGGGTAGTTGAATACCTTTTTTGTCCCGTCGGCGACGGAGAGAATGGCTACGTTTAGATGCGACCCTGAATCAAATTCAGCTGGGCAAAGCAAGTTCCCGACATTTTCCAGGAAAAGAAGGTCAACCTCTTCCTGGAAAGCGTTAAGGCCTTCCTTGACCATGTCGCAATCGACGTGGCAGAGCGAATCGGTGTGAATCTGGACGGCGGGACAAGACGTGAGCGTGGAAACTTTCTCAGCGTCTATCTCGGAATCCAAATCCGCTTCGATCACCCCGGTGCGGTAGGTAGAACGCAAGGCCTTGATCAAGGCGATCAAGGTGGTCGTTTTGCCTGCGCCGGGGCTAGACATGACGTTGACGAGGTAGATGCCTCTGGCTTTGAGCTCGTCGCGGAACTCATCACCTTCCTTGCGGATGGCAGAGAAGACGGAGACATTGAGTTTGACCGTCTTCATTTTCGTCAGTTCATCCCTTCGCTTGATAGCTATTTTATGGCCATAAGAATGAAAAATCTACAATGTACGTGCGCATGCGCGCATGTTAAGAAAAATTAACTCGAACAATTAAAACGTCAATCAAAAACCAATCATGTCTTTTGTCGGCTTTATTTGCACCTGATAGATAAGGGGAGTTAAAACAAACAATCAAGTTCTTTTTACGTATGCTCTTTTGTTTTCTTTCGCTGCGATTGACCTTTTTTTGAGCTTTGGAATTCCCTTCTGCACGCGGTCAGGAAAGATATTTTTTAAGCCGCTTAATGAAAATCATTCTTTGATATTGAAAAATGGTTCTTGGGCTTTGTTTGCTCAAACGTCATTTAACCAAATAAAATTTCATTCTTTTATCGGCGATGGTGTCTCTGCTTTATGAAACAGTTCGGCGAGGATGAAAAGCGCTGTGGCGACGGCGATCGTCAAAAAGATGAATAAGGCAAGCGCGAAAGAACTTTGCTCGTAGAGATAGGCGATGAGGAAAGAGAAAGCGAATGCGCTTAGCCCATAGCATAGCTCGAAGAAACCATAGCTCCGCGCGCGGTTTTCTTTGCTGGAGAGACTTGCGACCCCCGAGAGCAAAACGGATTCGCAGGCTCCAATGCCTATGCCCCAAGAGGTGATGCCAAGGAAAATCATCCATAGCTGCGCGGAGTTGAACACCAAGAAGCCATAAGGCGCGCTGAGCAAAGTCGCGATTGCCAAAGAATAGAAACCGATCTTGTCGTAGAGGAAGCCGAAGAACAGGGCGGAAAGAGCGTCAATAAACATCGCGTAGCTATAAAGCAAAGGAAGGTAATTCTCATCGATCACGCCCTTGATAAGAATGTCTTTGTTTAGCAAAGAAAAGCTGTCGAGAAAGCCCATGGCAAAGATGGCTCCACCTAGGCAAAACGTCAAAAAAGCAGGGGTCAATTTAAAGTGGCCAATTCCTTCTTTTCTCTCGGAGCGTTCGAAATCCTCCGGCTTTGGGTAACGGATGCGCGCGGTGATGAGCAGGCCAAGGCAGGCTAAAGCCGGAAGGCCTAGAAACAAAAAGGCAAAATGATATTGCCTTAAGGTAGTATCGCTGGCGGTGCAGGCGAACACGGCCGTGACAATCAAAGGTCCGATGCAGGCCCCGATTTGGTCTAGAGCCTCGCCTAGAGCAAAGCTTTTTCCTTCGCCTTTTTGCTTTGCGGCAAAGCTGACTAAGGCGCTTTTTGCGGGCTTTTTGATCGCTTTGCCGAGTTTTTCCGACAAAATGAAAACAATTGCAAGAGCCCATCCGTTTTCAGGCACCAAAGCCAAAAGGGGAACGGAAATCATGTCGATCCCGTAGCCAATCAACACGAAAGGCCAATACTTTCCTGTCTTGTCGCTTAAATAGCCAAAAAGCATTCTTAAGGAACAGCCAAGCAACGCCCCGGCTCCTGAAATTGCGGTAAGCCAGACCGTTGGCATGCCAAGGAGCGTCTCATAAGCCCCGAGGATGCTTGATGCTCCTTCAAAGGTCATGTCATTGAATAAGGAGACGACGGCCATCAACACGATGAAACTCATCGCCGTTTGGGCCATTCGTGATTTTTCTTGTTGCGGAGTTCTATTCACGAAGCCGTATTATAGGAGCCTTATTCGCCCTCGACGTGGGCAATTTTGTTCTCGCGGCAACAAGATGTTTATCTTTTGAATTAAGCCCTTAAAATGAAGCCAACAAAAAAGAAGGTGAGTAGTATGGCTTCCTCCCCAAAATGGCTTAAAACATCTGTTTTCTATGAAATTTATCCTCAGTCTTTTATGGACAGCAATGGGGATGGTGTTGGTGATTTAGAGGGTATCTGCAAAAAGCTCGATTACATTAAGGATATGGGCTTCAACGCGCTTTGGCTCAACCCAATTTATGAATCCCTTTTCTTTGACGCGGGCTATGACGTTTCCGATTATTTGAAAGTCGCCAAACGCTATGGCGGGAACAAGGCGCTGAAAAAACTCATTGGCCAATGCCACGAGAAAGGCATCCGCATCATCTTGGATTTGGTTCCTGGGCATACCGCGATCAATCATCGATGGTTCAAAGAGTCATGCAAAGCAAAGAAAAATGCATACACCTCTCGCTTTATTTGGAATAAAGACATCTGGAACGTGGATCCGAAGTTCAACTGGATCCGTGGCTTCTATGAGCGTAACGGGGCGGCGATGATCAATTTCTTTTCCATTCAGCCGAAGCTTAATTATGGGTTTGAAACCATAGAACACCCTGAATACGAGGAGACACCTGAAGGAGAGGGGCCGCAAGGAACGATCCGCGCCATGGAAGATGTCGTCCGCTTTTATTTGAAGCAGGGCATCGACGGATTCCGGGTAGACATGGCAGGCTGGCTTGTCGCTAGAGATCCTGAAGGAATGGGAACTATGCGCGTTTGGAAGC
>CAVFEQ010000017.1:0-6306 GCA_963621535.1 Paludibacteraceae bacterium | reverse complement strand
AAGCAGTTCTTTAATAACATTAAAAAAGAATTTCCCGACAGCGCTTTTGTTTCTGAATGGGCTGAGCCAACGAAATCACTAGAAGCCGGCTTCGATATGGATTTCATGCTTCAGGATTTGCATTACAACTCTTTCGGCCTTCCTTTTAGAGGTGATCGCCCATTTTTCCAAAAGAACGGCGACAACAATACGATGGTCCGCTATTTTGAGCTGCTTCTCCCTCTAGTTGAATTCGCGCAAGAGAAAGGAAAATATTTAGCCTGCATCAGCGGCAACCACGATACCGTCCGCATCTCCGAATGGCTTGATCAAAAAGAAGCCTTCCTTGCCTATTTCTTCATCGCCACAATGCCCAACGTTCCCTTCTTCTATTATGGAGACGAACTTCTGATGCGTTATCTTAAAGGGATACCATCCGTTGAAGGCGGCTACCAAAGGACGGGCTCCCGTTCCCCGATGCAGTGGGACACCTCGAAACCTTCCGCGGGATTCTCGAAATCCAAAAAGACCTATATACGCCTGGATTCCCATAGAAAAGGGCTCTCGGTTGAGGAAGAATCTAAAGATAAAAGCTCCTTGCTCAATTGCCTGAAAAATTTGCTTGGAGTCAAAGCGAACCATGTCGCTTTGGATAATGACGCTTCGTGGAGGCCCGTCGCTAACGGGCACGAGGGCTATGTTGCTTATGAGCGAGAGAAAGAAGGGGAGAGGCTTTCGATAGTCATCAATCCTAGGCTAGAAACAAAACTCGTTCGTTTGGCCAATGGGAAAATCGTTTATAAAGCGGGCGAAGCAAAAGAGAATTCAGGAAATCTAGAAATTGGTCCGCAATCTGCGGCGATTTTGAAAATATAACTAAGTTTTGCGGCGTTTTTTATCGCCGGTCTTTTTTGGATTTTCAGCGGAGCAAGCAATCCGCGGTCGCTTCATTCGTCGCAAAGGGAATATTGTAAACGGCAACAATGCGCATAAGTGCTTTTACATCAGGATCGTGGGGCTGGGCTTGCAAAGGATCCCAAAAGAAAATCATCTTTTGGATTCCTCCCTTGGCCACCTCCGCGCCAATTTCCAGATCCCCTCCAAGAGGCCCGGATTTGAATTTGGTGACGGGGCGGTTAATCGCCTCTTCCACCATTTTGGCCGTGTGACCAGTTCCACAGAGATCGTAGGCTTCCAGTTCGTGTTTGTGCTTCATGGCCCATGTCACCATTTCGGCTTTTTTGTTATCGTGGGCGATTAACGCCAATACAGGTTTTTTGCTGTCCATGCCTTGAATTATAACAAATTTTCCATTCTTTTATTGCTGCTGGTTTGCTTTGATGAGCGAGCGTTTGCTTTCTTTGCTCATTGCTCACCTTTTATATTCTCTTTTACCAAATTTAATGCGTTTTTCGCCTTTTCCCTTCCCTCTGGGAAGCAAATAGGAAATGATAATGTGAAGGACTAAGCCGAACGTTAGCGCTGGGCAAGAGAGAGGTATAAACATGAGATTCATTATCGCGAAAGACAAAAAAGAATTGGGGATGAAGGCAGGGGACGCAATCCTTGCTTTGGTGAAAGCGAATCCTGAGGCGATCCTCGGTCTTGCCACGGGCTCTAGCCCCCTTGAAATCTATGACCGTATGGCCGAGGGATACAAAGAAGGGGTTTCTTTCGCCAAAGTTAAAAGCTTCAATCTTGACGAATATATCAATTGCCCCATAGAAAAAGAGACCTACCGCGCTTTCATGGAGACGAATCTGTTCTCCAAAATCGATATCGACCGCAAGAACACGAATTTCCCGGATGCGGGGAATCCTGAGGCTTATGATGACAAGATTGCCGCAGCTGGCTATGTCGATCTTCAGATTCTTGGCATTGGCAGAAACGGGCATATTGGTTTCAATGAGCCTGGGACGAGCCGCGATTCGAAAACCCATCTTATTCCTTTGACCGAAAGCACAAGAAAGGCCAATGCCCGCTTCTTTTATGATGACATCAACATGGTGCCAAGCGAAGCCGTCTCCATGGGCTTAGCCACCATTATGACCGCGAAAAAGATCATTCTTGTCGCAAACGACACTACCAAAGCTGAACCGATTGCTTGCCTACTTAGAAACGAAAGCACTCTCGATGTTCCTGCAAGCGTCTTGGAAACCCATCCCGATTGCGACATTTATCTGACCGAGGATGTCTATCTTGCCGCCAAAGCGATCAACGGGGAGGTTAAGTAGGCATGATCAAGTTCGGGACTGGTGGATTCCGTGGAATCATCGGTGACGACTTCAACAAAGCAAATATTCAGGCGATTGGCCAGGCTCTTTCCAACGTAGCAAAAGAAGGCAAAGAAGTTAAGCCGATAGCGTTAGGCTATGACAATCGCTTTATGTCTGACTATGCGGCGAGATGGTTTGCCGAGGTTTTAATGGGGAACGGAATTCCCGTTATTTTGACCGCGACCCCAGTGCCAACCCCTTTAGTGATGATGATTGTCCGAGATAAGGATCTTGATTACGGAATCACCATGACCGCGAGTCATAATCCTTATATATACAACGGGGTGAAGCCTTTCCTTAAAGGCGGAGCAGACGCCGACGCCGCCTTTACTTCGATGCTCGAAAAGCGCATCGCTGAAGTCGACGAAATCAAAACAGTACCTTTTTCAAAGGGCGAATCGCTTGGACTTTTGCAGGTTTTGGATTACATCCCAACTTACGTTTCCTGCATCGAAACCTTCCTTAATCCAAACGCCTTTCATAGCCCCTTGAAAGTCCTTTTCAATAATTTGAATGGCGTGGGCGCCCGTGCGATTTTGCCTTTGGCCAAAGATTTGGATTTTGCCCAATTCGACGCTCTTAAAACAGAGCACGACGCTTTCTTCTCGTTCCGCGATCCTAACCCAACCCGCGAAAACCTGATGGGTGAATTCAGGCAAAAAGTCTTAGATGGCGGATACGATATCGGCATGGCTGTTGATAGCGATGCCGACCGTCTTGGGATCATCGATGAAAAAGGCAACTACGTTGATGCCAACGAAATCATGGGGTGCCTTTATTATGGCCTGATCAAATATCGCGGGATGAAAGGCGATATCGTGAAAAACGTCGCCACATCGACATTAATCGACGGTCTTGCGAAAGCCTTCGGTTATCGCTGCATCGAAACCGACGTTGGATTCAAATTCATCTCCGCCGCCATCAAAGAAAACGATGCTTTGATTGGCGGAGAAAGCAGCGGGGGACTTACGATCCGCGGCTATCTTTACGGGAAAGACTCCTCTTTCTCCGGGATGCTTTTCCTTAACTTGATCGCCGCTATTGGAAAACCCGTTTCCGAAGTCGTGAAGCAAGTGAAAGAGTTCGCTAATTATCATCATCACTTCGTTGAAAGCGCTGTGTCTTTTGAAGGGGATCCCCAAAAAGTGATGTCTTACATCGAAAATCATGACTTTTCTTTTAACTCGCCGTGCTTAAAGAAGGAACGCATCAGCAACAACATCCGTTTCTGGTTTGATGACCATTATTTCATGCTCATTCGCCTTTCTGGCACGGAGAATAAATTCCGGGTCTTCGCGGAAATGAATAACGTCGCCGACGCGGAAGCGAGCATTGCCTCCTTGAAAACGTTTATTGGCGAAGCTGAAAAAGCCCGCTAAAACAAATTCTCAGGCAAAAAAAACTGTGTAATTCACAATGAATATTAGGCTTTTGCGGACTTTTTAAAGTCCTAAAGCTGTCCCCGTGGATTCTTTTTGTTTTTTGAGAATCCTAGGGAACAAAATGGAGCAAAGGACGAGCGAGACGATTCCGGAAAGCCCATCGGCGATAGGCTCGGCGATGAAGGCGAGCTCGGCGTTGCCGCTAAACCAAGGAACAAGAAAGGTTAAAGGCAGCAGAAGGATTAATTTGCGGTTTAGGGAAAACCAAATCGAATATTTAGCCTGCCCGATTCCGGTTAAGCCATCGACCAATGTGTATTGGAAGGTCAGCAGGATAATCGGAATCATGTACCAGCGGATGTATTTCGCGCTGCTGGAAACGATCCCTTCTGCGTCGCTATATCCCGGGGAGAAAGAAACGAATAGTTTGGCGAAAGGTTCAGCGAGGAAGAAAGACAAAGCGAAGCAAATGGAGGTGAAAACCAAACCGCAAACGGTGATTTGTATCTCCGCTTTTTTGACAAGCTCGGTTTTCCTTGCCCCATACAGATAGGCAAGGATCGACTGTGTGCCGCTTGAAATGCCGAGCAAAGGCCCAGTCACCAGAGAGAAGAAAGCTTGAACAATAGTCGCGCACTCGATCAAGAAATCGCCGTTTCCGTTGGAGAAAGTCTGAAGGGCGCTATTTAGCGCGATGAGTATCACGGAATCCGTGGCCAAAATAATAAAGGGCGACAGGCCGAGCTTTATGATCTTCCAGGCGATAGAGAAAGAGAACCGCCCGAATCTGATTTTGATTGGCGAACGCAAAAGGAATATCAGCCCAAGTGAAAAGGCGAAAGCCCAAGATATAGCCGTGGCAATTGCTGCTCCCTTAATGCCCATATTCAGCGCATACATGAACAAGGGATCGAGCACGACGTTGAGTATTGCCGAGGATAAAGAGGTGATCATCGACTGCACGGAGCGCCCTTGAGCAATCAAAAACTGCGAGCAACCAATGGAAAAGAAAGCGGGGATAGTTCCGATCAAGAAATAGAGCATGTATTCTTTGGCATAAGAATAGCTCGCCTCGCTTGCCCCGAAGGCAAACAACATGGGCCTTAGAAGCAGATAGCTCAAACCCATGATAAGAAGGCTTAAAGCCCCCAACATCACCATGGAGTGGAAGAGAATTTTCTCCGCGTCTTCTTTGCGATTTTGGCCTAGCGACATCGAAAATAGCGGTGTGGCGCCGAGCACCGCCAAATAAGCAAACGACGTGACTAAAGTGGTGATCGGGGCGCAAACGCCCGCCCCAATTAGAGAAATCTCCCCGTCTGTCGGCAGGTTTCCTATGTAAATGCGGTCAACGATGTTGTAAAGAACATTGATGAGCTGAGAAATCATCGCCGGAATCATCAAGTAGATGACGTTTGGAAACGTTTTTGGGCTTCCTAGGTCGATGCTTCTTCGTTTCATGGCCGAAATTTTACGCCTTCTATAGGGCTAATAGGTGAGAAATTAGGGTAGAATGAAAGCAAGAGGTATCAACTATGGACAAGAGCAAAATTTATCAACGATACGAATTGTTGGATAATGATGAATTGATCAGGGAGAAAAGCGTTCAGCAAGCCAAAAAGGAAGACGCTTTTAAAAGGCATCAGCAGGCTGTGGATGCAATGACCTCGGGAATCGTTATGTCGGCAATCGGCTTTGTTTTCATTTGGCTGCTTCCGGCTTCGATTCCTTTGCTTGTCATTGGCGTTCCAAAGATTGTGAATTCCGCCAAAAAGAGACATGCCGTTAACGATGAATGTGAAGAGGCCGTTTGCCGCTTGGCGATCTTGGATGAAATGCTTGAAACGAAAAACGTGAAAGTGGGACCGGAAGAAGTCGAAGGCGAAGTCATTGATGCCAAAAAGGCAAATTGAGTTGGGACGATGACAATGAAAATTATCGAAAAAGTTTCTCTCGCTTGCTGCTGCTTTGCGTTGCTCGCGTGCTCTAATTCTTCTGAAAACAATGAGGTTTCCGCATCAGAAAACCATGCAGAAACCCAATATTCATCCGAAATAACTAGTGATGAAGAGTCTGCTTCCATAAAAGAAGAATCAGCCTCTTCGAACGAATCGTCTGAAAAAATAAGCGAGACTGCCAGCTGGACGTTAGATAGCGACGCTTTGAAAGAGACGGAGCAATCCACCTATTTAGAAGAGTTCACGTTTACGATTTTAGATAGCAATGGTGAGCTTGTTTCTTTTTACGGCGATTACATCCAAAAAGGACATGGCGATTTTGCCGGGATGATGCAGTTTAAGAAGGGTGGCTTGGGTAAGTTAGAATGCAAAACCCTCTTGAATGGTGTGGTGACTCTAGACGTTCATAAGAGAACTCAGACTTATGGAGGGGAAGATCATGATTACACGGGCGTGCCCGCTTTCTATGTTTCTAATGATTTGGAAACGTGGAAAAGTGTAGAGGGAAGCCAAAAAGAAGGCGCTTCGAATAACCTTCTTTATGAATTTGAGATCACGAACGCTTACTTTAAATTCGCTACCAAAACGGAGAATGCGTTATATTTGAACTCCGTTTCGTTTGCTTCAAACAAATTATGAGAAAAAAGAAATCCAATAAAGAACTGGACCTTATTGATTTAGGACTTAGGGAAGTTTATTCCGCTTGCTACT
>CAVFEQ010000016.1:0-29700 GCA_963621535.1 Paludibacteraceae bacterium | reverse complement strand
CCGCCAAAAAAGGCCAAAAAATGACAGGGTTATCGCGAATTTTCGGCCCAGAAAGTCGGAAGGGGCCAAAACAACGTCATTTTATGTACATTACTTTGTCATCTAACCCAAAATTACGAAAACCGCAAAGTAATTAAATAACGAAAACTGCAAAAACCGCAAAGTAACTTTGGGTCAATTATGTGTCACATGGAGCAAATCACTTGCCTGATTTAAAAGTAGAAATAAAATAAGTTAAGAAATATTAACTTAAAGGAATTTGATATGAACGCAACTGTGACATCCATAATCTCACTCGGAATCATCTTTGCCGCCACGGTATCAGGGAGCTCCTTTGTTCTTTTCTTTCGTGGCAAGTTCGGAGTGAAGACAAATAACGTCATTCTTGGCTTTGCGGGAGGCATCATGATCGCCGCCTTTTTCTTTGGCTTGCTTTTGCCTTCCATCGAGCAAAGCAAAACGGCGTTCCCAAATTGTTCTTATTTGCCTCCTATCCTTGGCTTCTTACTTGGCGGAGCTTTGCTTTATTTGCTGGATAAAGTGGTGCCTCATTTCCATTTGAACAACGGATGCGAGGAAGGTCCTAAAAGTCAGATGAGCAGAAATGCGAAGTTCTTCCTTGCGGTAACGATCCATAATGTCCCCGAAGGCCTTGCGGTGGGCTTTGCTTGCGGTCTTGCTTTGCAAAGCGGAAGCGGGGAAGCGATGTACGCCGCGCTTTCTTTGGCGATTGGGATTGCGATTCAAAACATCCCCGAAGGCGCCGCGGTCTCTATCCCCCTATATGGAGAAGGAAGCAGCAAAGGGAAGGCTTTCCTCATGGGGGTGATGTCAGGGATCGTCGAGCCATTGTTTGGAATCGCCGGTTTGTTCCTCGCTCAGCTTTCTCTGTTCACCCCCTGGCTTCTTTCTTTCGCTGCCGGAGCCATGTTCTACGTCACGCTTGATGAAATCCTTCCTGAATCTAGGAAAGGCGGGTTCGAGCATTATGGATTATGGGCTTTCCTCATCGGTTTTGCCTTGATGATGACGCTTGAAATGGTGCTTGGCTGAATTGCTTAGATGGCATTACCTGGCCTTTCCGTCTAAGATGAGGGGCGTTAGCGTAGTCTATTGAAACTTCAAGGAACAGGGAGATTGAATATGACAAAAGAAGAATATGAGGAAGCGGCGAATTTTTGGAAGAAGAAGCAAAACAAGATAATGCCTTCTGACCAGTTGAAAAGTGTTGTGGAGGAATATCTTGCCAATAATTCTGTTTGCGCTTTGGCGACAGGGGCAGGGGAGTGGGTCCGCTGCACCCCTTTGGAATACAGTTATCATGATGGTAAGTTTTGGATTTTCACTGAGGGAGGAGAGAAATTCATTGGCTTAGAGAAAAACAACAATGTCAGCCTTGCTGTGTTTGACAAGAACCCTGGCTCTGGGGAGCTTAAAAGCGTTCAGGTTAAGGGCGAGGCGAGGATAATCGAGCCGATGTCGAGGGAATATCTCTCCCATGCCGAATACAAGAAAATCCCCGCCTCATCTCTTCAAAGGCTTTTTGGTCAGGGGCATCCGATGCATCTTCTTTGCATCACCCCAATCAAGATGGATGTGCTTATGTCTAGCTTTAAAAACGCGGGGTATGACGTCCGTCAAACGCTTGCGCTCCGTTAAAAAAGAGCTATTTGACGGAAGAGGACATCTCTTTTTCGATCCAGGCCATCAATAGGTTTACGATGCGCCTTATCTCTTCTTCGCTGAGTTCTTTTCCTTTCGGAACGCGATACCACTTTTCCAAACAGCCACGACAGCAGCAAGCGCAGGCGTGCTGAGCGACAAAAACAGGGTGCCCGCGCATCGGCGTTTGCTTGCCATCGTTTGGGATTTGCGCGGGAGCAAGACGAGTTTTGACGAAATCTTCCGCGTGCTGGCGGATGGTTCCTAGACCCTTTTCTTCGACGTAGTGCTTGTCTTTTTCGCTTAGGTGGAAGCGCGAACGGAATTTCGACTGCCCTAAACGAAAAAGCGTTTGCTCAATGGTAGCCATGCTGTTTGTGTTAACGCTCTTTATTGAGGGAGAGGGTTCATTTCCCTGCTTTCGTGGCAGGTGAAGTAAATGATCTGCCAGTCCTTCGATAGGGCCTGCAAAAGCTCTTTTGCCTTGGGGAGATTTTCTTTGTCGAGGCTTTCGAATGGGTCATCAAGGACGATGAAGGAATCATGGTCCTTATACATGGCGTCCATGATGGCGAACCTTAAGGCGAGCATCATGATGGTCCTTTCCCCGTCGGAGAGATTTTTGGATTCCCTTAACTGGCCTTCGATTTCGTATTTGATTTCGTAATCGTAATCCATGCTGACGTTGGCCCCGATCTTTTCGCAGATTTTGGAGGCATAGGTGGAGAAAGAGTCTTTGATGGGGCTGATATAGGTTTTTTCCATATCTTCTTCCGCTTTTTGAAGAAGACTTAAGGCAAACCTAGCGATGCGGATTCTCTCTTTATAATCCTTGATGATCTCGTTGTTTTTTACGATCTCCTCGTTAAGGGAATCCTTTTTCGAGATTTCCTCCTCATTCTGGTTTATCTCTCCTTCAAGACGGGCAAGCTCGGCATTTTTCTCTTCGTGTTTCTGCCTTAATTCCTCTTCTTTGCCTTCGACATCAGTCGGGACGAATCCCTCTAAGCCGTTCTCTTTGATGAAGGTGTCCTTCCTTTCGATTTGCTCAGTTTTCTTTTCCTTCGCTTTGTTGTAGTTTTCTACGTCTTCTAGGAGTGTTTTCGCCTGCAAAAGCACATCTTCCCCGATGGCGACATTGTGAGCGCGGAGAATCGTCGTGATGGCTTTTTCGTGCTCTTGCCTTGATTCTTCACTTTTCTCCCTGTTTAAGAGAACGGGGTTTTTTAGTTTGAAGAATTCGATGTCGTCTTTGATGGTTTTTACTTGGGCTTTCAGATCCTCTTTCCTGGTTAGGCCGTATTTCTCTAGGAGAGTGGTGATGGTTGAGTTTTCCTCCTCGTTGCTTTCTGCAAGCTCTTTTTCACTTTCTTCGTTTCTAGCGACTTCTTTTTTAAGATCCTCATATTTTTTCAGGTCGTTCTTGTAGGCTTGGTAGGAACATTCGACGTCCTCATAGGAGTAGCCAAAAGAAGAGAAATAAAGGAAAAGGGCGTTTCGCTTTTCTTCCAACTCTTGTTTAGCCTTCTTGCTCTTTTCGGAGGCGCTTTCCTTGCTTCTAGATTCCTCTTTGGCAGCCTCGTCCCTCAGCTCTTCGATCCTTAAGGCATAGCTTCCTGAGGTCTTGCCGTATTTGGCAAAGAAGGTATCTAACTCCTCCGCGACCTTTCTGAGGTTTTCCTCGCGTTCCTTCAAGGTCTCTTCGTGGTTTTTCCTCTTATTTTTCAAAACAAGGAGATATAAGCCTAAAGTGAAGACGGTGAGTAAGATTTTCAATAGAATGGAAGGCTCTTTGAAGGAGGATTTAAAGCGAGAGAGATCCTCTTCTTTTTCTTGGTATTTTCGGACATCCTCTTCGACTTGGTTCAAGACGTTTTCGGAGGGCAGATCTTTTTTCTCGCTCTCTTTCTCGCCTTTACTTGCGAGGATGCAGTAGCTTAAATATTCCTTTTCTAGGGTTTCCTCTTTTTTGATGGGCTTACCCGCGAAACGTTCTTTTAGCTCTTCGTAACGCTTTCTATCAACGGGGATTGTGCCTGACTTTTTGCTGTTCTCCTCGAGTTTGTTGGAAGATTTAAGCAGCCTTTCGTAGTCGTCTTCGCTTGGTACTTTTCCTTCTAATCCTTTAAGGCGTTCGACATCAGCAGGGGATAAATAGTAGGTTTTTGCAAGGTTTTTGCAGGTTTCGACCTCTTTGATGTTTTCTTCTAAGGAATCGATTTCTACTTTTGAGGGGATATTGTCCCCGTATTTTGAAGATATCTCTTCGATGGTTTGATCCGCCTTTTTGATATCGGAATCAAACGCTTCGACGGTGCTCCATTTGCCTTTGAGCACATGGATCGCGGCGTAGTCCTTTTGCTGTTTTTCGATGTCTTCAAGCTCTTTCTTAAGGTCCTTCCTTTGGTTGTAGAGCTCGCCGAGATTCTGTTCTAAGCCGTCTATTTCTTTAATGCTATCAGCTTTCTGTTTATTCTCTTTTTCCAGCGCTTTGATGCGATAGGGATAGGCTTTTTCGTTCTTTCTTGTCGGTTCTTTTTCTCTTAAATCATCGTCTTTGATGGAAGCGATTGTATCCTCGTAGGAATTCTCGCTTTCCTTGTCGATGAGGATGTTGCCGATCTTCATCTTGATGGATTCGCTGGAGACGAAATCGAGGTCTTCCCTGGAGATGAAATTGCAACGTTTGAATGCCTCTTGATCGATCCCTAGGATCAGCTCTCCTAAATTTTTCCCTTCTTCCCCTTGCAGCGCGGAGACGGGCTTTCCCTGGAAGGAGGTGAGCTCAGCGTTCCGTTCATCATAGATTTTAAGGGTGTCTTTAGATGGGGTTGCCCCGAAGGTTCTTTCTAGGCGATAGGTGTGGTCATCGAGGCTAAAAATCAATGACCCCCCGCACGCTTTGCCTGAATAGGGTTTGTAACGGTTCCTCTCAAAGGAGGTTTTGCTTACCTTCTCTAAGGAATAGAGCATGGCTTTGATGAAGGTCGCTAGAGTTGTTTTGCCGCCCCCATTAGGGAGGCAAAAGGGGTTGAGACCCTCTTTAAAATCGAAGGTCTTATCTGAATAGCAGCCGAAATTAGCGATTTTGCAACTTAGTATGCGCATCTTAGTTTTCCTCCTTCATGAGCTTTGAAAGGCCGTATTCGATGACCTTTGCTTTGGTGTCCTCATCCAGTGAGGAGTCTTCCAATACTTTGTTGATAAACATGGTCTTAAGAGAGTTCTCTGTGTCGTTATGAACGTAATTGCAGGCCACTTTTGCGGCGTTTTTGACGCATAGGTAATATCTGTAATCCGCGAATGTCCTTTCTAAATCATCCGTGTCCACGAGGAAGTCCGTTTTCCCAATTAATTTGATCTCGGTGATTAGAGATTTGTTTTGTTTCCCCAATGAGGCTGTTATCTGTTCTTTTAAGGAAGCCTCGTTGAGACCATTAAGCGTGAACTCTAGGTGCTCGAATCTGATTTCGCTTAAAGAATGGAATTCGGTTTTCTTCGTTTCTGTATCTAGCACCAAGAATCCCTTATCCCCGGTTTCGTCAAAACCTCTGCCTAGCACCGAACCAGGGTATTCGTATCTAGCTTTGCCTATGGTTCCGCTCTCTCTTTTGTGAATATGGCCCAAGGCAAAATAATCGATGTTCTTGTCGCTAAGTTTTTTGAGGTCGATGTAGTTGTCGTCTCTGACGTTATTGATGTCCCCGTGCAGCATCATGATGTTGAACTTGTCGGTGGTGAAGGGGCTATGGTTGTACAAGACGGAGTTGTCTTTCTTCAGCTCGTAGCCAATGATCCTGATGTTTTCTTTTGTATATACGTAAACCCCGTCGAAGGTATGGAGGTTATCAAGCGTCTCATTGCATTTGGAAGAAGAATCATGGTTCCCTTTGATGTAATAGAAATCGATCTCGGGGTTGATGCGGATGCTGTCATAAAAGAACTTCTTGTCGCTTAAAGGGACGGCGTTCTTATCGAAGATATCCCCTGACATTAAGATGGTTGTTATGTCGTTTTCCTTCGCGTAGGCAATGATTTTCGAAAAGGCGTTTCTGAGTTTTGTGGTGAGGTTTTCTTTGACTGCTTTTGGCATGCTTTCGAACTTGGAAGCGATGTGCAGGTCGGCGAAATGAATGATTTTCATGAGGCGGCTCCTTTGCTTAGGCTTGGGCTCTGTAAAAGCCTTTGCACCATTATAACGCCCTTGTTTGCCGCCGTAAGAAAGAGATGACGATTAGAGTGCTTTCGATTCGTTAATTTCTTTGTTGATCCAAAAGAGTTGAGACCCCCAAATTCAATTAACGGAAACGATCATGAGCCCTCATGAGCCCTCATGAGCCCTTGGGTAAAAATTTATCTGTCAAAAAAATTAAATATGTTCGATATAACCTACATTATTCTTATTTTTGCCAATAATTCCTTAACTCGTTCTTTGCCGGAGAATTTACTCATCATGAGCCCTAAAAGCGGTATTTTTGCGTATCATGAGCCCTCGCGAGGGCTCATGATGGCTCATGATTTCCAAATCCCATAAGCATTTCCTATGACCTTGATGCGTGCGATGGTCGCGATTCATGGCAGGAGACTGCGTGTGGTGCCTCAGGGCGAATCCAAAGTATGGCCGCTATACCGGTACAGCAATGAGAAATAGGGCGAGCCTATTCGCGTGACTGACGAGTATTCCTATTGGCAGGAAAAGAAACTGATGTCGCAGATCAAGAAAATCAGTTCACCGCGTGGTAAATGGGAGACGAATTATCCGGCTAAAGCGGATGGATTAGGCTTCGTTAATCACACAAAAACGACGCATGGTTCTGGTTTCCATGGAAGCTTTTAAAAATTCCTTTTAAAGCCAAGGCTAAAAGCCCCTCAATGTTTGACCGTAAGATATTTTTGATTTTTGGATTTCGCGGGGGCGACTGGCATAATCAGTCCTTGTTCAATCAAGGGATTGAGTAAATCCGTTCGGAAATGGCTTCGGCTCGCATAGCCTATATGGTTTTGGATTTCCTCTCTGCTGCGGGGGCAATCGCTGCAAAATTCAAGAATCTGCAACGCGTAAGACGTATTCGAAACCTTTTTTATGGGCTCTTCCACGTAGAGCAGATCAAACAACGTGAGCGTAAAGAAATCTCCAAAGTCCTCCAAAATCGGTTCTTTGGATTTGAGGTCTTTGTAGGCTTCGGAAATTTTCTTGAAGCCGCTGCCGGTTTTCTCCATGAGCCCAACGCATTGAAAGCAGTTGCAAATTATCTTGTTTCTTCTTACCGAGGGAATGTTGTTCAGGTCGTACTCCTTAGGCTCTTTGGAGAGAAGCCATGACCCAGGAGAGGTAATTACGATGCGGTTTTTATAAACGTCAACGTCGATTTGCGTGCCTTCAATCGA
Source organism: Paludibacteraceae bacterium (assembly GCA_963621535.1). Classification (GTDB taxonomy): domain Bacteria; phylum Bacillota_I; class Bacilli_A; order RFN20; family CAG-826; genus Alloenteromonas. The sequence goes on along the minus strand of CAVFEQ010000016.1, from coordinate 22,650 downwards.
ATAGTCGCGATGAGCGATGGCGTTTACCAAGGCTTCTCTGAGAGCTTGTTCCGGGTAGGAATAAGTGTCTAATCTCCCCCCGTTTTTCATTTTGATGAACCCGGTTTTGGTTCCCCGGCGAAGGAACTTCATCGTTTCCGAAAAGGTGAAACATAGATTCCCTTTGAACTCTTTGCGATCGATGACCTCATCAACGCCTTTGTTATAACCATTCCAGATTCGGCAGGAGATCAAGGTATCGTCGCTAGTATAGGAGTCGGAGAACATTTTAAGCCCTTCGCTTACCCTTCCATCAGGCGTTACCACCTCTTCGCTGATAAGCACTTCGAGCGATGGCTCTTTCTCATCTTTGCGATACATCCGGCCAAGGGTATTGAATTCTTTGTAATCGCTGGGGCGATATTGCTCGTTTAAAATTTTCCGATCAACGCCGTATTTTCTTTTCCCTAGTTTGAGGATTTGGTTCACGCTCGCGGGGACGGTGGCTCCGTTTGCGCGGATGAAAACCTTTTCGTTATAATCGCCGACTTTGTAAACGACGATTTCTTCGGCCGGTTCAATTTCTATTGACAGCACGAATTTGGAATTCTCGCAAGGAATCACGTCAAAACGGGCCTCTAAACGGGGGAAGACACAGCGATCCATCATTCTAAGAACAAGGTTTTTGCAATCGTCGACTTCTTTCTTACTCATCCCTACGGCAACGCCATCATCGGAAACGCCTACGTACATGGTCCCGCCATCGGAATTTGCAAAACCGACAATGGTTTTTAGCCAATCTTCTGCTTTGTCTTGTGCTTTCTCTAGCTTAATTTTGAATTCGCACTTCTCATCCTCAAACAAGCCACGGCCAAGAAGTTCCACCAAATATTTCATAAACGCCTCCTTTATTAACGATATTATAAGTGGAAAATTGCAAAACAACAATCATCATGAGCCCTCATGAGCCCTCATGAGCCCTTGGGTAAAAATTTATCTGTCAAAAAATTAAATATGTTCGATATAACCTACATTATTTTTATTTTTGCCAATATTTCCTCAACTCGTTTTTTGCCGGAGAATTTACTCATCATGAGCCCTAAAAGCGGTGTCTTTGCGCATCATGAGCCCTCGCGAGGGCTCATGATGGCTCATGATGTTCAATTCCCAAAAGCATCGCCTATGACTGTGATGCTCACGATGTCCCCGATGCATGGCGGAGATGGTTGAGATCGCCATCTTTTCAAGAGATATCTTTCTTCAACCTTCGGCAGGTTCCGCTATCCTTATATATAGAAAGAAAACCTTATGGAGTGGAAAGACGGGAAGAAGCGGTGCCTCTGGGCAAACCCAAAGAATGAGAGGTACATTCGTTACCACGATCAGGAATGGGGCAAGCCGGTTTATGATGACCACAAGCTCTTTGAGATGCTTGTTCTTGAATGTTTTCAGGCGGGCTTATCCTGGGAATGCGTTTTGAATAAGAGGGATGCTTTTGCAAAGGCTTACGATGATTTCGATTTGGAGAAAGTCTGCTCCTATCCTGAAAGCAAACTCGAAGAGCTAAGAAGCAATCCAGGCATCATCAGGAACCGAGCCAAAATCGAAGCCTCAGTTACTAACGCGAAGGTTTTCAAAGCCATCCAAAAGGAATTCGGCAGCTTCTCTTCCTATCTATGGAGCTGGAGCGAGGGGAAGATCATCTATGAGAACGATCAAACTCGCTCCTCTTTGTCTGACGCCCTTTCGCGGGATTTAAGAAACAGGGGGATGAAGTTCGTCGGGACAACGGTGGTCTATGCCTATCTTCAAGCGGTGGGGGTCATCTATTCCCATGAAGAAGGGTGTTTTTTGGCAAGGCGAGAAATCTAGAAGGACGGGCTTCAATATTTCTGCCTTGTTTTGACGGATATTAAGAAGATTAGAAAAACAAAAAGCCCGCAAAAATCATGTTTTCCATGTCTTTTGCAGGCTTTTATGAAGACGTGATCAGAAAAAATCGGAGCAGAAGCCTATTTTTCCGTTTCCTTGGCCGCTTCTTTCTTTCGCTTATGCTCACGCAGCAAGTAACGAATCAGGATGATGGTCAAGGAAGTAAGGGCAATCCCTCCGCCGACAAGAAGGGCGATCATCCTAGGCTCGGCAAAATCGATCAAAGACATAATTTGCCCTCCTTCATATGGTAGATTCTCTCGCAGATGGATAAGGAGGTCGGGCGATGGGAGATGATGATGATCGCCTTGTTTTCTTTCTCTTTCTTGAGCTGGTTTAGGATATAGGCCTCGTTATAGGCATCGACATTGCTTGTGGCCTCATCAAGCAGGATCAAAGGGGTATCCGCTAAAAAGATGCGCGCTAAGCCTAGGCGCTGCTTCTCTCCGCTAGATAGGTTATCGCCCAAGTCGTTGATTTCTGTGTCTAGGCCGTCTTTGAGCGAGCGGACTTTATCCGCTAAGCCCGCTTTCGCTAGCGCCTTGTAGAGCTCTTCCTCACTGGCCCCTGGTTTAGCAATATTGAGGTTATAACGGATGGTCTTCTTGAAAAGATAGGTCGACTGGGAGAAAAGGGTGACGTTTCTAGAAATCGCCTCGCGGGAATAAGAAGAGACGCTTTCTCCGTTATAAGCGACTTTCCCAGAACTCGGCTCCTCAAAATGCAGGAGCAACTTGAACAAAGTGGATTTCCCGCATCCGCTTTTGCCTTCGATTCCGATGATCTCTCCTTTTCTTAGGGAGAAGCTGACGCCTTTTAAGACCTCTTTGTCGTCATAGCCAAAACAGACGTCTCTGACTTCTAAATTAGAGAAGACGAAATCCTCTTTTCCGTCACTGAGCTTTGGTTTCTCTTCAATCAGAGGGAGGATGCGCCTAGCGGAGGCAAAAGACATCGTGAGGTTAGCGGGGAGATTCGCTAAGGCGACTACCGGCCCGAAGGAAGTCGCCACGCTCATATAGCCTAGGATCAGATAAGGGGAGGCGATTAGTCCTTGCTTATAAAGATAAGCGCCAAGCAAGATGATCAATAGATCCCCTAGAAGGATGAGGCAAGAAACAAGGGAAGAAGAGGTTAGGGCCTTATCATTTAGTTTTTTAGCGATGAAATTCAGCTCTTTTGTCGACGAGGCCAATTCCTCTCCCTGTTCCTTCTCCTTCTGGAAATAGAGGGTCTCTTTGATGCCGTAGCAGCAATTCAAATAGAGGTTCTCCGCCTCCGCGAGCTTAGCGCGGTACCTTATCCCCAATTTTCGGTTGGACAGATAAAAGAAGACGGGGGTCACTAAACCAATGAGCACATACATCGCTAAGGCGACTAAAGAGAAGGAATAATGGATGAGGACGCCTAGCAAAACCAAGACGATGCTCTCTGTGAGGATCGCGATGAAAAAGGGAGTGATCGTATGGGCGTAGAAGACTTCAAGGGATTCCGTGTCGCTTTGGAGGATGGACAGCAATTCGCCTTTGCTTGAGGAATCAAGGACCTTATCCCCTTGCTTGCGCAAAGCATGGAAGACGTTGTTGCGGACTAGAGCAAGCAAGGTGAAAGCCATGTAGTGGTTCAGATATTGCTCGGCGTATCGCAAAAAGCCCCTGGCGAACCCGCAGAGCAGAATCAAGGCGATGAGCCAGCCCCAGGACAAGGAGGTCTCTATCCCAAGGAAGCGCAAAATGGCCAGCCCGGCGAAGAAGGTGATGCCCATCGCTGAGAGATAGCCTAAAGTGCCGGTGAGTACGGCGAGGAGGATCAAATAACGCTTCCCCTTCACGAGGGAAAGCATGCCTTTAAGCAGAGAGAAGAAGGAGCGCTTTTTCATTGGATTTCCTCCCAGCGGTTCTCGTTGTCGATCATTTTCGCGAAATCCCCCTGCGCATCTAATAGCGCTAAGGGAGTGCCTTGCTCGGCGATCTCCCCCTCTTTTAGGCAGTAGACATAATCCGCGTTTAAGGCGTTCTTGACGCGGTGAGAGATGAAAAGGACGAGGTGGGTTTGCGCTAGCTCCCTTATCGCAGCAAGGATGATGGCTTCGGAGTCCTTGTCGATATTGGAAGTGACTTCGTCGAAGATGTAGAAGTCTTTCTTCGCTCCGAGGTAATAGGCTAAAAGAAGGCGTTGTCTCTCTCCGCCTGAAAGATCTAGGGCGTCTTCTTTCGGGACGAAACTCAAATCGCGCCCATCAAGGATCCTTTCCTTCAAAGAGACCTTCTCTAGCAGGCCTATCATTTCGTTTTCTTCAATCGAGGGGTTATAGAAGCGGAAGGCGGAGGCGACGCTTAAATGCAGCAAGTAACTTTCAATGGAGAGATAGCAGACGAGCTTCCTGTAGGCGTATGTCTTAAGGGAAGAGAGCTCTTTCCCATCGACTAGAATCGAGCCCTCATATCCTCCTAATTGCTTAGAAAGCAAAAGGCTCAGCGTGCTTTTCCCTGAGCCTGAAGGGCCGATTAAGGAGGTCAGACCATTCTTGATGGTCAAACTGAGATTCTTGATCACCGGGCTAGGGGCATCTAGGTAGCGGAAGCTCACGTCTTGTAAGGCGATTGAGCTTATTTTGGCGATTTCTAACTCCCCCTCGCTTGGTTCTTCTTCGTTAAGGAGAGCGATGACCTTCTTCCCCGCGGTGGCCCCGTTCATGGCGATATGGAAAGCAGAACCTAAAGCGCGCAGAGGCAAGAAGAACTCCGCCCCCACGAGGATCAAAAACATCGCGATCTGGAAGCTGATCGCTCCCTCATTTAATTCCAGCAAGGAAAGCACGATGCCAACTGCGGCCCCTCCATAGGCCACCAGATCCATGATGGTCGTGGAGAAAAGCTGCATCACCAGGACCTTCATGGTGATGGAGCGGAATTCCTCACTGCTTTCCTTCATCTCCTCTTCCATCTGCTTGTCGTAAGAGAAGATGAGAAGCTCCTTCATGCCTCGCACTGAGTCGAGGTAATCCCCTCCTAAAGACAGGTAGCGGTCCCAATAGGTCGCGAAGATCTTCTTCGCCCATTTGGAGACCATGATGATCGAAAAGGGGATCAAGGGGACGCAGCAAAGATAAAGCAAGGCGACCTTATAAGAGAAAAAGCAGAACAAGACGAATAGGGCAAGCGGGGCGCTCATGCTGTAGAAGAAAGAAGGGAGATAGGAGGAATAGTAGAGCTTTAGTTGCTCCACCCCTTCGCTGGTGAGCTGGGCGATCTGCTGGCTTTTCAGCCCGCTATCGCCGTTTAAGGACACGTATTTAGCGTAGATGTCGCCTCTGATTTTGCTGGCGACATATTCCCCAAGATCTTCCGCGAGCTTCCCTTTAAGAAGATAAAAGGCGACGTAGAGGGCGATGAGCCCTAGGCTTATGCCTAGGCAAAGCGCCCCCCGGGAATAGTCATCGCCCATGAAGCTTTCGACGGCTTTGCTTAAAAGGAAGGTGGAGGAGACGGAAGAAGCTAGACACAAGAAAGAAAATAAGGTGATGAGAAAGAGGAAGTAACGCTTCCCTTTGATGTATCCTAGCAAATCCTTATCGATCATCTTCGCTCTCCTTTCCTTCTGACTTAGCCTGCTCTTCCAGCAGGTCCGCCTCTTTTATGGCCAGATACTCCTTTCTCCCGATCGGGGTTACCCGGAAGAGAAAGTAGAGGTATTTGCAGGCGAGAAGGCAGGGGAAGACGATGCACATGGCCGGACTGTTCAAAAACCACATCGAGGTCAAAAGCAAAGCGGAGACGAAGCTTAATAGAAGCAGCTCCCCATAGATCGTCATCACCCGGTGCTTAGCGAAGTTGCCCACGTGGTTCTTGTAGAATTTGGAATTAAGGAACCAGTTGGCAAATCTCTCTGAGCCACGGACGAAGCAAAAGGCGGAGAGAAGATAAAAAGGGGCCGTAGGCAAAATGGGGGCGATGATCCCTACTGTCCCTAGCCCAAAGGAAATGAGTCCGAGGAGCAAAAAGAAAACGCGGAGGATCTTACTTCTGCTCAGCTTGCTTGTTGTTTGCTTCTTCTCTTTTACCTTTTTCATGGGCCGCTTTCCTCAGTTTTCTTTTTTGCTTCTTGGTCTGATAGAGATGCTTCAGGGCCAAGAGAGGATGATAGAAGAGCATCCTCGGGCCAGAAAAGCGCATGACCTCTCTGATTTTTTGCCGATGCTCTTGGTCGTAGCAATGGATCGGGCAGTTGGTGCAGAAGGGCTTTTTATCTCCCCAAGGGCAGAGGGAGAGACGGTAGGCGCAGTAACCCTTTAGTTCCTCGCAATCAGGGCAGAGCTTCCCTTTTTTCCCGCCGTGTTTCTTATGGCAATAAAGAGCGATCATCAAGTTGACTGTCTTGGTCTCAGAGGCATATTTCTCTTCGCTCATCTTCTGTTTCATAAAGGTTAAGTTGATTTAACTTCGGTAATATACCATCTCTTTAAGAAAAACTAAGCAAAAACGATTGCCTAGTTTAGAAAGGGCTGTTTGCTATCGACGAAAGGATAATGGACAAAAGAAAATCATCTTTGTGACCTGACGCTTTTTAGACGTGAAAAAAGGGTGAGTTTCCTTTGAGGTTTTGCCTTTCTTTTTAAGAGCGGAAGAACCTTAGACTCTGGCGTTGGGGTTTTGGTATTGCCCGTGCTTTTTGCTCTTGCTCCCGCATTCGATGGCGAATTTCGGGCAGCGGTGGAGGCAGCCTAGGCACATCGCGCATTTGTCTTTGACCCACACCGGCTTATTCTCTTTCATTTCAATCGCCTTGACGGGGCATTTTTTTGCGCACAGCCCGCATCCGATGCAGTTAGAATTGACCGTTAGGCGGCTAGTGAGCCTCTTCTTGTTGTCATAAAGGGGCTCGGTGATCGTTTTGACTACGAAAAGAGGGACTTGCCCTTTCATTTTCGTTTTTCCTTCCCTTTTGCTTACGCTGATTAGAATGGAGTCGATCTGCTCCTCGGTGTGCTTAGTGAACCTCTGTCTTTTCTTTTCGCTGGATAGGTCGAATATCGGGGTATAGGTATCGACCATGGCCACGCCATAGACCGCATCGACCCCCTTGCCTTTGATTAGCTCTTTCGCCATTGATCCACTAGCTCCGGGGGTCGTCCCGTAGGTGGCGAGGAAATAAAGGTAATCGGCGCGAAAAGTTGCTTTCTCTAGAAATTCTTTGACGAGGCTAGGTAGCCCCCAAAAATAGGTGGGGGAGATGATGCCGATAACCTCGTCTTCGAAGCGATAGACCCCTTCGTTCATCAAATCCGGGATGAAGAGCGCTTTGCCCTTCTCCCTGGCGAGTCTAGTGGCCACATATTTGGAGTTCCCTGTGGCGGAGAAATAAAGAATTGTCATATCACCATCTCACTTTTCCTTTGTTGTATCCATGCCACCCACCGTCTAGGTGGATGTCGCTTGCGCTTAGCATGCTCATCCTCTTATCCGCTAAGCAGCGGACGAGGAAAGCCAGCTCTCCTGGATCCCCTGATTTGGGGATGGCTTGCCTTTCTAGGTATCTCTTCACCTCAGAAGGCCTTTCCTGCATGTCCGCTTTCCCCATTTCGGTGAGGAAGTTGCTCGGGGAGATCGAAAGAATCCTGATTCCGTTTTCTTCGTAGAGCCTTTTCGCGGCCCTTTTTGAATAATAGACCACGAAGCATTTGCTGATGGCGTAGGCTAGACTAGGCGCGGCGGCTCTAGTGAAAATACGGGATAGGCGGACCATCTTCCTCTTGCATTTCTCAGGCTTAGTCTCCGAAAGCTTATAGATATGCTTAGGCCTAAGAAGAGGAGGGATCTCATAAGCGCAGATGGAGGCGATGTTGATGATCGCCCCGCCTGGCTCCATCGCTTTGCACAAGGCCTCTGAAACGTAAAAGGCCCCCATCGCGTTGATTTCAATGATCGTCTGCTCGCTTTTCACGCGTGGGGGAGCCACCCCGGCCGCGTTGATGACCGCCTCTATCTTTCCTAGGCTAGAGGCATATTCCGCCAATGCCTTGACCTCGTTCTCCTTAGAGACGTCGCAAACTTTGAAGAAGCATTTGATTCCGTTTTCCTCTAGCTTCTTTTTCGCTTCGATGAGCTTGCGCTCCCCTCTTCCGGAGATGAGGATGGCATAGCCTGCTTTGCCAAGCTCTAAGGCGCAGGCAAAGCCGATGCCGCTGCCCCCGCCGGTGATTAAGCCAATCTTTTCCATTTGCCTCGTCCTTTATAAGCTTTCGTTGATCTTAAGCAGCAACGCGCAGAAATGTTCCTTCTCTTCCCTGGAGATGCCCTTAAGCGATTCGTCGAAGATATCGCTCAAGGTGCGGTCATTCTCTTGATAGATCGTCTCCACTTCCGGGGTGAGAAAAAGATTGGATTCGCGCTTGTCTTCCTCTGATCTTTTCCGCCTGACGTATCCTTTTGCAACCATCTTCGCGATGATCTGGCTCACCGCCGACTTGCTCACGCCCATCTTTTTCGCAAGCTCAGAGGAGCGGAGTCCTTTATGGATATGGATCTCGGAGAGATAGGAGACCTCTTTATACGACATCTTGGAGAAACAGCTTTTATATGAAGGGCTGCTGACGTATCGCTCCATGAATTTGTTATAGAGTTCGTTGAATAGCTGTATGAATTCCATGTTTCGCCTTTTTGATTAAGTTTCTAAACCAATATTACGCCTGGAATTCCTTTTGTCCACTTCTTTTTGGGGATGAAAATCTTTGAGGCCCCGATTCTTCCTTAGGGTGTTTTGCAATGCTGTTGGGGGATGAGGCCGTTGTTGTCTGTTTTGTTCATCGAGGCGAATTGAACGCCGGCCAGGATTCCATCGATTTTCTCGTTCGATGCACGCCGAGGGTGCTAGGTTTATTAAACCCACGGCCAAGGAATCCGACCGTGGGTATCCATGTTTAGGAAGATGTTCATCTTCTTAAACCCCTAGTTAGAGAACTTCCTTTTTAGGACCGCCTACATTTGTGGAACGCTATCGGCGCAATTGCGCTACTAGAATCCCTCTTTTCCGTTTCTTATAATGGTATGTGCATTCGGTTATCGGTTCGGAGCATTGGGAACATCCTTCGCAAAGGAGGATAACTAAATGCAAAACAAAACACTTGATGAACGCTATGGCTGGGGGATTTCTATCGGCCAGGGCGGCGCCGGGGAATACCCGGCGGGTGAATTCCAGCTTATGCGCTTTCTCGAAGCTGTGCGCGAGGCCATCAAAGACAGTCCTTGGAAAACCTTTGACAGGTTTGCCATGGCTCACGGTTATTCGCATTCTGCGTTCAGCAACAAGCTGAATGGCAAAAGCGAGTTTAGCCTATCTGAGGCCGCCCGCCTCTGCGGGGCACTTGGGCTGAGCTTAGACTTGTACTATTACTTCCGCTAAGCGAATTAAGGGGGTCTCATCGCCTCCTTTTTTTGTGCCAGGAAATTTTGTATCGACATTGATACAAAACCGAAATCTGAAATTTAAGGCCTTATCGTATTGTTGTGATTAAGGAGGAAAACCATGACAATCACACTGAAAGACATCAGAGGCTCCAATCCCTCTTATCGAATTTTATCTTCAATCAGCAACCGTCGCTTCCAAGGCAAGCCCGCGCATGTTGAAAACGCCATTAATGTGCGAAGGCAAATAACCAGCGCTTTTGGGCTGAAAATTGTTAGGGAATATCGATGAAGGAGATAAAAATGAAGTTCTTATTTTTCGACATCGAATGTTCCAACTGCTTCGGCAAAAAGCCGAAAATGTGCGAATTCGGATATGTTTTAACCGACGAACATTTCAACGTTCTTCGAAAAGAAGATATTCCAATGTCGCCTGGTCGGAAGAACCGCCAAAACATGTTTGACTTGAGAATTTATAAAAGGGAGCCTGGGTTCCAGTGGGCTTATGGTTTCGACACTTATTTTGAAAGTCCGGAATTTCCTGAATATTACGATGCGATTCGAAAATTGTTCATGGAAGATGACGTGATGGTGTTTGGCTATGCCGTAAACAACGACGTCCTACATTTGAATTACGCCGTCCGAAGATACGGACTTGAAAAATTAGCCTACGATGCCTATGACATCCAAAAGATGGTGCAATTTTATTTTAAGAAAGCGGAAAGATTCATGGGGCTTAAGAACGCGTTTAAAGCGCTTTGTTCGGTCTCGGAACTTATGAACTTGCAGGAGCATCTTTCTAGGGACGACGCCTTTATGTCTATGAGGGTGTTTCAAAAGATGTGTGAGAATCTCAAACTTACCCCTTTAGAAATGATTGAGCTTTGCGATGGCTGCAAATTTAATTCAGAGGAATGCCGTTATCATTTTTCAAGCGGAACTCCGAAACGGAGTAGGCATTGGAATAGAGCGAACCAAGTTGTTTGGGGAGATTTTTATCGAGAGAATCAACCGGTCTTGGAAAGGGAGTCTTCGATTGGGAGGATAGTGTCTGTAACTGGCAAACTCAAAGAAAGCGGGGAGGCTTTAAAAATGGCAATTGCTCTTATCAAAGAAAAGAATATGGTTCCGTATGACAGGCTCACGGGATCTGATTACTTAATTGCCTTTGATGAAGACGACGCCGCTCAAATGAAGGAAATCATGAAATATCCCTATGCAGGAAAAATCGTGACTTTAAAAGAATTTAGGATGATAAAGGCGTAAAAGCTTTTCCCGTAGCGCAGATCTTCGACTTCGGGTGGAAACTGGCGAACGTTAAGCAAATTAGAGGGCTCATCGCCCTCTTTTTTGCTCGGAAAAAGATTTTTGTATCGGGATTGATACAAAAAGAAAACCCGATGATTTGTCTTCGTATGATAAGACCGTGATTAGGAGGTAGAAACTATGACAATCACATTGAAAGACATCGCCGGCTACGATGACGAAAAAGAAGAAGCTAAAAAGATCATCGATGTTTTGAAAAATTACGATGAGTATAAAAAGCAAGGGGCTTATCTATTCAAGGGATTGCTTCTTGCGGGTGCCCCGGGCGTTGGCAAGACACTCCTCGCTAAGGCGATTGCAGGAGAAAGCGGTGTCCCTCTCTTCGAGTTTGAGTCAAATGAGCAAGATGACGCGGCTAAGACGGCCGCGGATATCAAAACCATATTTAAAAAAGCCAAAGAAAACGCCCCGTCGGTTGTTTTAATTGATGAGCTCGACGAGCTTGTCATGGGGCGGAGCTATGTCTCGGATTATAGCCGAAAGGCCAGCAAAATCCTTTTGACCGAGATCGATGGGGTTAAGTCTAGTGACGGGATTCTCGTCATCGCAACTACGAACGCCAAAGCCGATCTTCCAAGAGCACTCCTTAGATCTGGAAGAATGGAGAAACAAATTACCATTTCGCTTCCCGAGATCGTAGATAGAAAAGCGATTATCGATTTCTATTTGGCCAAGCACCCGAGCATCGGAACGATTGACTCCGCTCACCTCGCTTCGAAAACCCCTGGTTTTTCTGGGGCGGATATTAAATCCCTCATTAACGAGACTATTGTCAACGCGATTCGGGAAAAGAAAAACGTGGTGACGAATGGCGACTTTGAAGCGAACATCGCAAAGATTCGCTTCGGAGATTTGACTAGGATTCCTGAAAACGCCGAAATGAACGTCTGTTACCATGAGGTTGGGCACTTGCTTGTTGGCTATTACCTGAACAAAGAGCTCGGTTCTATATCGGTCCAGAAAACTGCAATGACATCTGGTTTCACCCTGTTTGAAGAGGATTTGGAGTATGGACTTATTCATGAAGTGACCTTAAAACCTAAGCAAAAAGATTCCTTCGAGAAAGCTTTGAACGCGGTGGCTGCAAAGCTCGCCGGGATGGCGGCTGAAAAGATTTTCGTTGACGAGAAGTCCATTGGTTCTAGTGCAGATATAACGGACGCTGGGGATGTTATTGGCTTTCTCATGGATGCTGGGTGCTATGGCTTTGAGCTTTCCTTCGCACAAAGCACATTCGGCATCGGAGGGTCATGCCCTGAATATAAGGCCGAACTCCGCGAGAGGAAAAAAGATGAGATTTTGCAAAAAGAATACGAAAGAGCATGCCGCATTCTGGAGGAGCATAAAAGCTTGGCAAAAATTCTCGCCGAGAGGCTCTTGAAGCAAAAGATTCTCTCTTCGGAGGAAATTAAGGGAATCATTGAAAGCCAAAGCCCTTCCATGCAAAATAACGAAAAGAAAACTTGCCAGCAGGCAAGCTGACACAATTTGAACCAAGAAAGGCAAAGAATCATGAAAAGAAAACTATTTCTTATCCTCGCGCTTGCGTCCATCCTGACGGGATGCGCAAGTTCCTCCTCTTCGGAGGAAACTTCAGACAAAATAAGGGTTACCGACATGCTCGGGGACTCCATCTTTATAAAAAAGAACCCTTCTAAAGTCGCCTGTATCTCCAGGACAACCTACGATCTCCTTGTCGCTTTTGGGCTGGGGGATAAAATCGACGGGGCTTATTCGGGGACGCTTAACAACAAATGGGCGTCAACAATCTATCCTGAATCGAAAAACGCCCACGTCTATGGCTATGACGACAGTTACGAAACCTTTCTTTCCCGGGGAGTGGATCTTGTCTTCTCGCCGGAGAAATACCTCTCGGATGGCTTAAAGGAACATGGGGTCAATTCTTTGTGCGTATCTTTGTATGGGAATCCTACCTTCGATAATTATGTTTACTTTTTCTCTGATCTCGTTACTCAAATTTGGGATTACCCTGAGGTTAAGGAGAAAGCCGAGAAATGGAAGAAAGAAGTGAAAGGCGCGATTGATTCCATCCAAACCGAGCTGAGCAAACACGAGATAATCCAGAGAAAGCTCTTCTATATTCGCGGGGATAAGGACAAGGGGGTCGGTTACACCGATCAGGCCTCCGCCTTTACCGAATACGCGTATCGGACCTTGGGCTTTGAGGTGCTTGGCGCAAAGATGGAGACGAATAAACCTTCCGCGGAAGAAATTATGAGGGCAAATCCGGACGTTTTCGTCGCTGGGGGGATCTATCAAAACAAGAACCTCGAAGCCTTAAAACAAGAGCCATATTCCAATCTCGATGCGGTGAAGAATGAGCAATATTACAATATTCCAATCGGCTTCACGGCTTTCGAGCAGCTTTCTGCGATGACGCCTGTCTTCTTCTATGACCAAGCGAACAAACTTTATCCGGACTATTTCCGTTATGACATCGCTTCAATGACCAAAGCCGCGATCAAGGAGGGATTCGGGACGGAACTAAGCGATGTGCAAATTGGCTATATGCTCGAGGGACTAGGCCCGTCCGGAGAGGAACTATACGCATGAAAAAACAGGGATTTGCCCCCAAACTCATAGGGGTGGGGGTAGGGCTTCTTGTCTTGTTCGCCGCGGCTTTGATGGTGGGAAGGTACACAATATCTCCATCTTCCTTTTTTGGGGCGATTTTCACTGGCGATTCCTCTTTGGCTGCCGAAAGGAGCGTGATTCTCAACTTGCGTCTTCCACGGACCGTAGTGGCTTGTTTGACCGGCATTGCGCTGAGCGTTTCCGGTCTTCTTTATCAGGAGACCTTCCGAAATGAGCTTGTTTCCCCGGACTTGCTTGGCGTGTCGAATGGGGCTGCGGTGGGCGCAGCGATTGCGATCCTTATAGGTTTGCCGACGCTTGCCATCAGCGCCTGTGCTTTCATCTTAGGGCTTGCCACAGTGGGGCTCACCTTGCTTGTCTCAAAACTATTTCGGGACGGTACCAAAACGACCTTAGTGCTGAGCGGGGTAATCGTCTCTGGATTCATGGCCGCAATCCTTTCGATCGTCAAATTCGCGGCCGATCCGGATACGACGCTAGCCACCATCACCTATTGGCTAATGGGTTCATTTGAGGATTCGAGCATGACAAACGTTTGGATTATGCTTCCTATCGTTGGTCTGTGTTTGGTCCTCCTTCTAGTCTTTGGCTGGAGGCTAAACGTTATTTCGCTTGGTAGGGAGGAAGCTCAAACAAAAGGGTTGAACTACGGCCTTTATCGGTTGGCAATCATCGCGATCTCCACTTTGCTAACCGCTTCTAGCGTTGCCTGCTGCGGGACCGTTTCTTGGATTGGGCTGGTGATCCCCCACGCGGTAAGACTTATCGTGGGAAGAGACGCTAGAAGAACGTTGCCTTTCTGCGCTTTGCTAGGAGGCGCGTTTATGATAGGGGCGGATGTTTTGTCTAGGACCTTCACCGCGTCGGAACTCCCCTTATCGGCCATTACAGGGGTTCTAGGGACCGCTGGTTTCGTCGCCATCCTCTTCTTTAAGAGAAAGGAGGTGACAATCCATGATTGAGGTCCAAAACATTTCCTTCTCCTACCGAAAGAAGGCGCCGAATGTCCTATGCGGTGTCTCCTGCCGAATCAACGAAGGAGAAATCGTTGTAATCCTTGGGCTTAATGGATCGGGAAAAAGCACGTTTATTAAACTGCTCTCCGGCCTAGTAAAGACCAATGAAGGACAAATCCTCTACAAAGGGAGAAACATCAATGAAATTGATTTCCACCAGAGATCAGAGCTTTTTGCCTATGCGAGCCAAAGCCAAACCAAGGTGATTGGCTATTCAGTTAGGGAGTACCTCTCTTTTGGAATGGCCAATCAAATCGATTTCTACCAATCGCCAGGGGAGGAAGAGGCCCGAAGAATAGAAGAGATCGCGGCTAGATTCCACATTGAGCACTTGCTGGATAAAAAGGTCAATCAAATCAGCGGCGGAGAAAGACAGCTCGTTTCAATTTGCAGCGCCTTGCTGCAAAATAGCGAGTCGATTATTCTCGATGAGCCGACCTCTGCCTTGGACTACGCGAACCAAAGGATCGTCTTAAGCGCCTTAAAGGAGATAGCCAAAGAGGGAAAGACCATCATCCTTTCCACGCATAACCCCAATCACGCCCTGGTTTTGAACAGCAAAGTCCTTCTTCTTAATAAAGGAAGGCTCGTTAAATACGGAGCATCCAAAGAAATTATCACCGTGGAAAACCTCATCCCAATCTATGGCGAGGGGATTTGCCTATCCAAAGAACTGAGTTATCAGGAAATCAGTTTTAGGGCATAGATTGAGCGGCGAACGCTTTGCCGAACTTCTTGCTAAAATCCTCGTATGTCAAAAGTTTTTTACCCATGACGTCAAAGACGAGAGTGACGTCGTCACCGGCGTCACTCTTGCTCGTGTAGAGGATGAAATTGCCATACATCGACGTTAAATTCGCATACGCGAAGAGGAAAGCGAGGGTCACGCCAAGCAAAAGAATTTCGAAGATTGTGGCCACGATAGACATCGCTCCTTGATTCAAACACCACATCATGACGATGTTCATGAGACAAGAAATGTTCGAGAATCTGCGGAACCAAATGAAACTTTTCTTATTTGAGATTGGCCTCCATGTGCCGTCCCTATCTTGCTGGTAGTTTTCCAAAGAGTGATCTTTTAGGTCCGAGTCGCTCATCCTTTCCTTGAAGTTAAGCGCATACGTCAAAGCAACGATGGAGAATATCATCCAAATGTTCTGAAAAACGGAGAAAGGGGAATAGAACCCGATTGCAATGGAGGTGCAGACGGTTGGGAGGAGGCTGAGGGACACCGTGGCGAACGCGCTGAGACAAAGCAAAGATTTGCTTTTTTGAAATTCTTTGGAGGGTCCGAACCAAAGGTATTCCTTGCGTGCCCTTTTCACGAATACCGATAACAATGTTTTCTCATCGGCCTGTTTTGCATCGACTCCAAAAGCTCCAACCTTCGGGGTCTCTTTGTTCGCTGTGGAGATTGCCTGCGCGTAAATTTTAAGAATATCGTCGATTTTGCTATCAATAGAACCCACTTTATTTTCGACGCTGTCGAGACGTTCGAAAACGGATCTTTCATCATTTTCCATGGTTTGATTCCTTCATCTTGAGCCTTTCCTCTTTTAGTTCCTCATCACTAGGCGCATGCCCTGAAATCATTTTCAAGACGCGTGCTGTAGCGAGGCGGCTTTCAATTAGGTAATTCTGCAGTTCAGCAAGGATATCGAGGGTCTTGTCTAATTTTGTTTCCAAAGAATTCAATTTGATGTCCTTAAGCTCGCTGATCTCTTTTGCCAAAGCGAGGTTTTCTTCTTCCAAATTCTGATTGCGCCTGTCCTTGCTTTTGATAATCTCGCTGAGCTTTGTCGCGTTGGCTACGGACAATTTCTTTTCGTCATTTAACGCGATAAGTTCTTCCCTCAGGCGATCCGCCTCTTTTTTCAGGGCCTTATTTTCTTTTTCCGCCCTGCCGAATTCTTCCGCGAGCAAATCGACGTCGAGAGATGCGCCATCGCTCACGCCTAAGGAGGATGCGTATTTGGAAATCAGCGCATCGAACACCTTCATATAGTTAATGACAGTTTCTGCGCTTACGTTCTTCTCGTAGCGATGCTTATGATGGTTGATTTTGCGGGAATAATCGGAGAACTTTCCATAGGTTTGCTCATCAATCCCTATTTGATGTAACAATATCTCTTTCATTTTCGGACACCTGATAAGTTCCCCGCAGGTTAGCCTCTCATCGTAGCCGTAGTCGAAATGGTCGGCGATTGCTTTTAGAGTTTCTTCAAGC
The DNA here is from genome assembly GCA_963621535.1 of Paludibacteraceae bacterium. GTDB lineage: Bacteria > Bacillota_I > Bacilli_A > RFN20 > CAG-826 > Alloenteromonas. Next base: position 6,151 of record CAVFEQ010000016.1, on the reverse strand, counting down.
AAATCCAAGAAGGAATCGTAAAAGGAGTTTGAGGCCGCGCGGACATTCTTCATTGCCGTCAGGTAGCGCGAATTGATTCTTTCGTCCACGTTTTGTAAATATTCGTACATCTTATGATTCCGTCCCTTCTGCCAAGCGCAAAGCGTATTGAATGTAATTCTTGTTCCTGAGAAGCTCTTGGTATGGCCTTTCAAAGAACCCGCGGGCTAGGTCCTTATATTTTTGCGATTCCGGAATCGTGTAGCCATATGCTTCAAGCGCTTTTTTTAATCCACGGTAATCCTTTTCCGGCTTGCTAATTTGGAGATAGGTCGCAAGGCTTCTAATGATTTTTTGGCTATTTCCAAAACCCACAAGCTTATCGATTCGATCAAGCATTAAAGCATTGCAATAAAAGACGTCTTCCAATTGCATGTCATGAATCCGGTATACGTATTTGTCATTTTGACCGAATTCGAAGCAATTAGCTTTTTCCGGATTTTCACGAATGACTTTATTCTTTTTGACTAGCCCCTTGTTAAGAAAGGCGGAGGGCCAAAAATCGGGAATGGGCAAATAGGCTTGAGAATGCCATGGGCCTTCAGGGTCGTAGATTCCGAAAAAAGGGTCGATGAGCACGATTGTCCTTGTTGCGGTTAGAGAGAAAAGATAGAAATTAGCAGCAACTTCACCTCCAATGCATATTTGATTTATCACGTACTCTTTTTGCTCTTGTGAATAAAAATTGCTTTCTAAAATCGAGACCATGAATCCTGGCTTCAGCAATTCTGTGTTCCAAGGATTTTCCTTTTGAGAATCCAACATGAATTTCGATGGGTCGTGTTCGCACGCCATACCTTCGTCCGTGATGATGAATTCTTCCCCGGTTTTTTTGGAATCCCAAAAGGCTATGTAACATGAATTGAAAATTCTTAGCCATTTTTGAGCGACCAATGTGGTGGTTGGCTTTTGGAGCAAGGTCGCAAAATCGGCCATGGAGGCCGCCTCGTTTTCGAGGAGATTTCTTAAGGTCAAAGACAAGTATTCTTCATCGGTGAGGGTGCTAGTTGGATTATCGAAATAATATCTTTTTCGTAGACACTCCGAGCTTTGGTTTTCAAAATAAGCCCTTTCCTTCTTTATGTATTTTATGGCGTTTGGCGTCCTTAATGACTCAATAGCAAGAAACCTTTTCAACAGGAGAATCTCTTCCCTGCTTAAGACAATTTCGTCTTCTGAATTAATAATCTTATCGGGAAGAAGATTCGCCACCTTGCTTTCCGCATTTTTGTTCAACAGCTTCTCAAGCTCATCGTTGTATAGACCACTTACGCAGAAGACCTTGTCGGGTCTTTTTTGCATCGACAAGGTCTGCCGATCCAAATTGTAGACGTTGATTTTGTCCCCAAACCTCTTCTGAATGAACTGAGGGACATAATGGTTGTTTTGTTCTTTCATCGGTATTTGACTTCAAGATATATGCAAGAGAACTCTTGGTCAAACATTTCTTCCATCGCTTTTGGATTTACGTCTGAAAACCAATCAAAGGATTAGAGAACCGATGCTAGAATAGTGCCAAAAAGGAGTTCCATATGAAAAAAACAAGGACCGTTCTTCTTCCTTTACTCGCTCTTGCTCTCGCAGGATGCACAAGCAACGCCGTAGCAACTTCAGCCTCGACAAAACACGAAGTTACGTTGAGTATGGGCAACTACCTGACTTATTTCGATGTAACGGCTTCGTCTCGTACGGAAAGCATGCTCGGAACGTTCACGAAATATATCTTTGCAGGTTGTTTGAATTACGCCTTCTACAGCAATGTTGTGGTTACTTTGGCTGTGACTAAATCCGGAGTCTCTTCCACGACCACCCTTGCGTTGAACGCAGGGGGTAATGGCGTGTCGGATTACTACGTGACTGTCTCCGTGACTAATATCGCCGGAAAGGTTAGTTATTGGTTCTAATTTGCTGATCTTCTAAATTTCATCGCCATGAACTTGCATCAGCGCAAGGAAAAACCATATGTTTAGGCATCGAAAAAAGATGGAATTTGTGTTTTTTCGCCACTCGAATTTGGCACTCGGCTGTTGCGTGAAAGATCATTAAAGACCGACAAAGCTCCCTTTTGGGCTTTGGGGTTTAGAGCAGTAAAAGCTCATCGTATTCTAATTTCGCGGTATTAAAAGTCACTTAGTGATATAGTTTTCTAGTTAGTTTAAGCATGGATGAAATCAAAAAACAAATCGGGTGCCTCATAAAAGAATTAAGGATTAAAAAACTTAATGTGTCTCAGGACGATTTTGCTCGTTCTTTAGGCGTTGACAGGACCTATTTATCGCGAGTTGAATCGGGTAAACAAAATATCACCATAAATACATTGGGCAAAATTTGCGACGAGCTTGGCGTTTCCCTAAAAGAGTTTTTCTCTGCGCTCAAATGAGACCTGGAGGACATTGACGAATGATCGAGAAAGTAAGAATAGCGACTGTGTTTAGTGGAATCGGCGCCTTTGAGCAGTCATTAAATAAGCTCAATCGCGATTACGAGGTTGTTTTTGCCTGCGATAATGGGGAGAGGGAAATCAAAGAGACTTTTCAGGAAATTCTTGATTACGCTAAGAAAAACAAATTATCAAACAGGGAACTAAACGATTATGTGGCGTTTCTATACAGCAAAACCAAAAAGCCCAATCGAATGAAAGAAAGCTATTTCGCGAATTATCGGATAAGCGCCGAACGGTGGTACGAGGACATTAGATTCATCGACGGAAAAGACTACACGGGGCAAGTGGATTTGCTTGTTGGCGGCAGCCCTTGCCAAAGTTTTTCCATAATTGGTAAAAAGGCTGGGCTGGAAGACGCTAGAGGGACTCTCTTTTATGAATATGCCAGGTTGATAAAAGAAATACAGCCAAAAGCTTTTATCTACGAGAATGTCCCGGGGATGCTCGTGCATGAACGCGGTAACACATGGAAAACAATCCGAGAAATTTTCGAATCGCTTGGGTATAAAATCGATTATCGCGTTCTTAATGCTAAAGACTACGGAATCCCTCAAGATCGCAGAAGACTTTTCGCCGTTGGCTTAAGAGACAACGATTTATGTTTTGATTTTCCAAAGCCCATAGAACTTAAAACGACAATGTTCGATTATTTGGAGCCAAAGGTCGCGTCAAGGTTCTATTTGGGGAAGAAGGGCTTTGAGTTCGTGACCAATCCAAAATACAAAAACAGGGCTAGAATTAACCGGGATATCATTCAAACGGAGAAGGCTAATCAGCAGTTCAACTGGAACGGAGATTTTGTTTTCGAGCCATTATCGAAAGAAAAACATGATGAAGAAATCCTTGATAGGGCCTACGTCGGGGAGTTCAATGGCCAAAAAGGCGTGATAAGGCAGCTCACGCACCGTGAATGCATGAGACTGATGGGGTTCCCGGATTCTTATCAAATCGTCGTTCCGAATGTTTGGGCCTATAGACAGGCCGGAAACTCGATTGTCGTCAATGTTCTAGAGGCTATCGCCCGGGAATTATTAAAATCCTTGGAGGCAAGTGATGAAACGGCAGACAATTAGATTAGCAACGGTTTTTAGTGGCATAGGTTCTATTGAGTTTGCCATGAAAAGGATGGGCGTTCCTCATGAGCTTGTTTTTGCCTGCGACAACGGTGAAAGGGATATTTCTTACGACGAAAAAAAAGAGAAAGAAATCGTTTTCGGTCTTGATGGCCCGATAGCAAAACGGGCCTATGCTGACACCTTATACCTAAGCAAGACGTCCGCTAAAAATTACGTCAAAGAGTCCTTCCTCGCTAATTACCCTGAGCTTGATCCGAATTTCTATTTCCAAGACATCAAACTACTGGACGGCAGAGATTTTGCGGGAAAAGTGGATTTGTTTGTGGGCGGTAGCCCCTGTCAAAGTTTCTCTTCGGTCGGGTTTCAGCATGGCCTGGATGATGCTAGAGGGACGCTCTTTTATGAATTCGCTAGGCTCGTTAAGGAAATAAAACCCAAGGTCTTCATTTACGAGAACGTCAGAAACCTATTGAATCACGATCATGGAAAGACCTGGGAAATTATTCAGGCCATTTTCGATTCGCTAGGTTATCAATATAAGTTTGCCGTCTTGAACGCCGCGGATTATGGCATACCGCAAAATCGCAGAAGATTGTTCGTTGTCGGCTTTCAAAATGACGTGAATTTTGAAATGCCACCCAAACCGACAAAATTACACTATACGATGAAAGATTTCTCGATTAACGAATGCGCGGAAGGCTATTTCCGCCATGATGAGGAAGGAAGGATAAAGATTGAGAAGGTCCCTGGAATCCCTGACCCTAAATACATATTGACCCCTAAACTCTATGCTTATGTAATGAAGGGCGGCACGAAGACGTTCTACCAAAGGCCCGAGATAAATAAGCCGATTGCTAGGACGCTGCTTAAAACGATGGGCAACAGGCATAGGGCCGGCATTGACAACTATATGTCTTTTGACGGAACCTCGGATCAAGGGTCAGTGAGGATGCTGACGGAAAGAGAGGCGCATAGGCTCATGGGATATACAGACGACTACAAAATTGTGGTTTCTCGGGCCCAAGCATATAAACAAGCGGGAAATTCAATCGTCGTGGATGTCATGATCGCTATGTTGAAGTCGATAATCGATACGGGAGTGTTTGATTAATCAGCAAAAGACGCAGTGGGAGGAATTGAGATTATGCCGGAAGAAATGATTACATTTTCTATAAGCCCCGGGACGGGGATGATGGATGTTTTAGGACATTCGGGATACACATTTAATTATGCGGTGGCCGACATATTAGATAACTGTATCACTGCCCACGCAAAGAACATTAAGCTGTTTTTCGACTTAGCTTCAAAAGAGCCTTATTTGTATATTTTGGACGACGGTGATGGAATGTCGCTTGCTGATCTTAAGCACGCTGCCGTTATCGGATATAGAAGTATCAGCGAACAACGTGGCGCCGACGATTTAGGCCGATATAGCACTGGGTTAAAGTCGGCCACCAAGTCTTTTTGCGACGATGTTGTAATTTCCTCCAAAGTCGCCGGTGAGCAATGCAATTCAATCGAAATCGACTATACGCACATCAGAGAATCCAAGAAATGGGAAGCGTTTGTGCGGAAGGGCTTCGAATTGGAAAAAGAAATAGGCGATCACGGAACTCTTGTTTGCTGCAAAAAGCTCCATTTCGCCAGCGAACTTTTATCAAACAAACAAATTGACACGAAAATGGACAGCCTTGAAAAATCCATTAGCCATATATTTGGCAAATTCCTGCTGCTGGGCGAGCTACAAATTTCGATGCAAACAAAAGGGTCAATCCAATACCCAATAAATGGTTGGAATCCTTTTTCCTTGGTCGAAAACAAATCCACCAAAGTGGTTTATAACGATAGCGCGCAATACAAAGGCTATGACATAAGTTTCAAAGCTTATGTGCTCCCTGCCTACAACAATCTTTCAAGGACTGACCAAGAATATATGCTGGGCAATGGTCTAATTGATCAAGAGGGTTTTTATATATACCGCAACAAGCGATTGATCAAGGAAGGCGGATGGCTTGGGCTCGAAAAATTGGGGCTGGACGATAAATGTAAGTATGCTCGAATTGAAGTAAACATCCCTTCTGCCCTAGACGAGCATTTCAAAATTAATTTCAGCAAAAACTCGCTTGATATCCCGGCGGAGTTGAAAGGCGTTTTCCGTGAGGTTGCCGAAAAGGCGAGGAAGGAATCGAAAACCAATTTCAATTACCAAAAGCACCCGGAGATAAAGCGCACAACCAAAAAGGAAGAAGAAAGGATTTGGAAAACATCCAAAAGTGGCGGTGGCATAGTTTTGTCCGTCAACATGCAGCATCCTTTAATCCGCGAACTTTCTACGAAGCTCTCCGAATCGGAATTAAAGAAACTATGCAATGTGCTAACTAAATCTTTGCCTATATCCATGATCCAAGGACAAGACACGACAACGATTGCATACACCGAACGCGAACTTGAGGATTTGATGGAAGACATGTATCGAAAATTGACCTCGAGCAATCTAGAAACAAAAGAAGTCAAAAAGAGAATGGCTAGCATGGAGCCATTTAAATAATACTTTCCCAGATTATAGGACTATATAGGGCGTTTCTTGGGCCTT
>CAVFEQ010000015.1:0-30766 GCA_963621535.1 Paludibacteraceae bacterium | reverse complement strand
CCGGGGGGCGGTTGGATGGAGGGTTCGTTCATACACATAATTCGTTGGTGGTACCCTTATGGCCTTGTCCAGAGTTGAAAAAATGAGCAAAAATGACCAAAAATTAAAGAAAAATGGAATAATCCCAAGTATTATCCCATTAATTTTTAGATGTTTCACAATTAGGTTGCGCAACAAAAACCTTCAAAATCATCAGGAAAACTATGGTTATAAGCCATGTCTAGATGCGAAGAAAAGGCGAATGCCTCTTTCCCCTAAGAAGCCTGTTCAAGGCTGTTTTTATCACACGTCGTCTTCTTTTTTATTGATTTCAGGGAACTCAAGGTAGGCGCTTAAATCAGGAAGAGAGAAGGAGCTCTCATCCCCGAATTCGGTGAGGATGGTCCCAGTGAAGGAAAGCGACTCATCAAGGTTGTACCTGGATGAGTTAGGATCAGAAGAATCCTCACTTAAATCGAACATCCCCTCGGGATAGGTTTCCTTGATTTTCTCTTCGTCGAAAGCGAAGTTCACGTCGTAAGTGACTTGCTCCAATCCCTCGTCTTTGAAATAGGCGCTGACCTGGAAGGTCTTGATGCTGGTGTAGGTGAAGAACTTCTTGATTTTCGCCTCCGCCTCGTCTTCTGAAGGCAAGGAGGCATCAGAGTCTAGGTCCTTGCTGAAAGAGGCGAAGCCCGCGCTTAACGCGGAAGTCAGCACATCCTTATCCTTCGTCTGGAAGTCGATGCGCTTGGTCCCATCGTCTTTGCTAGAGAAGCTAAACGCGGTCTTGCCGTCGCTATCTTCATACGCCCCTTCTAGGAAAGAAGGCAAAGAGAAGATCCCGGATAGGCTATCCCCTTCCTTCACCAAAGGCATCTTGTCATTGATTTTCTGCTTGTCGTCGTCCTTTAAGGTCCACTTCCCCTTGTATCTGTTCTTGCTGTCGAAGGCGTTCCCTCCTCCATAAAGCAAATAAGTAGAATCCCCGCTTAGCTCTCTGATCGCGGTCTGGGCGAGCAAGCCGATGGTCGAATTTGTCTCTTTGTTCTCCCCGGAGGCATTGAAATAAAGCGCGTCCCCATCGAAATAGGACTTGGCCTTGACTCCGCTGATCTTCAAGGAATCCTTGATGAGGGAAGGGATGTCACCGGAATTGGTTTTGAGCTCGAAGTCTCCTCCCGTAAGCAACAGCTCGGCTTTTAGGTCGCTTGACGAATCCCCTCTTGCCCCTTTCATCCCGGCTTCGAAAGTCAGACCAGAGCCAGTGAAATGGTAATAGGTGCCGTTAAGGTTTTTGACTCCGGCGACGAGCTTGGCCCCATTTGGGCAAGAGAAATAGTAAGCCCCGCTAGAATAGGAGGCGTCATAGGCTGCTTTGAAGGAGGCAAGGTAGCTTTTTCCTTCCTCGGGGGCTTCACCGCAAGAAGCAAGCAGCAAGATTGAACATAAGGCAAAGTGGATTTTTCTCATAGGTCAATTATGGCCTCCCTTCATCATTTTGCATCCATTGAGTTGAGATGCTGCATCAAAATGCCCCCGGCGACCCCCACATTGAGGGAATCGATCCCCGACATCGGGATATAGGCAAGGGCGTGACACCTCTTCTTCAAAGAAGCGCTCATCCCCTGCCCTTCGTTGCCTAAAACTAGGCACACCTTGTCCGGGGTCTTTATTTCCTTGAAGGGGACTCCTCCTTCTAAAGCGCTCCCCAAAAGGAAATAGTCCTCTTGCTTCAATAAAGATAAAGCCTCGCTTTCCTCTAGCCCTTCCTTGAGGGTGAGCTTAAAAATAGCCCCTTGGCTGGAAGCGATGGTTTTGCTGTTATAAAAGGAGGCGCTGCCTTTAAGCGAGATGATTTTATAGAAGCCGAAGGCAAGGGCGGTCCTTAGCAATGTCCCGACATTTCCCGGGTCTTGCACTCTATCTAAAAGCAAGGCTTTCTCGCTAGAAAACTCTTTCCTCTCTACTTTCTTGCATACTCCGATGATTGGCTCTGGGCTTGATGAGGAGGCTAGCTTTGCGATGACCTCTTCGCTGGTGATTATATTTCTCACCCCGTCTAGATGATGGTCTTGCAAAGCAAGGACTTCAACAAGCGCGTTCGCCTCAAACGCCATCTCGACTAAGTGAAACCCCTCGACGAGGAAAAGGGAGGGGTCGCTCTTTTTGAGGCTAGCCAGCTCCTTGATGTGGGCGTTGCTTTTTGAAAGGATGGTCTCACTCATAGATGTTCTTCCTCAGCTTCGCATGAAGCTCTTTGTAATCGGGGCAGTATTTGAAGACGATGCGATAGAACTCCTTGCTATGGTTCCACTGGTAATGATGGGCGAGCTCATGCACCACCACCGCGTCGATGATCGGCAAAGAGTAATGGATCAAAGATAGGGCCAAGGTGATCGAATGGGTCTTCTTGCTATTGACCCCGTAACGGGTCTTCATGGCCCTGACCCTCACTTTATAGGGCTCCTTAATCCCCATAAGCTCCTCATAAAAGGCGACTCTTTGCTCGAATATGGGAAGCGCCTTCTTCTTGAGGTAGCCTTCCATCGTCTTCATGTCGAACTCCCCGACGTAATGGCTCTTGCCTAGGTAATAGAGATTCCCGTTCTCGTAAGGCTTGATGATAACGCCCCGACGCTTAAGCAGCTTAGGAAGGGCATCCAAGGCGGCCTTTTCTATGGAACTATTCGACACGAAATAGGAAGCCGAGACACGAAGCCGATCCTCATTCCCATCAAGCCAGACGCGGATGGTTCTACTCCCTCTCCTTCTAGTCAATAGCACAGGGTAGCTTTTCCCTAAATATGTCACGGAGAGCTCTTTTTTCTGCACGGGCAAAGTATAGCAAAGGCAAAGGCAAGGAAGAGAAAAACATCGTCTGATCAAGGCAAAAATCCCCTTAGTCTAGGCTGCCTTTGTTCGCTAGAAACACGCCAAGCAAACGAAGAAAAGCCCGCTCACTCGGAGCGGGCAACTCTTTGATTTAGAAGCGCTCTTCCTAGAAGGATTAGCCTAGAAGAGGGCTAAGCCAGCAAAAGGAAGGATCAAGCCCCAACGGCTTGGATTTCGACGATGTAGTCGCCCGTGGTCGTCTTTCCGGTGAGGACGCTGATCAAAGCGGCGTAGCTCGTGCCGCTGACGACGCCATACATCACCGCGCCGTCTTCGTCCCAATCATATTCCCCGGTGTCGCTATAAGAGGCGGAAGCAAGGGTCTTGATGTAGGCTTCCCCATAGGCGAGGGCCTCTTCTTCGCTAGCGAAAGTAAGATCGACCGCGAAGTAATAGCTATAGCCGTAGGTATCTGCATAAATGGCGGTGAAATCGGCGAGCTCGATATCGCCTTTGATGGCATCGCTCTCGATCAGAGTCGGGACCGGGTAAGCGGCGACGGCGTTGAAGGTAGCGATCTTCGCGTTGGCATCGGCGACGCTAGAATAGGTGTAGCGCATCGCATCGACCGCGCTATAGATCTGGCAGGTGAACTCCGAAAGGGAGCTGTAATAATACCAGTCGACCTGAATATAGACCGCTCCGCTGTCTTCACTCTGCGCGGTGAGCTCTTTCTGGTAATAGAAATGGGTGTAGCCATCGCTTGAACTCACTTGACTGCCGACATAATCGTAGCCAGCATCAGCGAGCATCTTCCCATAGCTAACCGTGAGGTCTTTGCCATAAGAAGTCCACTGCAATCCGGCGTAGGCATAATCCTCGGAGCTAGAGTCGTCTTCGCCGGTATAGACCAAAGCCTGCTGGTCGAAGGCGGCGCTGACTAAGCCGCTGGGGAAGATGATGTCATCGGCTTTATCCTTGAAGACGGCGCTGATGGCCGCTTGGCAATCCTCGTCCCAGCCCGTCGGGGTGGGGATGTCTTTGCCCTCGGCGAGGAAATCGCTCACCGCCTTGACCGAAGTCGTCCCGAAGGAAGAGAAGGAAGCGGTATAGGTTAAGACGGTTTTCCCGGAGGCGAGCTTGACGCTCATCTCGCCGGAGGAGCCATCCTCAGAAAGAGTCAGTTTCGCTGAGGAGACGTATTTGTAATAGTTCCCGCTAGAGCCCATGAGGTTCAAGAGGAAGTAAAGGCAGGTGGAGCCGGTGCCCTTGCTCATGTAGGTGGTGAGGTCTTTGATCATCTGCTTGGTGTCGAAATCGTAGACGTAGCCCTCGGTCTCAAGATCGACGTATTGGTAAAGCGAGGTGTCGGCGAAGACGCCAGAAGGGGTCGTGAAATAGGTGGTGATGTCATTGCCTAAGCCCTGGCAGCCATGCAGGTTGAGCGTGCCGTCTTCGATCGTGAAGAGGAAGAAGCCCTGATCCTTGTTCGCCAAGATGCCTTGGCTATTCTCCCCATCATCGAGCACGAAGGCGTCGGCGCCCATGTAATAATAGGTAAGGCTCTCATCGTTACTCCCGCCGCTAACGCTCAAATTCATCGTCACGTTGTTCGGGGCGATGTTCTTGACGAAAGCAGAAAGCGCCGCTTTACGCTTGGCGCTATCGATTGGAGCGGACGAGTCGCCTTGGCTATCGACGCTGTTATCGTTGTTGCCGCCACTGCAGCCGGCCAGAAGCATGGTCGCCGAGAGCGCGGCCAAGATAAAATTCCTTTTCTTCATTCTTAAAAACCCTCCTTGTGGGTCGCACGCTAGATAATACGAGGCAAAAATAATTTTGCAATCAATCTTTCACCATTTAACGAATGTCAATGGAAACTCGCCGCGAAAAGCAGTTTCGACGTCAATGGAAAAAATTAACCGCTTCTGCCAAAATCGCCGTCACTAGAAATGATAGTTGCCCATGCCGCCGCGATTTTTGAAACGGGAAACGTTTACTCAAAGCGGACGCAATCCCTACTTTGAAAGCCCTTACATAACGTCAACGAAAGAAAAAGATAAATAAAGGTTGCAAAAAACGAAACGGGGTCTATCCTTCCTTTTGCTTTGCAAAGAGGTAAAAAGAAATGAAATCCAAAAAGAAATTACTCGTCCTCGCCTCCATCGCCTTGCTTGGCGGGTTGGTGAGCGGCTGCACCAGCGGCGGAACCACCGAAACGAGCTCGACTGACATCATCCAGGTCGATGGCGATGTCTACGCGATTTCCTCCACGGACAAGACCCTGTCTTACGCCGCGCTGAACGAAGTCGTTGATCTCGACGAATATTTCCAAGTCATCATGGACGATGATGCCAGCACCGTGCGCCACGAATTCTCCGTCTCCTGCTCCGATTCCAATTTGGTCATCGACGGCCACAAGATCAAAGGGACGGCGATCGGCGAATACGAGATCAGACTCGCCGTCAACGACAAGAAGAGGTACGTCACCTTCTCCGTCAAGAGCGAATACAACATCGAGCTCATCAACTTCCTCAAGACCTTTGAGGACACCGACGGGAAGAACTACCGCATCGACCTCGGCAGTTACAACAAGAATACGAAACGGTTTTGGTATGAGAACTACACCCTCATCCACAATCAGAACTACGCCATCGCCTTCGATGCCGAAGATCCCGGCGCCATTGACGAGGAAAGTGGCGAATCGAATTCCTTCATCCTCGCCAATCTAAGCGATGGCAATGGCTACATGGGCTATTTCAATGAGGATGGCGATCCCGAGTTCGAATACGGGAAGATGAACATCGATAACTACTACATCATGGGCTCCATGATCCTCGATGGCACCGCCTTCACCTCCGAGTTCGACGAGATCACCGGGGATGAGACCCTCATCGGCGACGCGACCCAGGCCAAAAAGTTCCTGAACTACGGCATGTCCAACCTCGTTGAGAACTACGGCTACAGCGAGAACAGCTTTTACGTCCTCGATCTCACCGATGAAGACAACGACGGGGTCAAAGACACGCTTTACGCGACGATCACCGTCGATGGGACCTCCCAAAGCGGCGTCAGCTTCACCGACGAAGAATGGTGCACCGTGAAGATCAGCCAAGTCGGAACGGCGAAATGGGATTCTGTGGAGAAAGCTAGGGTCGACGAGGCTTACGTCCCGCAGAAGGTCGATGTCTCGGAAATCACCACCGCTTTCACTAACCTCACCACCAGCAATAACTACACCACCACGATGAGCATCTATGCCTGCGACGCTGAGGGCACCCCGATCGAAGCGGATGCTGTCGCTGACTACAGCTCGATGTACCACACCACCGGCAGCAAGCAAGCGATCAAGGAAGTCCACACCGTCACCGGCGCAGCCGAAGTCGAGGCCAAAGCCTACGTCGGCGATGAGCTCGCGCTCAAAAAGGCCTATTGGAGTGAAGACGGGACCGCTTATCTAGGCACCTACGTGAAAGAAAACGAGGAAGGCAACGAGGAAACCACCAAGACGGCGGACGAAAAAGGCGCTTCCAAAGCCAGCATGGTGGCCCTTACCGCCGCTAACGTCGACACCAAGACGATCGCTGACGCCATTTGGAAGAAAAAGAAAGTCGATGGAAACCTCATCACCTACTCTGGCGACATCGGCGACAACAATTTGAATGACGGCCAGACTAACGGCTTCTTCGAAGGGCTCTTCAACCAGATCTTCTGCCTGAGCTACAAATCCGGCACCACCGCGGTCGGATTTGGCACCTACATGACGATTGATGGCACCGTCCAATATACCAGCGGGGACACCTGCTCCTACACCGTCTCCTCAAGTTATGAGGAAGTGAGCGTCAACACCTCGACCAACGAAGTCAGCATCAAAGCCCTCATCTACCTGCCCTTCTCTGACATCGAGCAGCCCTACATGATGTGTGAATACGTCGTTAGCGACGTCAACTCGACCGTCAACGACTTCTCTGGCTACGTCAGCTCCGCCGAATAAGCGGGCATCAGCTCCATATTAATAATAAGGATATAAGGAGAAACGAAATGAAAGCGAACAAGAAAAGCAAAACCTTAGGCTTCCTCTTCCTTTCCGCCGCCGGCATCGCCGCGCTGGCTGGATGCGGAGGGGGCAGCGGCGATGCGGCCGATGGCTACACCTACAACACATATCTTGCGACCTCGCCCTCGAAGTGGAACGTCCATAACTGGGAGACGAGCGACGAAAGCTATATCCAAGGCTTCTGCGAGACCGGGCTTTATGACGTGGTCATGAACGCCAACCACGACGGCTACAAATTCATCGCCGAGATGGCTGGCGACATGCCCAAATCCATCGATCCCGCCGATCTTGATGGCGATGAATACGACACCATCAAAGAGAATTATTTCAACGGCAAAGAGCCGGCCGCGGGCATGATCTGGGAGATCCCCTTAAGAAAGAGTGCCAAGTGGCAGGATGGCACCGCCATCACCGCGACTGACTACGTCGAGTCCATGGAAAGGCTCCTCAAGCCCCAATACGCGAACTACCGCGCCGATAGCTACTACAACGGCAACTTCGTCATCACCAACGCCGAGAACTACTACAAAAACGGCCGTTCCGTCCTTGAGCCGATCTACAACTACCTGATCGCCGGCAAGGCCGATGGCAACCTCTATGACGAGAATGGCAACACGCTCGTGGGCGAGGGCAAATTCTACCTCGATCTCGCCAAAGGCGAATCCCCTTATGGCAACTCCATCTTCTCTTCTAGCGGCTCTAGCGACGCCATCACTTTCTATGACGTTTTGAATTCCCGCAGCACCCCGAGCAGCGACGCCGTCGAGCTCGCCGCCAAGCGAATCACCCTCGGCGTCTCCTATTACTATTGGCAATATGGCAGCGCCAAAGACAAGAGCGAGAAGCAGTCCAAATGGGACGAGATCAAGAAAGCCGATTCCGTCTCGAAGGAAATGCTTTCCACGATGTCCCCTTTCTGCATCGACGAGTTCGATGACAAAGAGGTCTATACCACCGCTACCCGCGAGAACAGCGAAACCACTGAGCTCTACACGAAGAAGGACCTCCAAAACGATCTAAAGACCGTCGTCTCCGGCTTAAGCTCCTCCACCACCTGGGCGAGCAAGAGCTGGGCCTGGCAGATCCCTCTTTCAGAATATGTCACCCACAAGAAGACGAGCATCACGATGTCTAACGTCGGGGTGGAGGCAAAAGATAGCTACACTCTCCGTCTCTATCTCAGCAAATCCATCTCCGAGCTCGACCTCAAGTTCCAGCTTGGCAGCAATTGGCTCGTCAACACCAAGCTCTATGACGATAGGACCAAAAAGACCACCTCTTCCTCTTGGATGACCACCTATGGCTCTAATAGCGTCGACAACTACATGTCCTATGGGCCCTATAAGCTCACCGGCTTCGTCGCCGATCAAGCCATCACCATCGAAAGAAACGAAGAGTGGTACGGCTATAGCGACGAGGAATACAAGTCCCAGTTCTCCGAATACAAAGACGAGGACAAGGACCAGTATAAGATGAGCAAGATCTACACCCGCATCATCAAGACCCACGAAACCGCCGTCAGCGAGTTCATGGCCGGCAACCTCGACGACATCGACCTCAACAAGAACGACATGAAGACCTACGGGAACAGCACCCGCAGGAGCACGACCCTCGAGTCCTACACCCAGAAGGTCACCTTCAACACCGACCGTTCCAAACTCGCCTCGCGTCAGGCAGAAAGCGGCAAGAACAAGACCATCCTCGCCAACAAGAGCTTCCGCAAAGGGCTCTCCCTTGGTTTGGACAGGAACAGCTTCGCCGCCCAGACCACCGCGGGCTCGAAAGCCTTCACCGGCTTGCTCAATAGCCTTTATCTCGCCAATAACGTCACCGGCGAGATGTACCGCGAGACCGCCCAAGGCAAGAGCGTCTACAACCAGATCTACGGCGAATTAGGCGGCAGTCCGACCGACGAGAGCAAATCCGCCCTCAGCGAAGACGCCAATGGCTATAACGACGCCTGGGCCAGGTTCTACCTCAAAGAAGGCATCAAGGAAGAGCTGAAGAGCAGTGAAGACAAGCACCTCCAGCCTGGCGATACCATCGACATCGAGTTCCGCGTCTATGACAACACCAGCGACACCACCAAAGACATGTATTCCTTCATCAGCAAAGCCTGGAGCACCCTTTTAGATAGCGTCGTCAAGGAGCTTGATGCGGAAGATAAGGGCCTGCTCAACGGCAAAGGCCTCAAAATCAACATCAACCTCGTCAAGGACGAAGACTACTACACCACCGCTAGAAACGGCGGATCGGACATGATCTTCTCCATCTGGGGCGGCGCGGCCATCGATCCTTATGGCCTCATGCAGGTCTATCTTGATAAGACCTTCACCAACTGCTGCGAGTACGGCTTCAAAGGAAAGCAGGACCAGGAAGACCTCTGGATCGACCTCAATGGCGATAACGTCCAGAGCGATGACGAGGTCAAGACCTACGACGGCTGGTACCACGTCATGAACGACGACCTCAATGAGGGCATCTACGATGATGCGGTCAAAGTCAACGACACCTCCTCCTTAAACGATGAGCAGAAGGCCCAAAACGAGGCCTGGAGCGCCCTCCATAACAAAAAGCTCACGATCCTTGCTGGGACCGAGGCAGGCATCGTCAACCGCTACGAGGCGATCCCCATCGTCGCAAGAGGCTCCTCCTCCCTCAACGGATTCAAAGTCGAGAACGCCACGAAGAACTACATCAACCTCGTCGGCTACGGCGGAATCCGCTTCCTCCGCTTCAATTACACCAACGCGGAGTGGAAGAGCTTCGTCTCCGAAAACGGAGGCAACCTATCCGACCTCTACGCTTCTTGGAGAGACTGATTCCTCGAATCAATAGGCGGCCGAATTCGGTCGCCTATTTCTTTGCGATTGTAGTATCATCACCTAGTTAAAATGAGACAGACAAAACAAACCTTAATCTACATCCTGCAGCGCCTGGTCCTGATGGCGTTCACGTTCATCGTGATTTTCTTCATCTGCTTCATCCTGGTGAGGATGCTCCCCATCGCGACCGACACCGGCATGAAAGACCCCGAGGTCTTTTATCTCCGCATGGTCGCTCAAGGCAGAATGAAATACGACGAGGCCACCTCCTCTTACGTGAGTGTCCCGGTCTTCGAGCAGCTTGGCACGTTCATCAAAGGGCTATTCACCCCGGGAAACGAGGCCCCATGGGGCTATTCTTACTACTGCTCTTGGCTGGAGACCCCCGATCACCTGCTCTTCAGCAAGATGCCCCCGACGATCCTCATCAACGTCTATTCGATGATCCTCTCCATCCCCTTAGGGATCGGCCTAGGGATCTTCATGGCGCTTAAGAAGAACAAATGGGAAGACCACGTTTTGAACGTGGTGATCATGCTCTTCATCTCCGTGCCTAGCTTCGTCTTCGCCTTCCTTTTGCAGAACATCTTCGCCTATCAAGTCCCCGATGCGCTTAAGCTCAACGCGACCTTGACTCCCGTCGATCAGCTTCCCGGAGGCTGGTTCGACCCCCAGATGTTCAAGGACATGATCATGCCGGTGCTCGCGATGAGCTTCGGCTCCATCGCTGGCTTCGCGCGTTACACCAGGGCCGAGCTCACCGAAGTCCTTACTAGCGATTTCATGTTGCTAGCTAGGACTAAAGGCCTCACCAGAAGCCAAGCCACCGTGCGCCACGCCTTCCGCAACTCCCTTGTGCCGATCTTCCCGATGATCCTAGGGACCATCATCTCGGTGCTCAGCGGCTCGCTCATCATCGAGAACATCTTCGGCGTTCCCGGCGTCGGCGGGCTTTACCTCGACTCCATCCAGAAAAGGGATTACGACGTCTTCCAGTTCGTCTCGATGTTCTACATCGCGATCGGTCTGGTCGGCACACTCGTGGTCGACGTCTCCTACGGGCTAGTCGACCCGCGCATCAGAATGGGGAGCAAAAAATAATGGAAAACGAGAATCTGAACATGCAACCCATCGTAAATGATGAGAATCTAGACAAGGATCTCTTCAAAGAGGTCCCTGACCACGGCAATCTCCATGACCAGGCCTTCGAGACCAAGCCCGTGAGCTTCCTCCGCGACTCCTTCAACCGCTTCGCGAAGAACAAAGCCTCGATCGTCGGGGCCGCGATCATTTTGATCATCGCTCTTTATGGCTTGATCGTGCCTTTCGTCATGCCGACTGCGCACGTTGACTCCATCCGCTTCCCAAATGGCTTTGAAGACGCCGAATTCAGCTACGTCACTCCCTATTGCTCTTGGTTTGGCGGCACCGGCAGCGGCTTCTGGGACGGCACGAAGAGCCGCACCGTCAGCGAAGACGAGCTCGCCACCCTCCTTTACGATGATTCCAATCACCCTTACTACGTCAAGACCGAAAACGTGAGCACAAGGACGGTCAAAGTCGGCAGCGTGGTCAGGGAAATCACAAGCTATACCATCCGCTACGACACCTATGCCGTCGGCAACAAGGAAGTGAAGCTCAGCGAAGAGGAATACGCGAAGCTGAAGGAATACGACGTCGAAAGAACCCTAGAGGGCAAACCCACGATCCTTAAGCCGATCGTCGATAGCGATACCTATCTCGATGAATACAAAGCCCAGCTTTACTCCGAGATGGATTCCGGGGCGACTTCCTTAAGCGAGGCGACGATCAGCAACATCATCGACAACATGAAGACCTACTATAACAACAATAAGAGGGTCTATTACGCCTTGACCGCCAAAACGGCTTCAGGGGTCTATAGCTCCTCGGTCTTCTCTCCAGTTCTCGATGCAGAGAACAAGCCCATCGCGATCTACAAGATGAACAGCGATGGCAGCTACGCCGAACCCACGGTATCAGGCGGCAAAATCGGCGCCCGCGTGGACTATTTCGATTATTTCACCTATCTAAATGGCTTTGAGCCGCGCTTCCTTTTCGGTACCAACGGCGCCGGGCAAGACATCTTCCTCCGCCTTGCTCAGGGCACGAGGTTCAGCTTGCTGCTTGGCGTGGTGATCAGCGCGATCAACTTCGTCATCGGCCTCATTTGGGGGGCGGTCTCTGGCTATTATGGGGGCTATGTCGACCTCACGATGGAGCGCATCACCGACATCATCAGCAACATCCCCTCGATCATCATCCTCACGATCTGCTCCATCCAATTCACCAATAACCCTGGGCTAAAGGCAGGGATAGGCGAAACTGGGATCGTCGTCTTAGCCTTCCTCATCGCCTTCGTCTACTCCGGCTGGATCGGCGTAGCCGGGACGACGCGCATGCAGTTCTACCGCTTCAAAGGGCAGGAATACGTCTTGGCCTCAAGGACATTAGGAGCGAAGGATTCGCGCTTGATTTTCCGTCACATCCTTCCTAACGCCATCGGCACCTTGGTCACAAGCAGCGTCCTCATGATCCCTGGCGTCATCTTCTCCGAATCCACCTTGAGCTTCCTAGGGATCGTCGATTTCAGCAAATCGAACCTCTCTTCCATCGGCACCTTGCTTAGCGAAGGGCAGAACGCCGGGCTATCCTCTAACCCCCACGTCCTTCTCTTCCCCTGCATCATCATCAGCTTGCTCATGATCTGCTTCAACCTCTTCGGCAACGGCTTGCGTGATGCCTTCAACACCTCTTTGAAAGGAGCGGACGACTAATGGAAAAAACCACTTCAAACGACAAAATCCTCGAAGTCAAGAACCTCCGTATCTCTTTTAAAACCAACGGTGGCACGGTCAAGGCCGTAAGAGGCATCTCCTTTTCCTTGTATCGAGGCAGAACCCTAGCGATCGTAGGCGAATCCGGCTCAGGGAAATCGGTCACCTCGAAGGCGATCCTTGGGATCTTAGCCAAAAACAAGATCGTCGAAGGCGGCCAGATCATCTATAACGGACAGGACCTGCTTAAGATCGATGAGGAGCATTTCCACAAGATCAGGGGCGTCAAGATCTCGATGATCTTCCAAGACCCCCTCTCTTCCCTGAACCCCATCATGATCGTGGGGAAGCAGCTCACCGAGGCGATGGTCCTCAAGCAGAAAAGCGACCTCAAAGAGGCCCATAAGCACTTTAAGCGCGTCAACTCCATCCTCCTTTCTTCAAGCAAAGACGAGGAGACCCTTGCTTTCGTTAAGGGAAGCAAAGCAGTCAAATCCAAAGGCGAGGACGGAGAAACCATCCTTTCCATTGCCTCTTCTCCAGCAGAACACCGCCACCTCTTCGAAGAGGCGATAAGAAAAGACCTCAGAAGAAGGCTAGAGGCGATTGACCTCGTCTTAGAGAAGCTCTCCCTCATCGAAGACGAGTCTTTTGGAAGCCAGAAAGTCGAGATCCCGGCGATCATCGCGAAGATCAAGCCCCTTTATAAAGCGATCCTTTCTTGCTCTTTGAACGTCCTAGACGAGAAAGACAACACCATCACGGTCTTCCCTACGATCCTCAAGGATATTTTGCTAAGCGCGAAGTCCTATGGGGCCGCCAATAAGCGCCTAGAAGCGGCTTACGCTAAATCAGGCGTCTACGATTTCTATAAGCTCCCGCCCGCAGAGCGGGCCAAGCTCCCTGAGATCATCCCTAGCGAAGAGGAGCTAGTCAAAGAGCTCCACGACGCGATCGAGGATCTTTTGGTGCACCTAGAAGACCTCAAGAAAGAGGGCATGAGCAAGCTAGAGAGCTACGTGGATAAAGCCATTGAGGAATATCAAGAAGCAATCCGCAAAGCCACCCACCTCGAGAGTTCCAAACAAATCAAAGAAAGAGCCATCAAGATGATGGGGGAAGTCGGCATCGCCGAGCCCGAGAGGCGCTTCAAGCAATACCCCTTCGAGCTCTCCGGGGGCATGAGGCAGCGCATCGTCATCGCGATCGCCCTCTGCTCCAGCCCCGAGATCTTGATCTGCGATGAGCCCACCACCGCGCTAGATGTCACCATCCAAGCCCAGATCCTCGAGCTCATCAACAAGCTCAAGAAAGAGAGGAACCTCTCTATCGTCTTCATCACCCACGACTTAGGCGTCGTCGCCAACATGGCCGATGACATCGCCGTCATGTACGCGGGCAAGATCGTCGAATACGGCAGCGACACCGAGATCTTCTATGATCCGCGCCACCCCTATACCTTGGCGCTTCTTGGCTCGATGCCTGACCTCAACACCAAAGAACAGCTCAGCGCCATCCCCGGCACCCCGCCGAACATGCTTTTGCCCCCTAAAGGCGACGCTTTCGCGGCCAGGAACGCCCACGCTTTGGCCATTGATCTAGAGAAGCAGCCGCCGTTCTTCCAAGTGTCCCCGACCCACTTCGCCGCGAGTTGGAATCTCCATGAAAACGCCCCTGACTTCAAGGCTCCTGACATCGTCATCGAGCGCATCCAGACCGCCTTAAGCGCCCATCCGGAGTTCACCCCGAAACCGACCAACATGAAGAATTCGATTTTGAATCATCTTAAGGGGGAGAAAGAAAATGGCTGAGAAAGTAACCAAGAAAAAAGCGTCCCCCTCTCCTAAGAAAGAGTTCCAGAAGAAATTCGACTATGAGAACGCCGAAAAGCTTTTGGAGGTCCGCCACCTGAAGCAGTATTTCCGCTTCGCCGGGGGCAGCGGCCCCAACAAGTATCTTAAAGCCGTCCATGACGTCTCTTTCTCCGTTTATCGGGGGGAGGTGTTCGGGCTAGTGGGCGAGTCAGGCTGCGGGAAGACCACGACCGGGCGCGACATCATGAAGCTCTACAAGATCACTTCTGGCGACATCTGGCTAGAAGGCACGCGCATCGCCGCCGGCACCAGATGGAACGAGAAGGAGATCAAATACACGAACATCCGCCTCCATGAAGCCCTCAAGAAGCTCAACAAGGAGATCAATGACGCAAGAAGCGACTACCTCGCCTCTTATGCGGAGAAGTTCGGCGTGACGACCACTCTAAAGAAAGCCGAGAAGGAGCTAAAAGAAGCAACTACCGCTGACTTAGAAGAGAAAAAGGCGCTGCATGAGGAATATCTAGCTAAGGTCAGACCTCTACAAGAGGAGATCAAAGCCCAGAAAGAGAGGGCCGAGTCGATCTGCTCCCTCCAGCGCGATAAAATCGCCCAAGCCAAAAAAGACGACAAGAACTTCAACAAGAACATCGCCGCGAAGGAGATGAAGAAGGTCGAGGAGAAGTATCATGATCTCTTAGAGAAGGTCAACGCCACAAGCGCCTCGTCTCTAAGCGAAGAAGAGCTTTCCTCCTATAAGAGCTACAAGGAGGAGATGCATAAGGCCAAGCACGCTAACCTTGCTAGCAAGATCCAGATGATCTTCCAAGACCCGATCGCCTCGCTCAACCCGAGGATGACGGTCAGGAACATCATCGCCGAGGGCTTAGTCATCCAAGGCTGCCACGACAAGGAATTCATCAACAAGGAAGTTTCTAGGGTCCTGCAGCTCGTCGGGCTGGTCCCCGAGCACGCTAACCGCTACCCCCACGAGTTCTCCGGCGGGCAGAGGCAGCGCATCGGCATCGCCCGCGCCGTCATCATGAACCCCGAGCTCATCGTCGCCGACGAACCCGTCAGCGCCCTTGACGTCTCCGTCCAAGCCCAGGTCATCAACCTGCTCAATGAGCTCAGGAACAGCCTCGGGCTCACCCTCATCTTCATCGCCCATAACCTCTCCGTCGTCAAATATTTCTGCGATCGAATCGCGGTGATGTATTACGGCAACCTCGTCGAGCTGGCCACGAGCGATGAGCTCTTCGCCCATCCTCTTCACCCCTACACCAAGTCGCTTCTCTCCGCCGTCCCTTGCCCCGACCCGATCACCGAGACGAGCAGGGAGAGGATCCATTATAACCCCGCCGAAAGTCACGACTATTCCAAGCAGCAGCCTACCTTCCGTGAGCTAGCCCCGGGCCACTTCGTCCGCTGCAACGACGAAGAGGAAACTCGCTACCTGCAAGAGCTCAAGAAATGAGCAGGAAGCAAGAGAAAAAGCAGAAGGAGCCCTTCTTCAGCAAAGCCTTCTGGATCGCTCTATCCATCAGCTGCCTAGTTGCTCTCCTTCTAGGGACGGGCATCGCTCTGATCGAGTACTATTCTCAGACAGGCGCTGGCTACAAGGTTGAGCCCCTAGCGATCATCGTCGATAGCTTCGCGCTCTCTGGGTTGCTCCTCTGTCTAGGCTTCTTGCTGCAGTTCTTCTCCACGAAAGGAGCCTTCGACTTCCTCGCCTACTCCATGAAGACGATCGTCTACACCGTCTTCAAGCCCCACTTCAAGCAGCAGGGATTCCCCGCGACCTATTACGATTACCGGATTCTCAAAGAGGGGGAGAATCGGAAGCCGATCTTCGCCATTCTTATCTCAGGAGGCACCTTCCTGCTTGTAGGAATCATCCTCTACATCATCTACAAAACCAGATAAAAGGAGACAAAAACAAATGAAAAGCATCAAAAAAATCAGTGCCCTCGCGCTTCTAGGCCTCGCCCTTGCCTTAGGGAGCTGCTCCGGGGGCGGGAACGAGACTTCTAGCACAGCCTCTAGTAGCGAGGCCTCTTCTAGCGAGAGTAGCTCAGCAAGCGGAGAGGTCATCACTAACGAGGATCTCAGCAAAGGGGTCACCGAATACAAAGACGCGGATGGCAACACAAAGATGCTCACCCGCAGCCAGCTTTACGCTAACGCGGGCAGCCCCCACGTCAATAGCTACCCCACCACTGGCAAGAAGCAGAAGCTTCTGGTCGCGCCCATCAAATTCACGGAAAACCCCGATGATGAGAAAGACACGATCAAAGCCGATGATGCCCTGCTAGAGAAAATCAGGATCACTTTCACCGGGACCCAAGAAGAGATCGACAAAGTCGGCGGGACGATCTCCGTCCAGAGCTTCTATGAGCAGAGCTCCTTCGGAAAGGGCGCCTTCGACGTCGTCATGATCCCCACCTGGATCGATTTCGGTGAAACCGCGAAAGAGTTTGAGGAGTCTTCCCACGGCCAGGCCGGGGTGAGCGCCGCAGAAAGAGTCAGGAAGTGGTACATTGCCGAATACGCCAAAGACAACCACGGGGAACTCGGCGCGGATGCCTATTCCCTCGATGATCTAGATAGCGACGACGATGGCTTCATCGACCTCATCTGGAACGTCTACGCCTATCCTTATTCTAGCGGCGACACCTCCTTCTGGTGGGCTTACGTCACCTATACCGGCAACTCCGCCGGCACCTTGAAAAGCCCGACCGTCCAGACCTTAGCCTGGGCCAGCACGAACTTCCTCTCCGAAGGCAGCAACGGCTATGAGTCGCGCACCTTCATCCACGAGACCGGCCACACCTTGGGGCTTGATGATTATTACGACTACAACAAGGAATGGAGCCCGGCGGGCGGGATCGATTACATGGATCAGAACCTCGGCGACCACAATAGCTACAGCAAATTCGCCTACGGCTGGGTCAACCCCTGGGTCCTCAAAGAAGAGGATCTAGAAGGAGGCAAAAGCGCCGAGATCACTTTGCGCCTTGCCACCACTTCTGGCGATAGCCTCGTCCTCGCCTCGCCAAATTACAACAACACCGCCTTCGACGAATACATGATGGTCGAGCTCGTCGGCCCCTATGGTCTCTGCAAGAAGGACTATACCACCCAAGCTGGCTTCACCCAGTATGGCATCAGGGTGTGGCATGTCGACGCTAGAGCGACCTCGAGCAAGGGCTACGAGCAGGAAGAGGTCTTCTCCACCCCAGACGAAGTCGGGCAGAAAGCCCATGATCTAAGGAATGACAACTCCAAGCTCGGGCGTGGCCATGACGGCGACTATTGGACCACTTCTAGTGGCGCCCAGCGCAGCTACAGCCAGCTTTCCATCTTAGAAGCAAGCTGGAATGATGCCAATGCCCAGACCAACACCACCTACAAAGCCTCTAATTCCTCCTTATTTCGCAAAAACAGCACCTTCAATCTGAAGGATAGCGGCGGCAAGGACAGGGCCTCGGTCTATATGCCCTCCCAAAGCGCCCTTTGGAACAAAGCCAAGAAGATCACCAACCAAAGCAAGAAGAAGCAGGAAGTGAGCGTCGACGAGACGATGACCTGCAACTACAGCTTCCGCGTTAGTAGCATCGAAAACGACAGCACCTACGGCGCCGTCGCGAAGATCAAAGTGACGCTCATCTGAGGCTAAATCCCCTCTAAGCCACCCTCGCGGTGGCTTTTTTAGAGAAAAGCGATTTTCCCTCTTGATAAAAACTCGCTAGGTCCTACATTATGGCTATCGGCGTTGACGAGGAAGAGTAACTCCCCTAAGCCCTATAGAGAGCCCCGGACGGTGGAAGCGAGGCGGGAAAAAGAGAGTGAACATGGCCTTAGAGCCGAGAAGGTGAAAGCAGTAGCCTTCTCCGGGGTTGCCCGTTACAGCAAAAGGGTTTGTTAGAACCCGTTAAGGCTTAGAAGGTGACTTCTAGGCGAAGCAAGGTGGTACCACGGGTTTATCCCGTCCTTCGCGTTTGGAGGACGGGTTTTTCTTTTTATGGCCTATCTTGAGATCAGAGATTTAAGCAAGCGTTACGGGGATAAGCTAGTCCTCGACAAAGTCTCCTTAACCATTGAAAAAGGGGACATCTACGGCATCCTCGGGCTTTCTGGGGCGGGGAAGAGCACCTTGGTGAGGTGTCTTAATTCCCTAGAAAGCTTCGATGAGGGGGAGATTTATTTTGAGGATAAGCTCCTCATCTCCCCCACCTCCCCTCTTAAGAAAGAGGATAGGCGGAGATTTGGGATGATCTTCCAATCCTTCAATCTTTTAGAACAGAAAAACGTTTTGGACAACGTTTTGCTGGGGCTAAAGATCAATCATGTCCCCAAGAAGGAACGAATGCCTAGGGCGCTAGGCGCCTTAAAGAAAGTCGGGCTAGAGGAAAAACTTCAAAGCTATCCTAGCGAGCTATCCGGAGGCCAATGCCAAAGGGTCGCGATCGCTAGGGTGTTGGCCCTCAATCCGGAGGTGATGCTTCTTGATGAGGCGACCTCCGCCCTTGACCCCTCCACCGCCTCTTCTCTTCTAGAACTGCTAAAGTCACTAAACAGGGAAAGCGGGCTCACCATCCTCATGATCTCCCACCAGATGAACCTCATCGAGAGCATTTGCAACAAGGTGGCGATCCTCGACCAGGCCAAGATCGTCGAAAGCGGTCCCTTAAGCGAGGTCTACCTAAGCCCGAAATGCCCCATCACGCGCAAGCTGCTTTATTCCTCTAAGCTGACGACGAGCCTAGACGAGCATAGCTCCATCCGCATCCTCTTTGAAGGGAACGTGGATGAGCCGCTTATCTCAGAGATCGTCGAGGAGTGCCAAATCAGGGTCTCTATCGTCTACGCCGACACGAAGACGGTCGAAGGCAAGACCTATGGCCAGACCATCATCAAAGCCCCAAAGGAAGCAAGGGAAAAAGAGAAGCTAAAGCGCTACCTCACCCTCAAAAACGTGAAATTCGAGGAGCTAAGCGATGAACATTGATTTCCTAAAAATCACCTTGGAGACCCTAGGGATGACCCTGATTTCGACTTTCTTGGCCTATCTCGTCGGATTGCCTTTAGGGATCGTGCTGAAAATCACCTCCAAAAACGGGCTGCGTCCCAATAGGCCGATCAACCTCGCTTTAGGGATAGCCGTGAACTTCCTCCGCAGCGTCCCCTGCCTCATTTTGACCGTCATCCTCTTGCCGCTTAACCGCGCCTTATTAGGCAAAGGGACCGGGCAATGGTACACGATGGTCATTCCCTTATTCTTCTCCACCTTCGCCTTCGTCGCTAGAAGCGTCGAGCAAAGCCTGCAAGACGTCGATAACGGGGCCGTTGAGGCGGTCAAGTCTCTTGGCGGAGGCAAGAAGGAGATCATCCTCCACGTCTATCTAGGCGAGGCAAGAGCCTCATTGCTCTTAGGCTTTGCGATCACCCTGGTCAACGTCTTAGGCTACACCTCTTTCGCCTATAACATCGGCGCCGGCGGGCTCATCGCCGAGATCTGGTCCTATTACACCCGCCACACCGGCGATTTCCTCTCCAGCTGGACCTTCTGGGCCATGATCCTCCTCGTCGTGGCCTTAGTTGAGCTGGTGCAGGAAGCTGGCCTCTTCTTGGCCAAAAAGCTCGACAAACGAAAAAAACTCAAATAACAAAGGAATGCAAACCATGAAAAAAACCACTGCTCTTCTTCTTTTCTTCCCTCTGCTTCTCTCCGGATGCGGGGAGAGTGAAAGCAAAACCATCACCATAGCCGCCAGCGAGATCCCCCACGCGGAGATCTTAAACGAGGCGGTGAAGCCTCTTCTACAAGAGAAGGGATATTCGCTTAAGGTCACGATCCTCGACTGGACCCTGCAAAACGATGGGGTCTATAACGGGGACTACGATGCGAACTATTTCCAGCACCGCCCCTACTTGCAGCAATACGATTCAGGAAGCGCCGCTTATGCGGAGGATTACGCCTATACCAAAGTCTTCCCTCTTGCCAGCGTCCACTTCGAGCCTTTAAGGATCTACGCGGGAAAGAGAAACGCCGAGGATTTCTCCTCAAGCAAAACAAGCGCGACCTACGAGATCTGCAACGACGTGAGCAATGAGATCAGGGCCTTGGATCTTCTCGTCGAAAACGGGGTGATCTCCTCCTATGAAGTCGACAAAGAGGGAAATCCAATCAACCTTCCTAATAACATCATCCCCATCGAAGAAAGCCTCCTCGTCGCCTCGCTGCAAGATTATGATTACGCCGTCTTGCCCACCAATAGCGCCCTTACAGGCCATCTAAGCGCCGATCCTAGCCTACCAGTAGAAAGCGATGAGGTGAAAGAGCTTAGGGCCAACGTCGTCGCCGGGAACGTGGCCAAATACCAAAGCGATTCCATCTACAAAACGAAGATCGACGCCCTGGCCGATTGCTTGCTTTCTTCTGAGGTCGATGACTACATCCAAGCCAAATACTCCGGGGTCATCTCCTCAGCCCAAAAGGATCTTCGATAAGGAAAGAGGCGAGCGATCGCTTCTTTTCCTTTCATGGTGTCGCTGCCGACCTAATAAAGGCCCTCTTGACAAAAACCCAAGTCCAAACCGTTAGGACGCTGAGCTGCCAATGCAAACCTTGCCTTTTCTTAGCCCTAATCTTTGCCTGTTTTGTTTTCTTTTTGCCCCTAGAGAGCGTAAACTAGCCCCGTTATGGACAAGATCCTCATTTCCGCTTGCCTTGCCGGCGAGCCCTGCCGCTATGACGGCACCGACAAGAAGAGCCCCTACATCGAAGAGCTCAACAAATATTTCGATCTCGTGCCTTTTTGCACGGAGGTAGAAGGGGGCTTATCCACCCCTCGCTCCCCTAGCGAGATCAAAAACGGAAGGGTCTACAACGCCAAAGGGGAGAATGTCACCAAGCAATACAACCTCGGCGCGGAGAAGGCCTTGAAGCTATGCAAGCTGCTCAACATCCACATCTGCATCCTCAAAGACAAGTCCCCCGCCTGCGGGGTCTATGAGATCTATGACGGCACCTTCTCAGGCAAGACCAAGAAAGGGCAAGGCGTCACCGCCTCCCTCCTTTCTAGCCTCGACTTCTGGGTGCTCTCTGAAGACGATATCCCGATGCTTCTAGAGAAGCAAAAGAAGAAAAGGGAGATCATCGAGGAGAAGACCGCGGCCATCAAGGCGAAAGAGAACGGGGAAGCCATTGAAGAAAGCGAAGAATCCAGCGATAAGCCCTACCGTTCTCGTTACGAAGATAAAGAGGGATACCATAAGTCCTATCGGGAAAGAAAGCCCTACGGGGAGAGGAAATCCTACGGGGATAAGCCTTACCGCAAGCCCTATCATAAAGACGGGGAAGAAGGCGAGGAGCGCCCCTACAAGAAGACCTTCAGGCGGGATGGCGATCGCCCCTACAAGAAAAGCTATGGCGACAAGCCCTATAGCGAGAGGAAATCCTATGGGGAGCGCAAGCCTTACGGGGATAAGCCTTACCGCAAACCCTATCATAAAGATGGGGAAAACGGGGAAAGCCGCCCGTATAGGAAGAATTTCCACAGGGACGGGGAAGGCTCTTACAAAAAGAGCTACGGCGAAAGGAAATCCTATGGCGATAAGCCTTACGCTGAGCGCAAACCCTATGGGGCGAAAAAAACCTATGGGGACAAGAAACCCTATGGGGAACGCAAGTCCTATGGGGACAAGAAACCCTATGGGGAGCGCAAATCCTATGGGGATAGGAAATCCTATGGCGATAAGAAACCTTATGGCAGAGGCTCCTACGGCGACAAGAAGCCCTACAACAAAGAAGGGGGCTTCAAGAAGTCCTACGGAGGCTCAAAAGGCGGCTTCAAAAAGAGCTACGGGCCAAGGAAAACCTACAAGAAAGATTCGGACGAGTGAGGGTCAAATCCCCTCATCGTCCGTTTTTTCTTCTTCGGCAACCTCTTTTTTCTTGATCGCTGAGCCAACGCCAAAGCCAAGCAGGCAGACGGAGACCCCCAATAGGCCATCTTCCCCTAAGCCTAGGCTGTCACCCTGGGTAAGCGCTCTAGCGGCCCCTACGGCGATCAAAGCGACTCCCAAGACGACGGATAGGATTTTGATGGTCTTCGCCATCTTTTCGTTTTCATCCATAAACACTACCTCCACCCTAGTAATTAAGGAAAAGAGCCTCTTTTGCCCCAAAAAAAGCGAAATTCGCCAAAAATTCGGCTCAGACTTGTAAAACCCCCTTTAAAAGAGGAGGGCTCAAAAAAGGGAATATACGGTGTCTAGAGGCTCACATAATGAAAACCCCGCTTGAAGCGGGGGCAAAGGAAAACAAACCGGAAAGGGATTAGTAGATTCTCTTCTCGCTCCAGGGATCGAAGATGTGGGCCTTTTCGTTATTGAAGGCGACGGAGAGGCTGTCCCCGATCTTGATCTCGTGGGTGAGCTGGATCTTCGCGACCAGATCGATCCCACCGAAATCGGTGTGGACGTAGTATTCATGGCCAAGCAGCTCAGCGACTGCGACGCGGATGTCGTAGGCGTCTTTAGTACCAGGAGCGACTTCCTCGATATCCTCAGGACGGAGCCCGAAGATGATCTCGTGGCTTCCTTCGAGAGCGAATTCGTCCTTCTGGATGCGCTCAGTGAGCTTAGCGATCTCTTCGTCGATGACGGCGATCGGGTTGACCGCTTTCTTATGGAGCTTGCTCGCTTTAGGAGCCTTGGTGTTGGCTTTCTTCTCCTCAAGAGCGGCGATCTCGGCCTTATTGACCTCGATTTCGTTCTTGTAGAACTCATCGTGGGCTTTGGCGAAAGCCTCGCCAAGATGGATGGTGTGTCCACCAAGGAGAGTGATCGCCCCATTGTCATAAGAAGCTCTCATGACGTTCATGGCGGGCGAGCCGATGAAGGTCGCGACGAAGAGGTTGGCCGGGGTGTTGTAGATATCAATCGGCGAGCCGACCTGCTGGATGCGGCCTAACTTCATGACGACGATGCGGCTTGCCATGGTCATGGCCTCGGTCTGGTCGTGGGTGACGTAGATCGTCGTGGCGTTTAAGGCCTCGTGGAGTTTGATGATCTCCGAGCGCATCTGGACGCGGAGTTTGGCGTCGAGGTTGGAAAGAGGCTCGTCCATCAAGAATACCTTGGCGTTGCGCACAATGGCGCGGCCAAGGGCCACACGCTGCCTCTGGCCACCAGAGAGCGCTTTTGGCTTGCGGTCGAGGTATTCGGTGATCTGGAGGATGTTGGCGGCTTCTTTGACCCTCTTGTCGATCTCCGCTTTCGGGAGGTGGCGGATCTTAAGGCCGAAGGCCATGTTGTCATAGACGGTCATATGCGGATAAAGAGCATAGGACTGGAAGACCATGGCAATGTCACGGTCTTTCGGGGTGCGGTCGTTGGAATATTCGCCGTCGATATAAAGCTCGCCAGCGGTGATGTCCTCTAAGCCGGCGACCATGCGGAGGGTCGTCGATTTGCCGCAGCCGGAAGGCCCGACGAAGACGATGAATTCGTGGCGTTTGATGTCGAGGTTGAAGTCAAAGACGGCCTGAACATTATTGTCATAGATCTTATCGATGTGGCGAAGAGAGACATAGGCCTCGTCGGTGTTGTTTTCCGCGGGGGCTTCAGCGGTGTCTTCCGCTTTCACTTCTTCAACAGGAGTCGCTGCTTCCGTTTCGGCAACAGGGGTCGCTTCAGGGGCGGTTTCTTCTTTGACTTCCGCCGGAGCGACGTCTTCTTTGATTTCAGTGACGGGAGTAGCCTCTTCGGCTTTGACCTCTTCTTTCACTTCGACTTTCGTGGGTTTGGCTTCTTTTTTCGGGCGGCCCGGCTTTTTTGCTTTTTTTGCCGGATCGACGATTTTTGCTTCTGGCATGGTATGATTCCTCCAAATATTTGAACATATGATATTCTTCTCGCGGGAACTTATCTAGTGCACCGTGCACAAATCGGTTTGATTATCAGGAATCAATGTTTTGACAAAGTCCTTTTTATCTTTTTGTGGCTAGTCCTTTTAACTTAGATTTTTGCCCGAAAAGCCACTCGTTGAATCTTTAGGCTTCTTTTTAGTACGGCCATCGAAAAAAAGGAACCCAGTCTTCGCCGATCCGAACTTGAGGACCCCGTAGATCAGATTGCAGAGCGGTTTCGCCAGCGGGCGAGGCTAAGCTTCGACGAGCGCGTCCATGAACTCGCAGAATTCGGCTTTTCGCGAGTGCTAAAGCGTTGTGCAGGGATGTGGGATGAGCTTAATGCCGTCTGCCCAAGGCGTTTCTTTGATTGCTTTTGAAACGCTATGATTCCTTCTCAAAGACGGATAATAAATGGCGTGTTAACGTTGCAAATATTGAATAAACAGCAAAATTTGTAACGATAACCTTGAAATAACGATGATGCGGTGTATAACAAGAACAAGGGAGACAAATGATGAAACTATACAAACGGGAAAAGTATCTATCCAAGATGCGTGCGTTCTTCCACGATGACGACCTCATCAAGGTGATAACAGGTATACGCAGATGCGGGAAATCTAGCCTCATGCAAACCATCGCGGAAGAGCTCAAAGAAGGTGGCGTTCCAGAAAGCAACATCATTTACATCGATCTCGATAAGCGTGGGTACAAAAGCATTCGTAACGCCGAACAATTAGATGCATTAATCGAATCCGCCACGCAAGCGGAAGGGATGAAATACCTTTTCATCGACGAGATTCAGAACGTCGATGGCTTTGAAGAGGTGATCAACGGGTTCAGGTCAGAAGGCGGTTATTCGATTTTCATAACAGGCTCCAATTCCTATTTGCTCAGCGGGGAGCTTGTAACGAAATTGACCGGAAGATATCTTGAGTTCGAAATGTTTCCGCTGACGTTTGATGAATACGAGGGCATGAAGAGGTTTTATGGGCAGGATATCAACGCCAATTCCGAAATCGAGCTGAATAGTTATATTTTGGAAGGCGGATTCCCACGGGCAATCAAAATCGAGAGCCTTTCGGATAAGCGCACCTACGTGAAGGGAATCATCGATGAAATCTTCGAAAAAGACATCAAACGAAGAGTGAAAATCAAAGACGTTCACTCCTTTGAGCTGGTTAGGAATTATATCATCAACAATTTCGGTGCAACGACGAGCATCAACAGCCTGCAGGAAGCCCTTCGTAAAAACGGCACGGCCATCAGCCGCGCGACGCTGACCCGGTATATAAAAACGCTAATTGACGCAAAGATTCTATACGAATGCAAAAGGTTCGATATGAAATCGAAAAAAACGCTTTCGGGAGAGCAAAAGTACTACGTTGCCGACCTAAGCTTTTACTATGCGATGAACACGGACAATCGGATCAATTATGGTCCGGCGCTGGAGAACATCGTCTATCTCTATGCTAGGAGCCTCGGCTACGCAATAAGCGTGGGACGCATTGGAAAACTGGAATGCGATTTCATCCTCCGAGATGGCAATATGGATTATGCCTATGTGCAGGTGGCCTATAAAATACTGCTAAGCAAAGATAGTGAAAACAGAGAATACAGATCATTGGAGAGCATACGGGACAACTACAGAAAATATGTCGTGACAACGGACTTTATGCTGCAGAAGAGAAATGGCATCATCCATGTCAATCTGATGGATTTCATAGGCGCCGGCAAGCGCTTTTAAGTGAGGGGCCGCTTACTTAAAGCCCTCAAAAACGGATCCGCTATTCAAGAACAGCCTTTAAGGGAGCTGCCGATTCAGAAAAATCGCAGTCGTCAGGGAATGGGCGAGGAGGACACGTTCCTCCTTTGTGCTTCCAACCCAATCACGGAACTTTCTTTTCTTTATCCCCACCTGCATTTGCAGAAGGCCATTTTTTTACTTTCTCACCACTTATTGAAGACTTTCTCGGCGAATCCGGGGAGGTCATGGAAAGAAACGGGTTTCCCTTCAAGGAGAATGGATCCCGAGAAAAGGCCGAAAACCTGGTTCTGATTAGAACGGATGATTCCCACATTCGCGTCGCTATGGCGGTTGTAGATCGGGTGGAAATGGAGCTCAAAGGAATCGTCTTTGAAACGGAAGTCCCAATCCTTCATGAATTCGTCCCCGCCATTAGGCGAGATGGGGATGTCAAAGCGCACCCTCCCTAGCTTATAGGCCTTCTTGTCGTAATAGAAAACGTTCTCGCTGGCTTTGGAAGTGTCGCCGAAACCATAGCCGAGGTTCCAACCGATCAGGTGGCCATTCTCACAAGAGGAGAGCGAGCTCCAATACCAGGTGTTTTTATAGGTCCACACGCCCCTCCCCCAATCAAGCACACCATAGGAGTCCTTATTGAAGTCAAACATCCTCTCCCCCACTTTGGCGTAGCCATTCGTCTTCAGGTTGTTGATTTTCTGGTTGTAATAGAAATGGCCCTTCTTTTCAAAGGGGGTTGCAATCACGAGGCTATCTTCGTTTTGCTCCTCCAAAAGGAGGTCGCAATGGAAGGCGTTCCCTTTCTTGTCGACGTCTTTGACGTAGACGCGAAGCCTTCTTTTGCCCTCCCCTTCGTTAAGGAAGACAAAAGAGTAACCCTTTTTTTGATCCTCCACTTTGACATCGCCTTCCTTCGAGGATTCAGGCAAGGCGATCTTCTTGCCGGGAAAAGGCATCATGAAGGACTTGCTGATGTCGCAAGGCTCTTTGAAGTCAAGGATGGAGACTCCTAAAAGTCCCATGTAGGAGTTGTTCGCGACGGTCAAAGCGATTCCGTAATCCCTATTGCCAACGTAATAATAATCCCATTCCTTAAGGCGGTTCTTGCCGCCTTTGACCATGTCTTTTCTATAATCTTTAACCAGGGAGAAGGCATAGCCCGCCTCCACTAGATCGCCATCCTCTTTAAGAAGAAGGCCCTCTTGCAATAGGTTCTGCTTATCCATGGACTCAATTATAGGAACCTCCTTTTCCTTTAGAAAGGAAAGATGATAGAACGATAGACTTCCGCGAATGCAGGCGGCGTTAAAGAAAAGGAAGTCATGCGATTAACTTGATCAAGAAAAAAGGACTTTCTCTTGGATTCAGCAATAGAATCATCTACTTTTGGACGCGTGCCTCTATTTCGATCTTTGTCAAACGCGGTTTGACCAAATAGGCGTTAGAGATTCTTACACTAGTTCACGTAAGGAGGAATTCTCATGAACGAGAACCTAAAGAAAATTCATCGGTATCTGCTTAGCGTGGGCGTTGACCCGGAAAGGATCAAAATCAGCGATTTCTCCACGGTGGAACTGGCCAAGGAGATCATGGAATACGCCCACCGGGGGCAAAAAAGGGAGAACGGGGAGGATTACGCCTTCCATCCGACCCGGGTCTGCGGATACTACAGGGATCTGGTTGGGATCATCCCTAACGACTGCTTCTGCATCGATAAAGAAACTACGGCAAAGCACGGCATCCCCTTTGAAGGCGTGCAGGAGGTCTGCTTGCTCCATGATGTCATCGAGGACAGCGAACTGACCCTAAAAGAGGTCAAGGAGATATACGTCGACTGCGGCTTCAAAGACTATTTCGAGCTCTACATGGAGCAAGCCCTCTATCTCATCACCCACGACAAAAGCGAAGATTACCCGCCTTATATCAAGAAGTGCCTGAAGAACCCCGTCTCCGCGCTTGTTAAGATGCTGGACCTGCAAGATAACCTGAGATTGGTCGATTTGGTGAGTTTGGACGATAAGAAAGCCCAAAGGTCCTACGACTACATGACCTACTTCTTCACCATCAACAAAACCTACCGTTTCTTGGAGAACGCGAAAGCCTACCGTGATGAGTGGGCAGAGTCGCGGGCAGCATTTGCCAAAAGACTCGCTGAGGAGAATGAGTAAGCGAGGGAATCAGAAAAAAGGCTGTTCGATTCAAGGTGTGCCTCGTTTTGTTATTCACGTCATATCGGGAGTTCGTGGAGCGCACCTTCACCGTATAAGGTGTATCGACGGCATTGTTTATGCATTTGCATTCATAAGAAATATATCCTTTCTTGTCCAAACTGACGAGGTCAAACCCCCTATTGACCACTAGACTTGCAAACACGAAAATCATAAAAAGGTGAAATTAATTAGGTTAAAAATACAACTAAAAGGTGAAATTAATTAAGTTATAAACATGTCTAAAAGGTGAAATTAATTAACATAGAAAACTGGCAAAAAGGTGAAATTAATTGTAAACTACGCATGGAGTCAATATGGAAAGAAAGTATTTATCTAACTTAGAGGAATGGCTGAACGACTCTTTTAGGAAGCCTCTTATGGTGTGGGGCGCACGCCAAGTCGGCAAGTCGTATCTCATTAAAGAGCTCTTCGCTCCGAGATACTTCAAGGATCGTTACATCTACGTCGATTGCAGGACAAATCACCGTTTCACCGCCTATTGCGAAAGCCATACGAACGCTTCGGAAGTGCTGAATTGGCTTGCTTTGGACAATGGCATAGAAATTGACGAGAACACGCTTCTTATTTTCGACGAAGCGCAGGAATGCCTCCCGATCGTTACTTTAATGAAGTATTTTTGCCAGGATTTCCGCAAAATCCCCGTTATCGTCACGGGTTCGATGGTCAGACTCAAAATTCAAAGAGAGAACAGGAAAAGAGGCCTCGGGAGCAAAAACGGATTCCTCTTTCCGATTGGCAAGATAAATCAGCTGACTGTCTATCCTCTCAATTTCGGCGAATTCCTCATGAACAAGAACAAACTGGTGTATGAGCGGGTGATTGATGCCTTCGCTAGAAAAGAGAGCCTAGATGAGGTTACCCACAAGAAAGCCATGGATATTTTCTACGAGTATTTGCTCGTCGGAGGGATGCCTGAAGCGGTCGATGTCTATCTTAAAACTGGATCGCTACAAAAATCGCGGCAGATATTGAAGGATCTCTATGACAATTACCTGTCCGATATGGAACTATACCAAGCGAGCCCCGAATCGGTAGTTCGGGCTAAAAAGATATTCGAGAACATCTACTCTGAGCTCAATAAGCAATCGAAAAATTTCAAGCCGTCCTTAATCGAGGAAAAGAAGAAAGTCCGCGATATGCTTAGCCCCATCGATTGGCTGTCTTTGGCGCATCTGATCCACAAATCCTCGCTCGTGAAAGAAAAAGTGACGATTCCCTTCATCGAATCGAACGAATCGCTATTTCGACTATACCTATCCGATATTGGGATGTTCTCCTACCAAAGCGATATAAACGCAACAACTTTCCTCTCAGACGAAGTTGGGAATTCCTTATCTGGCATTTTCTACGAAAACTATGTTGCGTCCGAAATCGTCGAGTCCGGAATGAAACTCTTTTACTGGGAGGGGAAAGGGAATGCGGAATTTGAGTTTCTCCTTCAAGATAAAGATGGCATTGTGCCAGTCGATGTGAAAAAGAGCAGAGGCAACCTTAATTCACTATCTAAATTCATAGAGCACAACAAATTCGCGTATGCTCTAAAAATATCTGCGAATAGATACGGCTTTGACAAGGAAAAGAGGATTCTCACCATTCCCTACTACTTCCTCTTCCTCTACCTTTCCGCCTTGGCAAAAGGTGAATTCTCCTTGTGAGTAAGCCTTCATCACAACCAGCTGAGGTCGCGATTCAACCGCTTTCTATTTGCGACCTCTTTTCTGCTAGTATTTAGCGCAGCATAACCTTGGGCAAAACAATGATGTCGTAAATGTTTTGTCGTGAATATGTCGTAAAAACATCATGCTTCTATTACCGCTATTTTTGATAAAGGCGCCAGCGTTTCTTATTGCGTCCTTTCAAAAAAGCATACCTGCATAAACCAGACAATCGGAATGATTTAGATGTCAGACTTAACGTTCGATCGACGCTTGGCCCGGCGCAGAGACTGACCAAGCGGATAAATTTAAAGGCCGATGGCCAAGGCTTGGCGGACGCCGTTGTCGTTGTTCGCGTTGTTGTTGACGTTCCCATCCGAATTCACGTTGGACGCGTTGTTCGCGTTGTTCGGGTTCGGGGAACCAACCACCCAAGAAACGGGCGGCGAGAGCTCATAGCCTTTTCCTTTTTATGCCAAAGCAGTGCAGGTTTTCAGATACCCCTGCATATACTTCAGGCACTCTCCGGAATAGCGGGAGATGACTTCGGCCTTATGCTCGCTGAAGCATCCCCTCATCGCGGCGAAGGAGGAAATGAAGGCGACGCATCTGACCTTGGCTATCGCCTCCCTGATGAGCTTCTTCCTCTCCGGGTCATCAACTGGCGTCTCATTGGCCTCATAGAGCAGGCAGATCGCGTCTTGGCTCTTCTGGATCAGAGGGGTCAGGACGGAGTAGCGGAACTTCACCGGCGCTCCCGCGCTCACGCGCATGATGTACTCGGCGAGGTTCTTCGCTTTGACAAACACGTACAGCTCACTTTCCTTCCTTTGAGGATCTTTCGCTTTCTCTTCCATTCTTCTCCTTCTCGCCGCCCCCTAACGGCTTGGATT
>CAVFEQ010000014.1:7278-30895 GCA_963621535.1 Paludibacteraceae bacterium | reverse complement strand
ATGAATGTAAATTTTCAGAAAACCCACCTAAACCCCCTTAAAAAGAAGAGAGCTCGTTTTGTCTGCTTTCCTTAGGCTTTTTCGAGGATTTTCTCGAGGATGCGGATCGAATAAGGCTCTTCCACCTCGACGCGGACCTCGTCTCCTGGCACCTTCCCTAGCATGGCTTTGGCAAGCGGGGATTCGTTGGAGATGGTCGGGACTTTGGCCATCGGGTCAGCGCCGGTGGAGCCGGCGATCTTGACGCTCATCACCCCCCCATCAGGGAGGATGGTGAACTTCACGATGTTGCCGATGCTGATCGAACCGTTGGCGTTCTTGTCTTTCTTGACGATTTGGTGGTTGTTGAAGATCGCCTCAAGCTCGGCGACGCGGGTCGCGAGTTGGGCTT
This sequence comes from Paludibacteraceae bacterium, assembly GCA_963621535.1. Lineage (GTDB taxonomy): Bacteria > Bacillota_I > Bacilli_A > RFN20 > CAG-826 > Alloenteromonas. The sequence continues at coordinate 30,504 of CAVFEQ010000014.1, read as the reverse complement.
GGTGGTCCCTGGCGGCGCTGTAATCGGCGTTTTCGGAAAGGTCGCCTTGGGAGCGGGCGAGCTCGAGGTCAGCGGTGACTTTGGGCTGCTCGACGTCGATGATGCGGCGGTATTCTTTTTGAAGCTTATCGTATTCTTCTTGGGTAAGAAGTTCTTTTTTGGTTGCCATGGTATTCTCCTTTGCTGATGCGGGTTAAATTGTACCCTTCTCTTTTTCTAGGGGCAAGGAATCACTTCCTGGCCTCGGCGATTTTGGGGTCTTCTTGATAGGCTTCGAAGACTTGCTCGGCCTCATCGAATTCCTCGTCGTCGACCTCTTCTAGGCTCTTGCCGTCAGCGCTAGACATCACGATGACCTCCTCGGGGTTTTCTTCCTTGTAGAGGAAATAGTAATCCTTCATGCGGATGTCGTTATGGAAGTAGAAGAGGATCTTCGCGACTTCCTCGCTCCCATCCTCTTTGCTTAAGAGGATCTCGTCGTCTTTGATTTCAATCATGCTGCTTTCCTTTCATAGCCTGCTTTTGAGCAGAGCAAGCGCTTCGTCGAACCGGGCAAGGCTCTTGCAGGAGCCGCTAGCCATCTCGGGCTTGCCCCCGCCATTGCCTTCTAGTAACGGAGCCACGAGCTTCATGCCCGCTCCGGCGCCAAGTTTCTTCGCTCCTTCTCCGCCGGCCATAAGAAGAAGAGAAATCCCCTTCTCCCCTTTCCCGGCGAGGAAGAAATAATAATCCTTCCTGCCGGATTTGAGGTTGTCGGCAAGGGAGAGAAGGTCGCTTCTTTCGGCCTTATCTAACTTTTTGGCAAGGAAGGCGATCCCGTTGATCTCCTCAACCCCAGAAGAGAGGCTCTTCGCGGAGTCGCTGGAGATCTTGGCTTTGAGGGAGAGAATCTCCTTATTGGAGGAAGATAGGCTTTCCTGAAGCGAGGAGATTTTGCCAAGGACTTCATTATCTTGGCAGGAGAAGCGACGGCTTGCCTCAAGGAGGATCGCTCTTTTTTTGGCGAGGTATTCATAGGCCCCGAAAGAGGTGCGACCCTCGATGCGGCGGGTGCCGCTAGAGACCGCGCTTTCACTCTCTAAAACGAAAAGTCCGATTTCCGAGGTGTTCTTCACGTGGGTCCCGCCGCAGAATTCGCGGGAGTAGTCTCCGAATTCGACGACGCGGACGGTCTCGCCGTACTTCTCGGCGAATTCCATCTCCGCCCCCCTGCTTTTGGCTTCTTCTATCGGCAATATCTCAGTGACTTCCTCGATGCTTTCAAGAATCTTTTCATTCACTTCGCTTTCGATAGCGCGCAGCTGCTCATCGCTAAGCTTTTCCAAAGCGGAGAAATCAAAGCGCAGGTAATTCTCATCGACGTAACTTCCCTTCTGGTCGACGTGGCTGCCTAAAACATGGGAGAGGGCGCTATGAAGAAGGTGGGTGGCGCTATGGTTTCTAGCGGTGAGCTCGCGCTTTTTGCGGTCAATCGTTAAGGTCAAGACATCCCCTTCCTTGATGGTGCCGAACTCGATCTCCACGTGGTGAAGATGCTGGGCGCAGGGGGCTTTGCTGACGCTAATGACGTTCGCGGAGAAATCCTTCCCCGTGATTTTGCCCTTGTCGCTAACCTGTCCGCCACATTCGGCGTAGAAGACGGTTTTATCGAAGGCGACATCGCCTTCTTCATCAAGGCAATTCACGCGGACACCGTCTTTGAATAAGCCGATGACTTTGGCTTCGACCTCATAGCCTTCATAAAGGAACTCGGAAGGATCTTTGAAGGAAAGGAGGTCCTTGCTCTGCTTATGGAAGGATTCGATCTCTCCTCTAGCTTTCCTCGCTCTTTCCTTCTGCTCGTCCATGCATTTGGCAAAGCCCTCGGTATCGACGCTCACCCCGTTCTCGGAAGCGATTTCCACGGTGAGGTCAAGCGGGAAGCCATAGGTGTCGAAGAGCTTAAAGGAATCTTCGCCCGAGAGCTCTTTCTTCCCTTCGATCATGCCGAGCAGTTTCTCTTCGCCCGAAGAGAGGGTCTTGAGGAATTTCTCTTCCTCGGATTTGATCATCTTGGCGACGAATTCGCCCTTGGAAAGAAGCTCAGGGTAGAAATCGCCGTAATTCTCATCGACGGTGGACACGAGCTTATAAAGGAAAGGCTCGTTGATGCCTAGTTTCTGGCCATAGCGCATGGCGCGCCTTACTAGCCTGCGCAAGACGTATCCCCTGCCTTCGTTAGAGAAGCTCGCCCCGTCGCTTAAGGCGAAGGTAAGGGAGCGGGCGTGATCGACGATCACGCGGTAAGAAAGAAGATTCTCCCCCTCATATTCCTTATGGCAGATCCCTTTGACCGCCTCGATAAGGGGGGTGAATAAATCGGTCTCGAAGTTCGTCTTGCAGTTCTGCAAAATGCAGGCGAACCGTTCTAATCCCGCGCCGGTATCGATGTTTTTTGAGGGCAGCTCTTTGTATTGGCTGCGCGGGAGGACGCCTGGCTCGCAGTTATACTGGCTGAAGACGATGTTCCAGATCTCGACGTAACGGTCGTTGTCCATATCCTCTTGCAGCATCTTGATGCCAAGGTGCTCGGGATCATATTCCTCGCCGCGGTCGAAGAACATCTCGGTGTCTGGTCCACCCGGTCCTTTGCCTATCTCCCAGAAGTTCCCTTCAAGCGGGATAAGATGATCGGCGGGGACGCCGCATTTGATCCAAAGATCCCTGGTCGCTTGATCAAGAGGCGAATAGGTCATGTAGAGCTTCTCCACGGGGATGCCAAAGCCGGTCTTCTCGTTGGTGAGCAGCTCAAAAGCCCAGGGGATGACCTCAACGCGGAAATAATCGCCGATTGAGAAATTCCCTAGCATCTCGAAGAACGTATGGTGCCTTGCCGTGTGGCCGACGTTTTCGATGTCGTTGGTGCGAATCGACTTCTGGACGTTGACGATCCTCCGACACGGCGGGATTTCGGAGCCGTCGAAATATTTCTTCAGCCCGGTGACTCCGGCGTTGACCCAAAGAAGGGATTTGTCCCCTTGCGGGATGAGATTCACCCCCGGGACGAACTGGTGGCCTTTGCTTTTGAAGAAATCAATCCACCGCTGCCTGATCTCTCTACCGCTTAAATAATTCATGCGAATTTACCTCCCGGGGAAAATAAAACACCCCGCTTGACGAAGGAACGCTTTCGCGCGGTACCATCCTTCTTCACCACAAGGTGCACTCATTTTCGCTTCTTAGCGCGAAGCCACGGCGGCATTGCCCGCATAAGGGGGAATGGCAAGTTCCCGATACGTGAGCAATATACTCCTCTTCCTACGGAAGGGGTAGGTGGTATTTGCGTTGTTGCCAGGAAGACGAGGCTGGGCTTTTTGCTACGCCCACTGCTCAGGGCAGGTTCGATTGGCTTTGAACCACTCGCTGTCTTTGAGCTTCGTGTCGTTATCCGAGAAAAGCAGACTCTCGTTGCAAGAGGAATCATAGGAAGCGATGATCGATCCGTTGAAGGGCTCGTAATGGTTCTTGTCGTCAAAAGAGCCAAGAGTGGTCACGTAGACCCTGTCGGTGTGCTTAGCGATGCGGTCGATGAATTCCTGGGCGGGGAAGGTGTGAGCGGCGTCGCTAGCGTATTCCTTGTTCCCCGCGCAGCAGGTGACGACGCACATCTTCGGGTCAACGGCATTGAGCAGCTCATCGCTAGAGGCGGTGTAAGAGCCATGGTGTCCGGCTTTGAAAAGGTCGACCTTAGGCAGGGAGTTGTATTTGACGAGGCTATGCTCGGCGTAGCTCTCCGCGTCTCCCGTGAACAGGAAATGCCTGCTCCCTTGGGTGAAAAGGAGGCAGAGCGAATAGTCATTCTGGTCGGAGAAATTCGAGCGCACATAGCCGCTTTCTAAAGATTTGATTTCCGCGGAGGTGTGATCGTAAAAGAAAGAATAGAGGAGAGTCATGCTGACCCCTTTGCCTAGGTTCACGGTGTAGGAGTAGTCGCTAGAGGGGTTGCATAGCTCGCCGGCGGTTTTCCAGATGGTGCCTTTGCTTAAGGCGTAGTTCCTCGCTTCCACGTAATCCTTGTATAGCTCGGTCGAGTAGCTTTTGGTCGAGGAGCCGCTTACGTAGGTGTCTTTATAGGAGACGAAGCGCGAATCGCCTTTGGAATTCTCCGGATCGGCGTTGTTGATGACGTTTTTCCCGTCTTGGGCATCCGCGTAAGAGAAATCGATGAGATTGTCGACTTGGTAGCGATAGAGAATCCCCGCTTTCGCCGTCCCCATCATGCCGGCGATGTGGTCTTGATGGGCGTGGGTGGAGATCACGTATTCGAGCTTATTGTCGGAGACATAAGCGCTTCTAGAGGAATCTTCGAGATAATCTTCGACGGCTTTCGCGCTTCCTTTTCTCGCACCGGCATCGATTAAAATATCGTTCTCCCCTACTTTGATATATATCGAATCACCGGAGTATTGCTCTTCCCGATCGATGAAATGAATCGAGATGGGATCGCAGCCATCTTCCTCATAGGAAAAAGTGTCGCTATGGTGGCTTTCTTCCGAAGCAGAAGGGGAAGACGAAGAGGTTCCATGGTCCTCGCTAGAAGAAGGATGGCTGCCCCAAATATTTAGTTCAAAGTGGCAGGCGGAGGCGGCGATTAGGATAGCAAGAAGAGGGCTCATTTTCGCCGCTTTCGCAAACGCTTTCCGCTTTTTTTCGCTTTGGTTGTTTTGCTCTAGGGATTTCTTCATTTTTGCCATGGCCGAATGGTAAAGCAAAAGCATTGCTCAAGGAAGGAGCAAACCCAAAAAAGAGATGATTTCTCTTTGAAATACCCCTACTTTAATCGATACCTTCTCTGGCAGGGAAACGCGCTCCACTGGACGCGTTCGCCTTCAGCGAACCTTTATTCGCTCCTTGCGAAACCCTTTCCTAAAAAGGGATAATTTTTGCTCTATCCTTGAAGGACGGGATAGAAAATTTCTTCCATATACTCGTCGCTATTTCCTGGTTTTCTCGCCTTTTATGCTTAGGCCATGGAAAAGAAATGTAAACCAGGGGGCGGAAATAAGCCCCAGCCCTACGTTCCCAAAGGAAACGGTGAAGAAAGCGGCCAATATGCAAAGAAAGATTACGCGGACGATTACGCGAAATCGGAAGGGTGTACCAAAGAAGAGTTTCTGAAAACGCTTGAAAAAGAGGAACTCGAAGCCGTGGAGGCTTACACGGATTACGCGATCGGAACTTCCTTGAACAAAGCAATCAGAGAAAAGCGATTAAGTCACGATGACGAAATTCTTAAAAACAGGATTGTTTCGGCGATCTCAAAGCATCACCTCAAAAATCCAGTCAAAGTCTACCGAGGGATCGTGGTTCCATTAGAGGTTTATCTTCAAAATTTCGTCGCGAAATACTTGTTGGATAAGCCGATAGAAGGTTCGTTGATTTGCTCAACCAGTAGAGACCCCTTAAGAGCAGCGATGGGGGCAAAAGCGGACGCTGCAAAGCAAATAGGAATCGTTTTCTCTATCAAGCTTCCCAAAGGATATCCTGGATTGCCCATAGAAGACATCTCTGAAAACCCTGACGAGAAAGAAATTCTTTTATCCGCGCCACGCTATACCATCCAAGAAATAACGGAATGCTCATGGAAGGGATTCCGTTTCAAAAGAATCACGATTAAAATCGCAGGAGAGAAGAACAAATGAAAATCAATTTGGACGAGAAATTTCGGAACAACCTGAAAAACAAATATCAACATTTCACTTTCAATTGTCTAGTAGACATGCCCAAAAAGGAAGTGGACATGTGGCGGTTCACTTACTACATCCTGAAAGACAATTACCCAAAGGTGGTTTTCGACACCGTTTCTCAGAGGGATTATTTAGAAGGCTGCCTGGAAATTTATCTCTGCATGAAAGGCATAACCCCCTTCACTTATGAGGAATGGGTAGCTTATATGGCGTCGAAATAAGCAAACAAGCATTTAGGCCATCCGGCTCTTTCGATTTCTATGGAAATTGAAATATTGAGACACGCTTTCTTTTTCTTAGCCTGTAATGTTCTTTTACGCAAAAATTTAGTCTTATCTTTAGAAAAACGGGGTTTGCGTGTGGATAATGTAAGCGAAAGCGAGGATTATTCATGAACGAACAAAGCAGCCAAAATTTTGGCAACAACATTAAGGAGCAGCGGAAACTTTTGAGAAAATCCCAGAGCGATCTAGCAAGAGAAGCAAACATATCGGTAAGTCAGCTTTCCGAATATGAGAACAATAGGAAGGTTCCGGGAACATATACGCTCATGAAAATTGCAAAGGCGCTGGAAATAAGCGTCGATGAACTTTGCTACGGACCCTTAGCAAGGCGCCCAATCAAAACCGCGAAAAGCGAAGCTGAGCTAATCGTCAACTGTGTAGCCACCCTGGCCGAACGCGACATCATCGGCGAAATGAGTTTCCCTTGTTACGACCATCGACGGGAGAGCGAATATTTCGTCATGCTGACATTTTGCAAATACGAGGCCCTCATAAAAACGCTTTGCGGGGATATCCAAGGTTTCAAGGCTAAATCAGCCGATTATCCCAATCCAGAACTCGTTAAGAAAAACATCTTAGCAGCCGCCAGCAAAGAATTAGAGCGCGCAGCTGCCGAAGAATCCTTTGATCAAGAAGAACTGCCTTTTTAAACGTTCTCAGTCGATCCGCTGCTTCCCGCGGTATACCTTGGAGATAATCCCTCCCCCTAGCATTCTCTCCCCGTCGTAGAAGACGGCGATTTGCCCAGGGGTCACGGATTTGACCGGCGCTTCATAAGTCAAGACAACCTCGTCGCCATCAAAAGCAAGCGAGCAGAACTGATCGGGTTGGCGGTAACGGAACTTCACTCCTACGCGCAAAGAGGAAGTCGGCCTCTTGCCGACCCAATTGATGTTATCCAAGCGGCAAGAGGTGCTTAAAAGCAGCTCCTCGTCGTCGTTTTTAGCGACATAAAGAATATTGTTGGTCACATCTTTCTTATAGACGAAGAAGGCGCCTTCCTTCTCGCCGGAGATGCCTCCGATCCCAAGCCCCTTATGCTGGCCGATCGTATAATAAAGCACCCCGCAGTGCTCCCCGACGACCTTCCCGCTTGTGCCTTCGACAATTTTGCCTTTCTTCGCCGGAAGGTAATTCTGGAGGAACTTCCTAAAATCCCTTTCGCCAATGAAGCAGACGCCGGTGGAATCCTTCTTGTCCATCACCGATTCTAGATCCAGGCGATGAGCAATCTCCCTGACCTGAGGCTTGCTGATGCCCCCTAAAGGGAAGAGGCAGCTAGCGATCTGCTCCTCGCTGATCTGGCAAAGGAAATAGGACTGGTCCTTGTTTTTGTCGAAGGCCTTGTAGATGTATTCCTCTTCTCCGAATCTCTCTTTCCGCGCGTAATGCCCCATCGCGATGGCATCGCATCCTTGCGACCTAGCGAACTTCAGAAACGAATCGAACTTGATGTATTTGTTGCAGAAGACGTCGGGATTAGGCGTCCTGCCCCTTTTGTATTCGTCTAGGAAATAGGTGAAGACGGAGTCCCAATATTCCTTCACGAAGTCCGCGCGAAGCAAAGGGATGCCTAGTTTCTCGGCGACTTTCTTCGCGTCTTGATAGTCTTTTTCCTGGGGGCACTGGCTCGCATTGATCGTGGGATTGCCCAGATAGTCGTTATTGGCCAGCGCGTCCCAGTTCCTCATGAAGCCCGCGACGACCTCATGTCCCTGTTCCTTCAATAGATACGCCGCGACGGCGCTATCAACCCCGCCGCTAAGCCCGATCATCACTTTCATGCGAATAGCTCCTTCGAATCCAAAAGCAAAGTGAATGGCCCATCATTGACGAGGCTCACCTTCATATCCGTCTGAAAGACCCCGGTTTGGAGATTGGGGAATTCCGCCTTCATCAGCGCGACGAACTGGTTGTAGAGCTCTCTGGCCTCCTCTGGTTTGGAGGCAAGCACAAAGGAGGGGCGGTTCCCCTCTTTAAGCGAGCCATACAACGTGAACTGGCTCACCAAAAGGATCTCTCCCCCGATTTGGGAAAGAGAAAGGTTGGTCTTCCCGTTCTCATCGGGGAAGATCCTCGCCTTGATGATCTTCTTGGCCATTTTCTCCATCGTCAAATAATCGTCCCCTTGGGTGAAGCCGACGAGCAAAAGCTCGCCTTTGCCGATGCTGGCGACGATTTCTCCGTCAATGGAAACGGAGCTAGAAGCAACTTTTTGGATCAAAACTCTCATAAAACTCAATGGATGTATTCGAAGACGATTGCTCGCGAAGCGGGTTTCTCTGGCGCGATTTCAAACGCCTTAAGGACATCGCTAAGCACCTCGCCCACTTCTTCTTTGTTCGTGTAGCAGGTCGCCAAAAGCTCGCCTTTTTGCACCCTATCGCCGAGTTTCTTGTTAAGCATTATCCCCGCGGACATGTCGATGACGTCCTCCATCGTCGCCCTTCCTCCGCCTAGACGCATTGAGGAAACGCCGATGGCGAGGCTATCGATTCGTTTAACGTATCCTTCCTCTTGGGCGTAGATCGGCAAAGCAAAGCGGGCCACGGGGAACAAACTAGGATCCTCCAAATAGGCAACGTCCCCTCCCTGCGCTTTGAAAAGCTCGACGAGTTTAGCAAAGCCCGACCCGTCTTCGATCGCCTTTTGGATGCGCGAGCGCCCTTCTTCGTAATTGGAGACGATTTTGGCCTGCTCAAGCATGATGGCGCCGGCGCAGGTGACGAGTTCCACGAGGTCTTTGGGGCCTTTCCCCTTTAAGGTTGCAATCGCTTCCTTCACTTCGAGGTTATTGCCTACCGCCATGCCCAAAGGCTCATCCATATCGGTCAGTATGGCTCTAGTATCGCGGTGCAGCGTCGCTCCGATTTCAACCATCGTTTTGGCCAAAAGCCTGGCGCGATCGATGTTTTTCATGAAAGCACCGGAGCCGAACTTCACGTCGAGGAGGATGGTGTCTGAGCCTGAGGCGAGCTTCTTGCTCATGATGGAAGAGGCGATAAGAGGGATCGATTCGACGGTCCCGGTGACGTCGCGGAGGGCGTAGAGCTTTTTATCCGCCGGATCGATCTCCGCGGTCTGGCCGATGATGGCGATGCCGATGTCGTTGACCTGCTTGATGAAGTGCTCTTCGCTTTGATAGACGCTTGTCCCGGGGACGGACTCCATTTTGTCTAAGGTGCCGCCGGTATGGCCTAGCCCCCTGCCGCTCATTTTGGCGAGCTTCGCCCCGCAGCTAGCGACCAGCGGTCCTAAAACAAGCGAGGTCTTATCGCCCACCCCTCCGGTGGAGTGCTTATCGACCTTCACTCCCTTTATCGCGCTGAGGTCGATGGTCTTCCCCGAATGCATCATGGCCTCGGTCAGGTTCGCGGTCTCTTCTTTCCCCATGCCTACGAAGAGGATCGCCATGGCTAGGGCGGAGGCCTGGTAATCGGGGATGCTCCCCTCACTATAGCCTTTCACGAAGAAAGAAATCTCTTCTTTGCTTAAGGGATGCCCGTCCCTTTTCTTCTCGATGATGTCTACCATTCTCATATGAGGAAATTCTACCCCAATCTCCCCTTTAGGAACATAACGCCTCGCGTTGGGTTTATGATTATGCCATGAATTTGGACGAGCACCTCCCCCAAAACATGAGCCTTGAGCAGAAGGAGGCGCTTTATGCCTCCTTCAAGGGAGAGCAGACCCACTCCTTAATTCTAAACGTCTCCAAAATGGGCGATGAGGAATTCAAGAAACGTTTCCCGCAAGTCGTCCCCCACCCTTTTTTGGAGCACGTCTATTCCTATAAGAAAGAGGAATATGAGTTCGGGAAGATGGCTCTTTATGATCTAGGCTGCTACTCGATCCAAGATAGTTCGGCCATGCTGCCCCCTTTCGTTTTGTCTCCCAAAAAGGGAGAAAGGGTACTCGATCTCTGCGCCTCTCCAGGCGGGAAAAGCATTTTCCTTTCTTTGTTAAGCAAGCAAGAAAGCGTTGTGCTTGCCAACGACATCTCGCTAACTCGCGCCAAAGAGCTGTCCTCGAACATTGAGCGGATGGGACTAGGAAACGTCATCGTGACCAACGACGATTTTTCCCAAAAAGCGCCTTATTACGTCTCCTTTTTCGACTGCATCATGCTCGACGCCCCATGCTCAGGGACGGCGATGGCCCGCAAAAACGAGCAGGCTAAAGAAGAATGGTCGCCCTCTAAAATGAGCCGGTGCGTCCTCCTGCAGGAAGAGCTTCTCGAGGAGGCTTATCTCATGCTTAAGCCCGGAGGCAGGCTCGTCTACGCGACCTGCTCCTTTTGCTATGAAGAGGATGAAGGGGTGCTCCTTTCTTTTTTGAAAAAGCATGGCGATATCCACCCAAAAAGCATTGAGGAACGTCCTGGTTTCTTCCGTGGCGAAACCATCCCCGAAGCGGTTTATCTTTTCCCTTCTCTCTACTCTGGCGAGGGGCAGTTCTTTTGCCTGCTAGAAAAAGAAGGCGAAAAGCAAAGCCAGCCCCTCACCAAGTTAGACAAGACAGGGCACGAGGATTTTTTCACTTTCTTCGGCCTAGAAAACCGGAGCAACTTCGAGTCTAAAGGCGCCTTATGGTCCTTGCCTTTCTTTTTTCCTTACGAAAAGCTAAACGCCCTGCGCTTAGGGCTGAAAGTCGCCTCCTCTCCCTTTTTAGAGCCAGATCACGCCTTAAGCCATTATCTAAATGCCTCTTTTCAGGTGGAGCTAAGCGAAAAAGAGGCCCTGAGTTTCCTTAAAGGGGAGACCTTCCCCGTGAAACTAGAAGACGGCTACTACCTCGCCTCTTTTTTAGGCAAGGGCTTAGGCTTCTTCAAGGTGGCTCGCGGACAAATGAAAAACCGCTACCCCAAAGGGCTAAGGAAAAGCTACAAGTTCATTTAGAGGTCTCTTTGAGCTGAAGCAAAGTCAATAAGGCGATCGCGAAAACGCAGCCTCCGATCACCCCAATCGCGATCGCGATCGACCAGTTGCCCAAGAAAATCCCGTTAGGGATGAAGGAAAGGCATAACAGCCCCCCATAGACGCATCCTAAAATCGTAAGAAGCCCGTATTTGCTCACGTCTTTGTGGAATATCGAAAAGAAGCCGACGAAAAAGGAAAACAAAACCATCACCCCATAAGGGATCATAAAAGAAAGCCAAAGCGCAAGAGAGAACTCCCCGCGGAAAAGAATGTAGAAAGTCCCTAAGATCGAGATGCAGCTAGAGACGATGGAGGAGGTCCCCATCGTGCGGAGCAGGCTCTCGCCAGGGTCTTTCTGGTTCTTTAGCTCCTCATTGCCTCGATCGAAATCGTTTCTCATGCGACCCACTTTCCGGCCTTTTGCTTGTTCAGACCTTTCGCGTAGAAATCGCGGTCGAACTGCTGAAAGGAAGCGACCTCATCCGCGATGAGCTTATGGCTTTCCTCGGCGAGCTCCTGGGTCGATTCGCCCTTCATGTCCTCATATTTCTTCAAGGGGAAGAATGTGATTTCTAAAGGGAAGGAGCGCTCGCTCTCGCTTTTTGAAAGCGGGCGGAAGGTGCCGAAAGTGGCCACGCGCAGCAAATTGGCTTTTCCCCACTCGACGAGCTTGAAGCTGCCCGCGTGGAATTCCTGGGTCAAAGAGAAAGGCTCTTTTAGGCGCGTTCCTTCTGGATAGACGACGACGTTGCCTCCTTTTTCCCGGAGTTGTTTTCCGACTTGCATGAAAACCCTGACGGCTTGCTTAGGGTCCTGACGGTCAAGGAAATGCCCGTCGATGGCCTTGAAGCATTTCCCGACGAATGGCATCTGCTCGACCTCTTTTTTGGCGATGAAGGTCAGAGGCTTTTCGCAAAGCGCGATCAAAACGACGATATCCATCACCGAGAGATGGTTCATGACGATGAGGTTGGACCCATTTAGCGAAGCGAGCTGCTCCTGCCCTTTGCTTTGCAGCGAAATGTGAAGCTTTGAGCAAAGATCGACGGCAAGGGACCTGATTTTGCGGTACCGCAGCTCGATGGGCTTCTTCTCCGGATGCTTTGCGTAGCGAGCGATCCAGAAGAGATAGGCGAAAACCACCCTCACCCCGAAGGTGAAGACTAGCCTCAGCCATTTGCCCAGGGCTACCCCCGATTTTTTCTTTCTCTGATTAGACATGGAGGTATTCTACAACACCCATGTCTGATAAGCGGAAAAATTATTCCTCGCCCTCTTTCTTGAAATCGACGATCTCCTCGATTTCGCTATGGACGCAGAGGCCGTATTCCGGGTTGGCGGACAGCCGCCCTTTGACGATCACGAAAGCGCCTTTCTTCGCTTTGAAGAAACAGGTGGATTTCCCTAGGGGGCTCAGCACGGGGATGAGATCGATTTTCCTCTTCCCTCCACTGCCGATGATGGGGCATTCGACTTCGACGTAACGGATGTTCTTCCCGGCAAGATCGCCAAGGCGGCCGGAAACGCAAACACTGGTAAGCATCTAGCTTCTCCTCCAAAAAGATCTATGCGGCGCGAATTGCTGCCCCCGATAAGATCATTTCTCGAGATAGAGGAGGGAGAATGCGGGGACGAAACATTCGCTCCGTGGATCGCCTTGGCCTAAGCCTGTGGACAGGAGGTTTTTCGCCTCCTTTATGGAGACATCATACCCGAGCGAAGAGAGGTTGAAGAAAAGACTTTCGCCTTTTTTGCATTCCTCGCTGCTTTGATCGAGGAAGCTTATCTCTAGGCACGGCCCACTTTCCTTGATGTCGACGTTCCAATCGATGTAGGTAGGATCGTAGGAATGGAGGATCTTCATTTTCTTCCTTAGGGCTAGGATCTCCTTGAATTTGTCGACCATCTGGTAACGCTCATCAAGCAAAGCGTAGGAGAATTTGTTGTAATGGTCGCCTTTGTTGTAGGTGTTATCCTCCCCCCACTTGCTCATGCCTATCTCTTGTCCGGCGTGGAAGAAAGGGATGCCGAAAGAGAGGGCGACAAAAGCATTCGCCCCCATGATGGCGTCTAGTTTCCTCTCCTCTCCCCATTCAGGATGCCTTTTGCTCAGATAATCGAAATAGGTCGAATTGTCGTGGCATTCGATGTAATTGAGGCTTTGCCTGGCATCGAGGAATTTCGGGGCGTGGATGAAATTGACCACGCTCGCGGCGAAGACGTATTTCGCGTCGTTTTTCAGATACTCGTCCCCAGCGAAGACTTTCCTCACGGTCTCGCGGAAGAAATCATTAAAGAAGCCGATCCCCTTCATCATGGAGAAATTCCCCATGTGGCCAAGAGGGAGAGAGACTTCTCCGCCCATGTTCCACCCCTCCCCATAGAGGATGAAGGAAGGGTCTTTCTCTTTCGCCATGCGCTCTATCGCGTTTAACGTGTCCACGTCGATGATCCCCATGAGGTCGAAACGGAAGCCGTCGATCCCATATTCATCGATCCAATAGGCGCAGGCATCGAGGATGAGCTTCCTGACCATCGCTCTTTCCGAGGCCAGATCATCCCCGCAGCCGCTGGTGGAAGCGAATTTGCCATTATGCCTCTGACGGAAATAATAATTCGGCACCGTGCGCTGAAAAGCGCTGTTCTCGAAGCCGTAGACGTGGTTATAGACCACATCCATCACGATCCTGATTCCTGCTTCATGATAGGCCTTGACCATCGTCTTGAGATCCCTTATCCGCGAATATGGGTCAGCAAGGACCGAGGCGAAGCTTCCTTCGGGCACGAAATACTGCGCTGGGTCATAGCCCCAGTTGTATCTGCCCTCAGGGTGCAGCTCATCGACGGTTTTGTAATCGTAGATGGGGAGCAATTGGAGATGGGTGATGCCTAGGCTAGTGATGTAGTCAAATCCGGCTGGATGGCCTAGCTCGCTTTTTCTCCCCTTCTCGCAGAGCCCAAGGAAAGTCCCCTTGCGCACGATGTCGGTATGCGAGCAGATGCTCAGATCCCTCACATGCCCTTCATAGATGATCGCGTCCGTTGGCGAATTGAGCACGGGCAAAGCGGATTTCTCCAAGTCGACGCGGAACTTCTTCAAATCAATGACCACCGAACTTTCCCCGTTGGCCGTCGAGGCTTTCGCGTAGATGTCGGTGGCTTGCGAAAGCACGCCGCTATTGCAGATGAGGTAGAGGTATCTGCTCCCTGCATGGTCCCCGCTTAAGCAAGCGCGGTAGACGCCCTTTGGCGAGCGGAGCATCGGGAGGATCTGCCAAGGCTCCTCCTCTTTGTCTTTGTATTTGAGGAAGCAAGAGGAAGCTAGCGGGGCCCAAAGGGCGAAGCGCGTCGCCTTTTTGGTGTAATTGGCCCCCAAATCATTCCCCTCATAGGCGAATCTCTCATCGAAATCGGGGAACAAACTCGCATCGTCCACCTGCAAAGGGACGACCCCGTAATTCTCCACGAGGACCTCATATGCATGCCCTAATTCAAGATCTTCCTCAAGGAAAAAATCGGCGATGAAAAGGCTCGTAAGCGAGTTCATCTTCCCTTCTTTCAAAGGGATCTTCTTGCTTTGGTCTTGATAAAGCGAAACCTTCAAATTGATTGAAGGGAGGGAGGTGAAGACGGTGAGGCGAATTAGCCTCCAGGAAATGAGTTTAGCGCTGAGCAGGGTGTCTTTCATGGGCGCTATTCCTCCTCATAAGAGAGGCTGGCGCTAGAAAGCGAGCCCGGGGTCTCCCCATTAGGCACCCCTCCTTCCTTGGCCTCGAAATGGACGAGGACCTTGAAGCCTTTGCTTGAGCCCGGGGCGTCGCTTGCTTTGGCGACAATGCCCTCATTTTGCAGCCTAGAGATGATTTTGCCAGCCCGTGGGAAGCCCACGCCGAAATTGCGCTGGATCTGGCTGATCGAGGTCGTTTCCTGCTGCATGATCGTGGTTTTGATCATCTGGTATTTCTCTTCATCTGCCATCCCCTTCATCTCCGCCCCGCTAGGCATCTCCACAAGCGTCGCCGCGTCAATTTGCTGCTCTGGCTCGAGGTTAAGGAATTCGGGATCGTAGATCGGCTTCATCTGCGAGCGGATGAAATCAGGCACTTTGACAAGCTCAGTGTGCTCGCCCATCATGGCGCCTTGGGCGCGGATGAGCCCCCTGCCAAGTTTTGGGCATTCAATGAGCATGTCGCCGCGGTCAAGAAGCGCCTCGCCGCCTTTGGCGTGCAAAACGACGTTCGAGTCGATCGCGTTTTTAACCATGAGGCAGACGGTGACCGGGAGGTTGGATTTGATGGTGCCTGAGATCGTGTTCGCATCAGGCCGCTGGGTGGCGATGATCATGTGGATGCCGCAGGCGCGCCCTTTTTGCCCTAGACGCTGAATGGGCTCGGCCACGTCTTTGCATTTGCCGGCGAGATCGGCGAACTCATCGACGACGACAAGGATAAAAGGAAGCTTGCGCTTGTTGTTTTGGGGAGCGTAGTAATCGTTGTAGCTGCGGATGTCCCTGACCCTGGCTTTGCGGAGAAGCTCGAAGCGTCTGTCCATAAGATCGGCGAGCTTTTGCAAGGCGACGTTGGCTTTCTCTGCGCTGACGATCGTTGGGCAGAGGAGGTTAGGCATGTCATCATAAGCAGTGAATTCGACTTGCTTGGGATCGACCATGATGAGTTTAAGATCCTCAGGCCGGTTCCTCATCAGAAGAGTCAGAAGCATGCTGTGGATGAAGATCGATTTGCCTGAGCCGGTGGTGCCTGCTACAAGCATGTGGGGGAAAGAGGAAAGGTCGGCGTAGACGACGTTGCCATCGATCGATTTGCCAAAGGGGACGACCATGTTGTTCTCTTTTCCGCTAGGCAAAGCGGAGAAGACCTCCTTGAAGCAGACCGGCATCCTCTGGACGTTCCCGATTTCGAAAGCGGAGGTCGTTTTCCCCTGCACGATCGGAACAAAGCGTGCGGGGCGCCCGGCGAGGCAGCGCGAGATATCCGGCTCGAAGCGGCTGATGGAATTCACCAGAATCCCCGGCTCAAGCTCGACGTCGAAGCGCGTGACGGAGGGTCCGATTTTGAAGGAGACGATATGAGCGCCCGCGTGAAGGGAGGATAAGGTTTCGTTCATGATGCGGAGGTCGACATTAGCCTGCTCCTCCGCTGCTGCCATCGCCTCGGCGTCGACTTTTGGCTCATCAAGCATCGAGGCGTCAGGGAAGACGTAGCTAGGCAGTTTCACCGCCGGGAGGTCTTCCTTATTCACTGGCTCAGCTGGTTTTGGGGCGGTCGAGGGCTGCTCGCTAACGCTAGAAACAGGCGCGGCAGGCGCAGGAAGAGGGGCAGTAGCGCTCTCTTTGACTTCCACTTCGCTTGAAGAAGGGGGAAGAGGATCATTACTTGAAGTGGGCAAGGGGTCGAAAGAAAAGGAAGGAGAAGGAAGCTCTTCAGGCTCTTCAGGCTCAGGAGAATGGGTTTCTTCTTTTAAGATGGGCGCAGGGGAAGAAAGAACGTCTTCAAAAGCCTCGCTCGACGAGGGGACGGGATTCGGGACGAAGGAAAGATCCTCTGCTTCAACAGAGGGCTCAGTGATCTTCTCGACCGGGCTTTCTTCCCTAATCTGGCTTTGGCTAACCTTGGAGAAATTGAAGACGGGCTCTTGGATCTCATCGCCGCGATAAGAGGTGTTGATCTCGGCTTGGCCTACTTCTTTCAAAGGGGCGGATGCCTCCTGGAGAACAGAGGTCGGCTGCTTTTGCAGCTCGGCACGGGTGGAATAAGGCAAAGAGGAAGAGGGCTTAAAGGACCAGGCGTCGAAGGACTTCTTCTCCTGCTCAAGAAGAGAGGCCTTCTCCTGCTCGCTAGAGGTCGCGATATCTTTCTTGTGGTAGGCAAAATCAGGGTCTTCCTCCCCCACATTAAGCGAGGTTTCAATTCGATTGTCCCCGTCTTTTTTCTTCGCTTTCCTGATGGCTTTCCCCGCGCGCAGGGCAAGATAGGCCTTCTTTAGAAGAGGGAAGAAAAACACGAGCAATGAAATAAAAAGCAGAATCGAAGCGACGAGGATCACAAGATAGCGCCCCGCTAGATTGAGCAGCCCGGCAAGCTCATAGCCGATTATCCCCCCGCAGAGCCTAGGATCTAGAAGCAAGGAGAAGTCGCGACTCGCGTAATGCTCTTGCAGCGGGGCGGTGAAGGAAGTGGCATCGAAGGGGTTTTCGCTCCCCTTCATCGCGATATCGCTAGAGAGGATCATCCCGCCAAGAAGGGCAAGAGAGAAGGCGATGTAAATCCTGGGCTTAGGATGATGGATCTTGCCCCAGAAAGGCAAAGCGGCGCCGAAAAAAAGCCCTAGCCCAAGCAAGGCGTAATAGCCAACATAGCCAAACGAGGCGATAAGAGGATAAGAGAGGAAATGCAGATGCGTGGAGGGGGATAAGAGGATGAGGAGGCAAAAAAGGAAGAGCAGCACGCCAGCGCTCCCCCTAAGCAAACCTAGGCTGTATCTTGAGTCGTTTTTCTTTTCCATAGCACTTTTTATTATAAGGCAAGGAGGGTCCCTTAAGCATTCAAAACCTAAGGAATTTCGAAGTATTTTCTACCCTGTTTTCTCCGGAAATTCCCTCTTCTATTCATGCCTTAGTTAGGACAAGCAAAGGAAGAAGGCCTCTAAAAAAGAGCAGAGGATAGAAGCCCCCTGCTCAAAGCGAAGCAAATCAGGCGATCGCGATGATGAGCGGCACCACCATCGGCTCCTTGCCGGTCTGGCGGCGGATCGTCCTAAGGCATTTCTCGTAGACGTTCTGCTTCATCTCCTCGAGTTTGATGTCGCCTTTCTTGTCGAGATATTCCTGCACGGTAGAGAGGAAGACTTTGCTGGCGTCGCGCTGAATGATGTCGGCGTCTTTGGCATAGACGAAGCCCCTCATCTGGATATCGGGCCCGGCGACGATCTTATGCCTGCTTTCCGAGACCGTGATCGCGAGGATCACCACCCCCTCAGAGAGCTCTTGCCGATCTTCGAGGACCTTTTCGCTGACATCCCCCACTCCCTCGCCGTCGATCATGATGTCGCCATGGGGGATCTTCTCATCGAAGATGCGGGCGCCTTTGCCATCAATCAAAACGCTGATGCCATTCTCCACGAGGAAGCAGTTGGCGTGGTTAAGCCCCACTCCCATCCCCAGAGCGATCATGCAGTTGGCGAGGAGGTCTTTATAAAGTCCTCTCACCGGGAGGTAATACTTCGGGCGGAGCATCGAGATCATCGTCTTGATGTCCTCCTGGCAGGCGTGCATCTTCAGGAAGGATTTCTTACTGATGTTGACCACCTTGCACCCCGTGCGATAGAGCTCGTCGATCGCGTCGGTGTATTCAAGCTCGGTGTTGTCGTCGCTAGGAGAGCACCAGAAGAAGGTGTCCTTCTCCCCGATTTTGACCCTTTTATCCTCGTTTTCCCCGGAGGCGAGAAGAGCGATGCGGCGATAAAGCTTCGCCCCGAAGGCGGTCATGATGACGACGATGTCGTCGTCTTTTAGACGCAGAAGGTTATCGATGCTCGCCTTGCATGAGACAGGGATATCGATTTGGCCGCTCGCTTGCATGGTGTCTAGCACCTCTTGGGCGAGGGAATCATAAGGGATGATTTTCTTATGGGATTCGATCGCGAGATTCACGATCTCGCCGATGTTGAAGAGGTTGTTGGAGAAAAGCGAGACGAAGATGCGTCCAGTTGCCGCCTTGAAATCCTGCTGAAGGAGAGGGAGGAGGCGGTAATTGGGCGCGGTGTAGCCTCCTTTCGAGGCATAAAGCGACTCGGTCATGAGCAAAAGGGTCGGCTCCTCGGCGATCTTCCCCACCGCTCTAGAATCAAAAAGGAAAGAGGGGGTCGCATTATTTTCGATGACGAAGTCGTCGGTGTAGATGATGTTCCCCTGGTCTGTGCTGATCGCCACCCCGCAGGAATCGGCGATGTTATGCGCGGTATGGAAGAACTGGATCTTGCGCTTAGCGACCACAATCGAAGAGGTCGGGGGAATGATGTGCCAATCGAACTTCGAGACGTCTTTGCCGGTGTGCTTGGCGAAATTGCCGATCATGGCTTTCGTGACCCCGGTGCAGTAAATCGGGGCAGGGACTTTGTCGTAGAGATAGACGATCGCCCCGACGGCCTCATCGTGGCCATGGAGCAAGAAATAGGCCCTCACGCTGTCTTTATTCTCTTCTAGATAATCGAAACGGGGGATGACGTAGTCGATGCCAGGCATCGTGCGGTCGGGCTCCCTGATCCCGCAGTCGATGACGAAGATGTCGTTATTTATCTCGACGACGACGCACTCTTTGCCTTCCTCGTCCATCCCTCCTAAGCCGACGATGCGAATATTGTCACTCATATAAAACCTCCACGAAACGCGCTTTATGGGTCGCTTACCTGGCCATTATAAAGAAAAAGAGCCCGAAAGATAATGAAATTCTCTCCTTTTGGTAGCGGTTTCCTAGTTGAGATCAAGATAGGCGAAGGTCGCCTGGTCATCGAGCCTTTTGAGTTCGAGCCGATTGCCCTCGAAAAGGCCGAAGCTCGCCGGGGAGCCTGATTTTGGGTAAGAGATGGATCCGGGATTGAAATAGACGACCCCATCTTCTTTTTTGAGCACCGGCACATGGGTATGGCCGAAAAGGAGGATGTCGCCCCGCTCCACCTCGACGATGTCGCTCGTAAGCAGATCGCCATGGATGAGGTCGACCTTCCTGCCTGAAATATCCAAGACGCAGCAATCGCTAACCATGGGGAAGCGCAATACGCTTTGATCGGCCCTGGAATCGCAATCGCCCCTCACCGCCACGATCTTACTTGCCCATTTGTTGAGGATTTTGGCGACCTCGTTCGGGTTATAGTCTGGGGAAATGGCGTTGCGCGGGCCGGCGTAGAGATAATCGCCAAGCAGCAACACGCGATCGGGGCGATAAGAAAGAATGAGGTCGCTTAGTTTCCTAGCAGGCCCAAGCCTTCCATGAATATCGCTTCCGATCAATAGGCGCATATCAGCTCAGAATGGTCCTTGTCACGACGAGGTCGACCCCGCTTCCCCCGATGTCTTTTTTCACGACATCCCCGATATGGCAGGGGATTTTGACGGAGCAGGTGTTGATGTCTTTCATCACGTCGAAGATCTTGCTTTTCGCCACCGCTTCTTTTGTTTTGACGGGGCAGACTTTGAGTTTTGTGGAGTCGCAGCGCACGGTCGAGGTGATGGTGCGGGTGGGGTTAGTGACCTCTTGCTTGCCATAAATCGCCCCTCTGGGGCATTTATTCCCGGTGACGTTGAGGTTGCTATCAACGCTCAAGCGGCAGCCATTCGGGCAGATGATGCAGGTTAATTCGCTCATGTTCATTCCCCCTTCTTCACTAAGCTCACGACGAGTTTCCCTTCCTTAGAGGGGAAGAGGCTTTTCGGGAGATAGTCGATCTCCATTTCGCTTGGGATGATGGTCTGCTTGTAGATTCTCTTCAAGACGGTGCCATTAAAAGTGTAGGTGATGTAGACGTCTTTACTGGGCACCCTGACGCGGAATTTGAAGGCGATCTTCTCTTCGGCGTTAGCTAAATCGACGATCCCAGGGACCACATAGCCTACTCCTTCCCCGGCCTCGGTGAGGATAAGCTCCTCGTGGCGAGGCAATTTGCCCTGCAGGTAAAGCGCGGCGCTATTCCCCGCCGTCTTGCCTTCTTCGACCACGTAATCGGCGAGGTCATGGACGTGGAGGACGTTCCCGCAGGAGAAGACGCCATCGATAGAAGTCTCCAAATGCTCGTTGACGACGCTCCCCCTGCTTCGCGATTGAGGGATGCCCATCTTGTTGAGCAGGTCATTATTCGGGATAAGGCCGATTGAGAGGAGCAAGGTATCGACTTCGATGATCTTCCCGCTTCCTGGGATGAGTCGCTTATTCGCGTCGACCTCGGAGAGCTCGATCGCCTCGAGGTGCCCGTTTTTCCCGATGATCCTGCTCACCGTGTGAGAAAGATACAACGGGATATCGTAATCGATGAGGCATTGCTGGATGTTTCTGTTTAGCCCATTGGAATAGGAGCAAAGTTCGGCCACGCCTAGCACTTTCGCCCCTTCTAGGGTCATGCGCCTAGCCATGATGAGGCCGATGTCGCCTGAGCCTAAAATGAAGACCTTTTTGCCGACGAGATAGCCGTATTCGTTAAGGTATAGCTGCGCCTGGCCCGCGGTGATGACTCCGCTAGGACGATCTCCGGGGGTACCGATAGCCCCGGCGTTCCTCTCGTAGCACCCGGCGGCCATGATGAGGGCTTTTGCTTTGACCTCCTTGCAGCCTTTCTTGTTGAGATAAGTCACCACTTTGTCTTTGCTGATCGAGGTGACGTTAGTTTCTAGTTCATAGGCGATGCCGCGCTTTTCCATCTCCTCTTCGAAGCGATAGAAAAACTCCGGTCCGGTCAGCTCTTCTTTGAAGGCGTTGAGGCCAAAGCCATTATGGATGCACTGGTTCAAGATGCCGCCGAGGAAGTTCGTCCTTTCCAAAACGAGGATGTCGCGCACTCCCCCATCATAGGCCGCGATGGCCGCGGCCATGCCGGCGCTGCCGCCGCCGATGATGATCAGTTCCTTCTCTTCCATGCTCATTTGCTTGCCTCCTTAAGGATGTTAGAGCCATCCTTGTCGTAGAGGATATCTAGTGGCGACACGCCGAAGTGCTTAGCTAAAAGCAATAGCACCTTCGGCTGGCAGAAGCCGCCCTGGCATTTGCCAAATCCCGCCCGGGTCCGCTTTTTCACGGCTTTTATCGTTCGGCAGGGCACCGATCTAGAAAGCACGTCTTTGATCTCCCCAAGGCTCACCTTCTCACAGTTGCAGATGATGTCGCCGAAGTCAGGATCGCTCTTGATGAGGGCATCTCTTTCTTGGACGCTCATCTTGCTCGGATGGAGATAGGGTCTGACCTCTTTCTTATAGTTTTCTTTCGCTTTCAGGGGGAGGATTTTCCCGACGAGCTCCTCGACCACGTATTTCCCGATCGCCGGGCTGCTTGCTAAGCCGGGGGACTCTATCCCCGCCACGTTGATGAAAGAAGGATGAGCTTTGCTAGGCTCAATGATGAAATCATGGGTGGAAGGGGTCGCGCGCAAGCCGGCGAACACCCTGATCTGCTCGTAAAAGGGGATGTTTTTGACCATCGCGCTCGCTTCTTCTTTCACCTTAGCTAGAGTCAAAGAATCGGTGGAGAGGTCCTCTTTGTCCCCGTTATATTCCGAGCTCGGCCCGATGAGGTAGTCGTTGCTCGTGGTCCTGATCACCAAAATGCCCTTGCCTTTTTCGCTAGGGAGAGGGAAAAGGACGTGGCTGACGAAAGAGGTATCGAAATGATCGAGGACGTAATATTCGCCCTTGCGCGGATTGATGGTCCAAGAGATGTCATCCATCATCTTCGCGAATTCCTCGCTTCTTAAGCCGGCGGCGTTGATGACCACCTTCGCCTCGTAGGCACCTTTGTCCGTCTTGACTTTGAAGATCCCATTTTCTTCTTTGACGTCATTGACTTCCTCGCCTAGATGCAGCTTCACCCCATTATCGAGGGCGTTTTCAAAGCAATGGGCGACGAGGTTGAAAGGATTGACGATGCCAGCGCTAGGGCAAAGAAGGGCCGCGACGCACTCCGAGGAGAGGTTCTTCTCCATCGCTTTGGCTTCCTCTCCGCTTAAAATCCTCGCCTCCACGCCGTTTTCTTTCGCGCGCTCTGCTAAGGCTAGAAGAGTCTTCTTCTGTTCTTCGTTTAAGGCGATCGTAAGTGAGCCGCACCGCTCGAAATCGACGTCGAGCTCTTTGCAGATCTCGGGATACATCTTATTCCCCTCGACATTGAATCTTGCCTTCTTCGTCCCAGGGAGGGGGTCATAGCCGGAATGGACGATGGCGCTATTGGCCATCGAGGTCACGTTGCCCACGTCGTTTTCTTTTTCGAGCACGAGGGTGGAGAGCTCGTAGCGCGAGAGGTTGCGCGCGATGAACGCGCCGACAACGCCTCCGCCAATGACAATGACATCTTCCATAAGCAAAAGTATAGGACAGTTTTTTCCGTAGGAAAACAAAGGAAAGGAAAAAAGCCTTATTTTTTAAGTTGCTTAATTATTGTTCTTCCCTCATCGCCGCAGTTCTTTTCGAACTGGGCTCGCACATCATTTCGAAATAGTGTCCTCGACGTTAAAAACAAAACCAACCATAAGTTGGTCTTTTTCGTTTTTTTTGCTTGTTCTTTTAAGTAGTTTTTCTTCCTC
>CAVFEQ010000014.1:3328-7268 GCA_963621535.1 Paludibacteraceae bacterium | reverse complement strand
TTCTTCCTCTATTCAACTAGAGGCGCCATAGGGTCAACGTAAACCCGGCTGTAGTCTAAGACGACCTTCAACGTGTCCCCGCTGCCGCTGCCCCCATCTTCAGGGTGGACGGAAAGAGAAAGCAGATACGGGTGCTTGCTGTCCCTATCCGTCTTCTTTTTGATGAGGAAAGCGCCTTGGCGCGGGGCGTTTTCGCCGCTAGCGAAGATCATGTAATCGCTGTAATCGCTCGCTAAGGTGTAGACGAAGCTGCGGTCGGTGGCGTTATCCGGTAACACTTCCGTGGTGAAAAGGAAGGGCATGTAGATGTTTTCTCCGTCATTGATCTCGATGTCGGGGTTATAGACGATGAGGCATTGATGGTCGCCGGATTTGTTCGTCCAGTAGCGGCTGTCATCGCTAGGCTTGATGGTGAGGCTAGAGATGTAGACCACCGGGACGATCCCCTGTGGGCGCGTGCCGAAGATGGCGACTAAAACCACGGCCAAAAGGCAAATGGCGCTGATGAGGATCCCCACTCCTTTTTTCATAAGCTCTCCCCCGTCTTGTAAAGGTATTTGATTTTGCGCGCGTAAAGAAGGATGTTACCTAGAAGATAGGCGATCCCCCAAAGGAAGATCTTGAAGCCCGCGCTAGCTTGCACGCTAGCTAGCCACAGGATGTGGTCTTGGAAATAGAGGTAGTAGAAAATCGAAAGCAAGGCGGTGACGATGAAACCCATGATGGTCGCGCGGTTCTCCGAACTATTGAAGAAAGAGGCCTCGCCGAAGCCGGATTTGGGGTTAGTGAAATCAAGCCCGGCGCTATAAAGGAGGTGGCCAAGGTAAACCAAGATGATCCCCGCGCCCATGTAGGCGGTCCCTTCGCTCATCTCGCTTCGGAGAGAGCAAAGCGCGATTGTGCAGGCAAGCAGGCTCAGCGTTCCGATGAATCCAGGCAAAACGAGCTTGCTGGAAATGAGGTAGCCTTCTTTTAAAGGATAGGTCCTGCTGAGCTTGAAGGCCCCGCCTTCTTGGCTATAGATGCGCGCGATCGTCGAATTCGCGCTTAAGGCAAGCAAAAGGCAGACGAGCAAAAAGACCACCTGGACGTAGCCTTCGCCCCGGCTATTGAGATCCATCGCCCCGAAGAGCTTCGCCAAAAGGGAAAGCAATAAGGGCAAGGCGAGGAAAACGCCGATGTAGCCGCTGGAAAGTGAGGAGTCTTTGAAGAACAAGACGCCTTCTTTCTTCAGTTGGGAGGAAAGAGGGGAAAGGGTTTTTCCCTCTCTCTTGCTCCTTTTGCCCCTGCTTCTTCCCTGCAATTCGCCGCTGCCGCTAGCTAACCTTAGGTAGAGAGGACCGCTTAAGAGCAAGGAGGCGAAATAAAGAAGAGGCAAAGCGAGCAGAAGGATCAAGAAGACGTATAGCCCCGCTATCCCTCCTTTGGAGAAATAGGCGAAGCTGAAGCCTGTGAAATTCCCTAGATAGAGCATGGAGGTTTTATAGAAGAAGCTAAGCCTTGTCCGGTAGAAGACGAGTCCCTGCTGGATCTTTGAAAAATAGACCCCCCAGTTGGAGAAGATGTCGATATTAGAAGGGATGAGGAAAATAAGGAAGACGCATAGACCAAGGACAGCTCCGATAAGCAAAACGCTAAAAAGAGCATTAGCAAGGGCCCTCGTCTTCAGGAAGGCCTTCGCGTAATAGACCGGCACGCTTAGAAGCGAGCAAAGAAGCAGCATCGCTAGATCAATGAGCGCCCAAACGAAGAAGAGGGCGAAATACATGTAGATCGGGTAGCCGCTGACGGCGAAATAGCCGATCAAGAAAGGCACTTCTAAGAGCAAGGATTTAAGATAGGTGTTTAGGAAGCACACGAAAAGGCGGGCCAAGAAAAGGGTGTTCCCATTCGTGGGCAAAGTAAGCAATATCTTGTTGTCGCTAGCGAAATAAAGATCCTCGCAAACCCGCCCTAAGGAGGTCAAAAAAGAGACAAGAAGCAAGACGCTCACGATGATGGAAGGGACGTCCATCGGGACGAAGGCGAGTAAGGAAAAGATATTGAAGCGCACGCAGAGATAGAAGAAAAGGTAAGACAAAGCGGCGATGATGGCGAAAGCCAGAACGCTTAATAGAAGCTTCAGGATCGCCTTTTTCTTGTTGCCTTTCAAATCCAAGGAGAGGGAATTAGAAAGCAGCATCCTCACTAAGACGGAGAACGCTTTGAAATCCACCCTGAAAAAAGAGGAGAGGGATTTATTTGCTTTCGTTTTTGCCTTGCTCACGCTGCCCCCTTCTGCTTTCTCTCTTCCGCGAGAAGGAGATCGGCCTCTTCGGTTGTGTCGCTAGTGAGGGTGAGGAAGGTCTCCTCAAGGCTTTCCCTTTGCCAGGGCTCCTTGTCGAGGTCGATCCGCTTCACGAGATTGCCGCGTTTGATGATGATCGCCTCGTCGCAGAGATTCTTCACCACGTCGATGATGTGGCTCGAGAAAAAGACGATGTTGCCTTTTGCAGCATGCTCTTTCATGCATTCCTTGATCTGGTAGATCGAATTGGGGTCAAGCCCGGTCATCGGCTCGTCGAGGATCCAGATTTTGGGCTTGTGGATGAGAGCGGCGATGATGGTGATCTTCTGCTTCATGCCATGGCTATAGCTCTTCATGGGCTTGTCGTAGCGCCAGCCTAGCTCAAGGCGCTCCACGAGGTTCTTCTCGATTTCCTCTTTCTCCGCTTTGCTCACGCGATAAAGATCGGCGATGTAGCCGATGTATTGCCTGCCGGTGAGGTTCTCATAAAGCGCGTAGTTGTCCGGGACGAAGCCGATCTCTCTTTTCGCCTCCAAAGGCTCCTCCACCACATCATGCCCGCAGACACTGATATAGCCCTCATCAAAGCCATGGATGCCGACGATCGATTTGATGATCGTGCTTTTGCCGGCCCCGTTTTTGCCGAGGAACCCGTAGATTTTCCCGCCCTCTAACGACAAAGAGAAATCCTCGACGGCGAAATTCTCGTTGCCGCGGTATTTCTTCCAAAGATGGGTGATGATCAAACTGTTCTCTCCGTTCATATTCAAGCCTCCTTGCTTCAGTTTCAGATAAGCCTCGTGACGGCTGATGCGCCGCTTCTTTGCTTCTTTGATCGCGATCAGCTCATCGACCAAGCGGAAGAGGAGCTCATAAAGGAACCACATCGCTAGGGCTAACAGCACATAGGCGAGGTAATAGACGATGTCATAGGCTAGATGAAGCGTATAGGTAAGCCCATTGCTTTCCCAGGTAATGGTGGCTTTGAATAGCCTTTTCGCCCCTTCGCCTAGCTTATCGGCGATGAAGTCGCTGTTGATGAAGAAGAAGTCGCTGTTGATCCCTTTCGCGGTCAAAACCGTGTTC
This sequence comes from Paludibacteraceae bacterium, assembly GCA_963621535.1. GTDB lineage: Bacteria > Bacillota_I > Bacilli_A > RFN20 > CAG-826 > Alloenteromonas. The sequence continues at coordinate 3,895 of CAVFEQ010000014.1, read as the reverse complement.
ACGCCCATCACCAAAGCGAAATAGGCGAAGAAGCCAATCTGGGAATAGAGGAAATATTTGATCTTCGGGCGTTTATAAACCCCTAATAGCACGATCAGCACGGGCATGAAAAAGGCATGCAGGTGGTTGATGTAAAAGGCCATGATTTCCGGGTGGAAAGGGGCGAGAGTCTCGGAGAAATTAGGCATCGTGAGGGCGAAGAAGGCGCCCAAGACGTTGATGAAGAAGGTGAAGTAATACAATCCATAGCTCATGAAGAGCAAGGTGATGGGCATCGTATACATCGCGGTGTTGCAAAGGTGGAGCGGCCAAGTAGCAACGCTATTCCAGATGTCGGCGCGGTAAATGGAGACGTAGCCAAGCAAGCTCCCTAAGGAGATCTGGAGCAAAGCGGCACGCCTTTCCTTTACGCTTAAAGGATAAAGCACGGCAAAATAAAGCGCGGGCAAAAGGAAAGAAAGGTAAATGTAGAGGCGATGGGAGATGTTCTCCGGGTCATGGGGATTGGTCAAATTGTAGTTCCCTAGAGTGATGGTCCTGCCAAAAAGCAGGGAGGGACTGTAGGAG
>CAVFEQ010000014.1:0-3318 GCA_963621535.1 Paludibacteraceae bacterium | reverse complement strand
GAGGAGGAAACGCAACAGCTTCCCCACTTCTTTTTTGCTTATGGCGAATTTCCCTTCCTCAAGGGAGCTTGACAAGAAATAGAAATCAAGAATCGCAAGCTCTAAGCCCAGCAAAACGGAACGATAGGAAAGGCAATTCTGCCCGACGATGCCTTTTAGGACAAGCGGGAAAGCCAAAGTCAAAAGAAGGCAAGAGGGGGCGCCGATGTAGCGTCTTATAGCCAAAGAAGAATCCTCTAGATAGAAGGCGCTAACTAAGCTTAGGATCACCATCGCTCCCCAAAGGTCGTTGGCCAAGGTGCCAAGAACAGCCTCGTAACGATTAAGCAAATAAGGGGAAAGGCGCAGATTCACGAGCTGGCTTTCAAGATGAAAGATGTCGTAATAGTAAAAAGAGCCACTCACGCCGTAGCTATCAGTGTATTCGAAATAGCCTCTATAGAAATAGTAACGGGCGAAGAAAAGAAGGCAAAGAAGGAGGCTCAAGCTAAGGAAAATAAGCCTGTTGCGGCTCTTTTTGTCTGCTAAGCGGGCGCTTAGATTCGTTAAGAACCCCCACTTATGGCTTTTCGCCTTATGGTCTTTGCCGAAGCGGTCAAGCAAGAAGAAACCCAGAATCAGGAAAAGAAGAAGCGCGAAGAAAAAGAGGTAATTGAGCGCGTATTCCTGATGGGCCAAAAAGCAAAGGCCAAAGGAAAGCAAGGCGACGAAGAAAAGGCCCCCGAAAAGGAGGAAAGGATTTCGGAGAGCCTTAGCGAACATAAAGATCAGATTGCGCGGTAGCTGCCAAGGAGGACCCCATAATGGGAGACCCCGGTGTAGCTAAGCGGAGAAGAAACGACGGAAGAAGGATAGACGAGCTCCTTCTCGCCGTTGATCGTGCAGGCGAGGAGGCCTTCGCTTTTGAAGGTATCGCCAGGAGCGTAGGTGGAAGGAGGAGTTACACCTGCGCTAGCGAAGCCGGGTTTGATCGCGTATTCGCTCGAGCAGAGGAAAAATTGGCCGTCACCATTGACGTTAACCATCGCCGACTCGTGGTTGCCTTCTCCATCGGTCGCGGTAAAGACCATCTCTTGGGCAAGGTTAGCGAAAGAGAGGTTGTTGCCGAAGAAAGTCTTTGAAAGCACGTCAGCGTAAGCGGAGTAGGCGGAAGAAATCGCCTCCGCATCGCCTCCCGCGGTGGCTGTTTGCACGCCCATCGCGGCACCCATCACCGACAGATAGCCATCTAGGGTGCTATAGATGATGTTGCCGTTTTTCCTGATGGTGACGTTAGTTCCGCCTTCGCCATGCCCTGGAATCCATAGACCCTCGCCGTTAGAGTTGATCGGGAGGTTAAGAGCGATGAAATTGAATTTGCTGACGGCGTTTACCTCTTCGATGAAGGACATCTTATACGGGGTGAAGAGGGCGTCCATTCCTTGGAGGGTGCCCGCGAGGGTGCTAGCGCCTTTATAAGCTTCAAACCAGCCGCCTTTGCCGGCGCTAAGATTGCTTAGGAAAGAGGCGCTATCGATATCGACCGTCGTGGAGAGTTTTGGCGAGTAGGTCATCACCGCACTGGCCTCGCTAGGCAGTTTTTCGTCCGAAGAAGGATTTAAGAACAGAAGCGGTCCGCCGGCATGGGCGAAATCGGAATTCTTGATGTCAAGCGAGCCGGAGCCATAAACATAAATCCCCGCGTTAGCGAGATCGTGGAAGCGGCAGGAAGAGAAAGAGAAAGAGGGAGAGATATTTCGATCGCCGACTTTCTTGTCATCGACCTTAGAGGCGCCATCGATCATCGCGGCCATGTAGAATTTGGAGATGTTGACGTTGTCGAAAGAGGCGTCGATCTCCGATTTGAGGAACATGGGTCCGCCTTCTTTAATCTCGGTGTCCTCGCTGACGCCGTTATTCCCGGTTCCCTGCAGGTCTTTGAAGTTGATTTTGCAGTCAAAGGGATCGCTATTCTCGCCATAAGAGCCGTAGAAAAGCGTGGTGTGCGTGGAGATGGCCTTGCCTGCTGCTTGGGCTTGACCGGTCATAGAATCGGTAAGGATGAAAGGCAATTTGTCCTCGCCCTCTTCTAGGATGGAGATGCGATGGAGGTTGCCATAAATCGTCGCGGTATCGCCAGGGTTTTTGAATTCGTGGTCATAGATTCTAAGCCAGTCTTTCAATGAGCCAACGACCGCAGGGTCGCATCCTTCCTCCTCGCTCCAGAAATAGGCGTCCGGGAGCGAGCTTCTGCCGATGGAGACGTCGTTTTGGAGGACGAGGTTCTCCGCATCGGGCAAAGAAAGGCTGTCTTTGAATTTCTTCGCCTCGGAGGCGATGGCCTCGCTATAAGGCCAGGAATTGACGGAGGTATAGAAAGCGAAGAGGTCGCTTGCCTTGGTGACATTATAAGCCTCCACCGCTTCGACTTCGTAGACGAGGTCTTTTTGCTCTGGGTAGCTTAGGGTCAATTTGAACGAGCCGGTGACGCCCTCTTTGAATTTGAGCTCGCCATCGCGCAGGAAGGAAGAGAGGTTCTCGATGTAGTCTTCAGCCTTCGCTGAGGCGCCCTCTTTTTCAAGAGAAAGGCTCGCCCCGCTAGGGATTTTGCTAAGCTTGATGGCCTCATAATCCTCATCTAAGGCATTAAGCTCAGGGAGAAGGTTGACGGAATTCATGTTGCCCACATAGAACTTGGCTGCTTTCATGACGCCCTTCTCAAGCTTGTCCTCGCTTTCGGAGATCTTGGGGTTGGTCTGATACTGGGTGGTGTAGACGTAATTGGGGTTCGCGGCCCAAGAGACCAAGGTATAAAGGTCTTTGACCTCATAAGAAAGCGAGTCGGTGAAGCTTTTGCCGTCATCGCTATAAGTGACGGTGAAAACCTTGTCGGAAGAGACTTCCGAGGTGTCGATGTCCGTATAGGTGATGCTTTCTTTGTTCTCAGCCCACTTCAAGGTCTTGATTCTGCTCTCGCCCGCGTTAAATAGATCGATCGCGAGTTTGCTGTAATCGACACTCGCCCCTTGGGCGTAGGAGGTCGCGATTGAGCCGGAAACGATTTTGATCGAGGCGACTTTGGTGTCCTCGCTTTGGGATTGGCTGTCCGTGTTGCTGTCACTGCCATCATCTTGTCCAGTGGGGCCGCAAGAAGCAAGCAAGGCGGTGGCAATCGCGCCTAAAGCAAGAACGCTGATTTTGCTGAATTTTCTCATTTCATTCTCCAAAATATTACAAGGATTGGGTTAACGGGCTTATTTATACCACAACTCGATAAGAAAAGCATTGAGTTTCACGGTTTTGGCATTTTTTCGGCGTAAAAAACCGTGAAACTCCTCA
>CAVFEQ010000013.1:0-31147 GCA_963621535.1 Paludibacteraceae bacterium | reverse complement strand
TTTGGACCTCGGCCCCGTTCAGCGAGCGCTTTGCGATTACTTTGTCAAATAACGAAAGCGCTTTTCTTTATGTTCTCTCCTTGACCTTGCGCGAAAACGTCCTATATTTCACGTCCCCTAAATTAAGGGGTGAAACACGAAAGGAGGCATGGAGTTATATGAAAGAGTTATGGAAAAAAGCCTTCCCGAAAAGCGAGCATAGACGCGCCGAGAAAAAGAATTATTCGCAAAAGGGTTTCTTCGATTCGTTAGCCGAGGGATATGAGCTTAACTTGCTGGATGAAGTCACTTCCGGCGAGACAATGTAAAAAGGGGTTTTGGCCCCTTTTTTTGACAGGGTTCTTCCCCACCTAAAACTCGTTTAAATTCCCTCTAGTAACCTAGAAAAATAGTCCTATAGTTAGCCATGCCAAATGCGACCTCCTTTGGCGAAGGGAGAACCCTGTGGCCAGAAAAATCCTTGAGCTCAGAAACGTTTCAAAATCTTACGGCGACAAAGTGATTCTCGATCACTTCAATCTATCGATCAACGAGGACGAATTCGTGACCTTCCTAGGGCCAAGCGGATGCGGCAAAACGACGACTTTGCGCATCATCGGGGGCTTTGAGACCATGCAGGAGGGGACTTTGCTTTTAGACGGGCAAGCCATTGAGAATCTCCCCTCACATAAAAGACCAATCAATACGGTTTTCCAGAAATACGCGCTTTTCCCCCATTTGAACGTCTATGACAACATCGCTTTTGGGCTGCGAAACAATATCTATTCCAACGTCTATGACATTGGCATGATGAACATGATGGAAGAAAACGGCTTTGAGGAGGAGGAAATCGACCTTTTAGCGAAGAAGACCTCCATGATCGAAAAGCCTAAGGATGTGCGGTCTTTCTTGGTTGATTACTGTGAGAAACGCTCGCCCTCCTTTCTCCTCGAAAAAGCCCTTAAAGCCAAAGGGAAGCGTTTTTCTAATCCCAACGATTGCAAGGACGAGATTGAAGATTTGCTGGCAGAACTCAAGTTGGATATCCCGTTTTCTTTTTCTGCTGATCTCCCCATCAAGAAGAACATCGAGAATCTCTTAACTCTCGTCAAAGAGAAGGACGTCTACGCGAAGATGAAAGAGAAGCTCACTTCCAGAAAATTCAAGGAAGAGGTCATCAAAGGCGAAGTCCTTAAAGCGTTGAAGCTCGTGAATCTAGAAGGATATGAGGAAAGAGACGTCTCTTCCCTCTCCGGCGGGCAGATGCAGCGCATCGCGATCGCCAGGGCCATCGTGAACAAACCGCGCATCCTTCTTCTTGATGAGCCTTTGTCGGCTTTGGATCAAAAACTCCGCAAATCCATGAGGCTTGAGCTTAAAGAGCTCCAGCAAAAGCTTGGCATTACCTTCATCTTCGTGACCCACGATCAAGAGGAAGCCATGGTCATGAGCGACACCATCGTCGTCATGAACGATGGCGAAATCCAGCAGATGGGCCGCCCCGAAGACATTTACAATGCCCCGGTGAATCGTTTCGTCGCCTCTTTCATCGGCGAGGCCAATATCTTTAGAGGCGTATATTCCGCCCCTGGACGTTTCTCCACGCTCGGGAAGACCTTCAAAGTCACTTCCAAGGACTTCAAGCCCGGGGAGAAGATCTATGTGATCGTGGAAAAAGATGGCTTTGACCTAAGCGCTCCGGACACCGCCCGCATCAAGGGCAAGGTGAGGAATGTGAAGTTTTCTTCCAACAAATACCTCCTTACCGTGGACGTCAACGGGACGAAGATCCTTGTCGATAGCGAAGACCGCTTCGCTGATGGGGATGAGATTGGCTTAAGCGTCGCGCCCGCTAACATTTACTGCGAGCCGCATTCTTCCAATAAGAATGAGCTTCTGGCCAATTACGAAGGGGCCAACATCGTTGAAGGGGAATACCTTGGCAACCAGAAAGTGCTTTTCCTCGGCGCCACCTTCAAAACCTACCTGACTAACTTCATACCCGGGGAAATCGTCGACGCGGTCATCCGCCCGGAAGATTTCGACTTGGAATTCGATCATCCGGAGACCTGCTTGCTGCAAGGCCAAGTCATCAAAACCGCTTTTTCCGGCATCCATTTCTCCCTTTGGATCGAAGTAGGCGGCAGGACCTTGCTTGTTCAGGATTACCAAAACTGCGAGATCGGCGACATCGTTGGCTTGAAAGTCGACTTCTACGAGATCCATTTGATGAAAGTGGAAGACGAGGCTCAACCCTTGGAAATCAAAAAGATGAGGGAAGACGCCCGGCGCCTTGCCCTAGAGGCGAAAAAAGAACATGCGACGCTTTAGCTCTTTCTCCATTCCCTATTTTCTTTGGCTTGGGCTATTCGCCGTTTTGCCTCTTTTCCTGATGGTCGTCCTCTCTTTTCTCAATACGAATGGGATGAATCTAAACGGGGCGAGCTTTTCTTTGGATGCCTTCGCCCGGCTTGCTGACCCTGCCATTGCAAAAGCGCTGCTCAATTCGCTTTATGTCGCCATGATGACCGTGCTTTTCTGCATCCTCATCGGCTATCCGACCGCTTATTTCCTCTCTTTCGGGCCGTTTAAGCAAAAAAAGCTCCTTTTGCTTCTTCTCATTCTTCCCATGTGGTCGAATTCAATGCTCAGGATCGTCTCTTGGCTCCGTTTGTTCTCCGTCCCTTGGCTTGTGCCGCTAAATGCTTTAGGAAGCTATTGGGCGGTGATCCTTGTTTCCGTGGCCACTTACCTTCCTTTTATGGTCTTCCCGATCTACACCGTTTTGGAGAAGATGGACCGTTCTCTTATTGAGGCCAGCAGGGATTTGGGCCTGCCGGCCCCGAAGACCTTCTTCAAGGTCACATTGCCCTTATCCATGAAGGGCGTGTATTCGGGAATTATCATGGTCTTCCTGCCTTCGGCGACGGGGTTTGCAATTTCAGAAGCCATCGGCGAAGGGAAGATCCGGATGTTTGGCAATCTCCTAGAAGGAGTCTTCAAACAGAACAACTACAATTTCGGTTCTTTGCTGTCTTTGCTTGTCTCCGTCCTTTTGATCGCTTTGATGGCGATTTTCGATAGGCTGCAAGATGGCAAGAAGAAAGGGGAGAAGAAGCATGCTTGAGAAAGCGAGCTGGAAGCAAAAGCTCTTCGACGCGTTTCAATGCGTCTTCATCATCCTCGTCTATTCTTTTACCTATATCCCTTTGGCGATCATCGTCTACCAATCCTTTAATTCCGCGGCCAATTCGATCATCCCTTTGCAGTGGGGCGGGTTCACCTTGGAGAATTTTGGTGCCTTGTTCACGAATAAGTCTTTGTACACTTCGATCCTTGATTCCTTGCTGGTTTCCTTTTGGGCTACGGCCATCTCTACGATATTTGGGGTTTTCACTTGTTTTGGCATCATCTCGCTGAAGAAAAAACTCCGCAAAACCATGGATTTTTTGAATGAGATTCCCATGCTCTCCTCCGAAATCGTCACCGGTATTTCCTTGATGGTCGTCTTCTCTTTGCTGAAGCCTCTTTTCCCACGGATCTTCGGCTTCCCCACGATGCTGATCGCCCATATCTTCTTCACCCTGCCCTACGTTATCATGATGGTCTTGCCTAAACTTGAGCAGACCGATGACTCTTTGTATGAGGCGGCCCGCGATTTAGGCTGTCCTCCCATGAAGGCTTTGCTTAAGGTGGTGGTCCCTTCTTTGTCTACCGCTATCCTCATGGGCGCGCTCGTCTCTTTTACCCTTTCCGTGGATGACTTCGTGATCTCCTTCTACACCCAAGGCAACGGCTTCTCCAACTTCTCGAATTACGTCTATTCCTCTTACACGAAGAAGAATTTCTCCGCGGGGGCTTATGCTTTCGACGCCTTGCTTACCTTTTTGACTCTGGCGATCGTTCTTCTTGCCTCGAGGAAGTGGAATAAAAAGAAAGGGGCCAAACAATGAGAAAAGCGCTTATTGGCTCCGCGGTCTTCCTAGCCGCGTTCACCGTCTTCGCCTGCATGGTGCTCAACACCCCTTCTAGCGTCCTTTATCTTTTGAACTGGGGCGAGTACATCGACTCCTCGCTAGTGAAAGGATTCGAGAAGAAATTCAACTGCCAGGTGATTGAAGAAACCGTCACTTCCAGCGAGACCATGTATCAGAAAATCGCCGGCGGGACGACGAGCTATGACGTCGCGATCCCCGGGGATTATGTGGTCAGCCGCCTTTACGAGGAAGGGCTTTTGGTTGAGCTTGATACCAATAACGCCTCTTATCCCAATCTTGCCTCCTATCGGACCTCTTTCCATGCCGATTTGAAGTCCTTGATGGACCAATACATGGTGGACACGAAAACAGGGGAATCCTTCGCCTCTTATTTCATGCCTTATTTCTGGGGGACCTATTCGCTGATCTATTCGACCTCTACTCCTGGCGTGGAAGAGGCGGTCCTGGAAAACGGGTTCGCTTCTCTGTTTGATAATTCTCTAACCCCCGCAGGAACGAAAAAAGGGATGTATGACACCGCGCGCTGGATCGTCGCCAGCTATTTGCTCTCAAAAGGCGAGGATCCTAACGTTGTGGATGAGGAGGGGAATAAGGAGGGAGACATCTCCGAAACCCTGCAAAAAGAGATCATCCAAGCCGTGAAAGAGGCCGCTTTTGCGGAATTAGGCAACGATTCGCTGAAAAGAAACGTCGCCAATGGGAAGCTTGATTTATGCTTCACTCAGCTTGGCGATTATTTCGATGGGCTCTATCTGCTTTATGAAAGCGGGGGAGAGGCCAGCCATTATAAGCTCTCCGTTCCGGAGGTAACCGCTGCGTTTTTCGATTCGATGGTGATCCCGACGACGAGTCAAAACACTGCTTTGGCCAACGCCTTCATCGATTATATGCTTGACCCTGAGGTAGCTTATAAAAACGCCAAGTCCATTGGCTATAGCCCTGCCTTAAAAGCGGTGGACTCTCTTTTTGAGGAACGCGCGGATTCCGAGGAGTTCTATCCCGATCTCTCTCAACGTGACTTTTTGGATATGTACCCAAATTACCTAAACCCTCTTCACGGGGTGAGCAAATCGTATTTGCTGGAAGCCAAATCGAACGATTATCTAACCACGTGCGAGACGATCCTCAACAACCTTTCTCTATGAGCCTTTTAAAAAAGCAGTGGGCAAGGGAAACTTTCGGAGTAGAATAAGCGAGCCTTCCAAAGGGATGGCTGTTTGTTTGGAAAAGCGGGCATGGCGTAATTGGTAGCCGCGATAGACTTAGGATCTATTGGTTCACCCCGTGCAGGTTCGAGTCCTGTTGCCCGCACCACAAAAATCAGCAGGCCGACTCCTTGTCGGCCTTTTTATATTGACTAGGAAATTGCATTTGATGGTTTCTTCGTCAAAAAAGGCTGGTCCGAGGCGACTCGGTCCTCATTTCCTGGCTTTGTAGACGGAATTGCCTTTGATCTGGCCGTGGATGTCCTTCGGGACGAAGGATTCCTCGTCGCAACGCGGGCATGTAAGCACCGGGTTCTCGTCTACGGCTAAATCTCATCGTACCAGGCAATAGCGTTTTCGACCTCCCAAAAAGACTTGCCGTCGAATATCTTCGCCTTAAGAAACTCCGCCTTCACGTCATCCTCGCCCTGTCCCCACACATCGAAAACGACCTCGTCGTCTTCTCCGTTATCGATTCGCTTGGTGTATATCTTATCAATGATCTGCGAGGGGTATTTGCGGACGAAGAAGTGCATGGGTTTTTCCTTCTTGAGATCCCAGTAACCTTCGCACCAATAGGTGAAACCATTTAGGTACAGAGTCGCCTCGTTAAACCAGCCTGTATCCAAAAACTGTTCTAAATTAGCATTTATCATCCAAATCAAATTCCTTGAGGTATTCGGCGAGACTATTGAAGAATTTTGCCTACGGAACCCTGAAAGGCTTCCGACCCATCCCAAATATCTTAGCACCCCATCATCTCTCCAACCTAAGCATTTTCGGCTCTTCCGGGCTGAGCTCGCCGGAACCGGCTATCTTCTTGCTGTGCTTCGAGCGGTTGTGCCGCTCCGTCTCGTCCGCCGCCCCCGGGGGGGCGGTTGGATGGAGGGCTCGTTCATACACATAATTGGTTGGCGATACCTCCGCTGAACATATTTGACATAAAAAGGGGCCTAAAGTTCTGCCTTCTTTATTGCCGCAATCCAACCTGCTCTCGCGTAAAAATAGAAGTTCAAAAATTCCTATATATGGATGCTGCCGGACACTCCAGTTTTTACGTTGCACATATCAATATTAATAGAAACAAAAAATTAAAGAATGTTTCAAAATACATTTGACAATAGAACAAAAACCATTATTATAATCACGTAAAGAGTTACGAAACGAACGAAAAAGTAACTCTTGGAGGGAAAATTATGAAACTCACAAAACTCTTATCCATATCCTTCTTAACCGCCGCCTTTGCTGCTTCTTGCTCCGTGGCCGGGATAAAAGCCCAGAGAGGAGAGGAAAATGTTTCCCCTTCTGTTTCTTTGAAGACAAAAAACGTGATCATGGCCGTTAAGGGCGCTACCGGGGCTAAGGAAAGCGCTCAGGAGTCCCTTTTCCCTTCGATCTTAGAAGGTATCGCCTGTGGCAGCACCCAAATGCTTACCAAAGCGATCACCGCCGGTGCCCAATATATCGTCACCGACATCCTGAGGGATTACGGAATCGATATGAGAGATGCCTCCATCCGATATCTAGAAAAGATTGATGGTGAGATTAAGGAAGTCAAAGCCAAAATCGACGCTCTTTCCGCTAACGCCGATAAATACAACGCCGAAAGAAGCTTGGACAATCTCTATTCTTACGTTGAAGTCGCTTCTGCCGATGTGATGAGCCAGGTCAAAGGGGGCCTTTGGACTTTGGCCACTCTCGAACAGGACAAGAGCAAGGACGCGAAGTATGTCGAGGCTCAGAGAAAGGAATTCTATGAGACCTCTTTGAAGAACTTCACCGCCAAAGGCTCAAACATCGCTGACTTCGTCACCCATTTCGCCAACTCCATTACTCGCCCCGTCGATTCTGCTCCGACTAACGATGTCTTCCATTACTATCAGTTGACCAACGGGCAATTCGACAAATGGTCCACCCAGTCATATACGAACAGAAGAAACTTCATCGCCTATCTGGATTCCTTATTGCTCACTAGCGCTAATCTTGCGATCTTCGATAACCATTATCGTAGCTTAGGCGCAAGTGATGCGGTCAAAGCCACGAACGATTCCCGCTTCAACGGCATGGTCACGGCGGTCAATAACGCCAATGCCGTCTTCAAAGCGGAACTCAAGAGGCTCGATGAGTATGAGACCCTGAGGAAGAAGGGCGAGATCATCTATCTCCCCACCGGTCAGCATTACTCGACAAAAATGGCGACCTATACCTTCAACCACGAAGACAAGGAAAACGCCAAATTGCTCCAGGGCGTTGAGAAAGTGAGCACTGATGCCTTCCACAAAGGCAATAAGAACCTCCAGAGTTACCTGATGACCTACCAAGCCAACCACGATATGGTGAATAGCGTCGTCAAGGATTACACCAACTACGTCGAGGCTTTTGGGCTCAAAGATTACACGATCAACCAATATCTGAAAGATGTCGGCTTCTCCAGTGAGCGTCAGGACCTCTTCGACAAGGCAGCAGGCCTCTACTACGGCGAGCTCAATCTGCCCTGCAGCGGATATCTGAACGACGACGTCAGCGTCAAGGCTCGTTACTACGATCGCTACGGGAAGAGCCAGAACAAGACCCAGTTCTTCGTGGAAGCCCATCACCGTTTCCTGAAGGGTCCTAGCTACAACGTGAACTTCTTCGATAAGGACTACTACCTCTGCTTCGTCAAAGCCGACAAAACCCTCGACGGGCAATATTGGGGCAACTCCTTCGGCAAAGACGACTCCAATTTGGTGGACGCCTTCGGACAATTCTTGAAGAACCGTTTGGACAGCAACGATCCGATCGTCAAGAATGCGAAATTCCAATAATCGACAAAATCCCCGCAAAACCTTGATAAAAAAGCTGTTCGGAAGCATTCCGGACAGCTTTTCTTTCTGCTGTGCTTGTATGCACGTATTGAAAAAGACCAAAGGCCTCATTTTCGCTGAAACCAAGAACTGATTGCATGGTGCAGGAAGGCTTATTTTGGGACTATACTTTTCCACGTGGAAACTTTAGCAGAGCCGACAAAAAGCTATCACCCGATGCTCTCATACCAGGTGGTGAAATATATAGGGGCTGTTCTTTTGGTTTTGAGTCAGCTCGTCACCCTAAATAAGGTATATTCGGTTTATTTTGGCGATGGCGGTTTTTTGAATACCACGGCAATAAACGTTCTCGGCACGATTGGTTCGATGGGTTTGCCTCTGATCATGATGGGCACGGTCGCGGGCATTATGAGAAATCGGAAACGTATCTTTATCTATCTTATCGCCTATGCCTTGGGGGCCGCTTCCTTTATTTTCATCGAGGAAGTCGCCGTGACGAGTTATCTCTGCTTCGTGTTGAAGATGAGCGGGATGGCGATAGACGCGGATTTGGTGGCGGCTGTAGAAAGCATCATCATCGTCGTCCTTAATCAATTCACGAGTCTTAATGTCTTCGTGGATCTCTTTCTGGTGGCTTCTTTCTATTTCTTCATGTTTTACACGCCGAAAAAACATGTGAAAGTGCTCCGCTGGTTCGTTTTTGCTCCGGCTTGCTATCTGACAGCCGCCTATGTGTTGACCGTCCTCAACAAATTTGGGGCGGTGAGTTTAGACACTTATATCCTTTATTTGCTTCCTAGCAAAAAGCTTTCCGCCTACGCGATCGTTCTTTCGATGCTTCTTTATCTGAAGATATTCAGCACGAATAAGGTTGCTCCGAACGTGAATAGCAAATCCTTTGCCGTTTTCATGTCCTTCGTCATCGTCTTCGTTTGCATCATCGATGCTTTTTTAGGGTGTTTCCCCAATGCGGCGAACTTCTGCGTGGGGAGCAGTTATATGCTCTTTACCTGTATCCCCGTTGTCTTGCTTTTTGACTACAAAGCCCAAATCAAGCATCGCTGGATCTCTTGGACTTTACCTGGGTTCTATTTGGTGGGCTATGGTACGTTGCTTTATTTCTATACGGTGGTGGTGCTAGACCTACTTAAGACGCTCAGCGAGTTTACCGAGGCGCTTGCAAGCCTTAGCGTTTGATAAACGGTTTTCTGGCTTTTAATAATCGTTTGCCGCTTATTTAGACGCGATCATTTTAATTGGGTTTTGCAGGGTTTTTCCGTTTTAAAGAACGAAATACACAGGAATCAACGAAATCCTAATCCTAGAGTGAAAAGCGGGGGCTTTAGGCGATTTCCTCGGCTTTGTTCGGGATACTTTTGCTATAGCCGCATTTCTTCTTCCACCGGCCTAGGAAAAACATGGTCAATGAGATGCACATGCCTACTCCCCAGCCAATCGGCCAAGCAAAGAAGATGCCTTCATATCCAAAGATGTTTCCTAAGACGAGGGCTCCCACGACCCTGCAGACAAGATCAGCGGAGGTCCCTAAAGTAAAGCCCAGCATATCGGTCGCTCCTTTTAGGATCCCGTCTAAAGGTATCTTCACGACCATGAAGACGAAGAAAGGAACGACGCAGAGGATGAATAGCTTTCCGGCATTAACGATGACGTCGACCTCGCCTTCTGCCTCCCCGCTTAGAAAGAGCCTCACCCAGAATTCGCTGAATGGAAGGATTGTTCCCATCGCCAAAACGCAGAAGGCGGAGGCGATAATCAAAGTGGAGAAATACCCTTTCATGATGCGGTCGTATCTTTTTGCTCCGATGTTTTGGGAGACGAAACTAGAAAGGGCGTTGCAAAGGACGGTGAAGATGTTGATGGCGATGTAGCAGATTTTATAGGCTGCGCTATAACCTCCAGCTACGCTATTGCCGCCAATTGAAGTGAGTATCGAGGTGATCAAGACGCCTCCTACAGAGATAAAGCAGCCTTGCAGAATCGAGGGGGCTGCGATGCCGGTGATGGATTTGAGAATGGTTTTGTCGAATTTCTCATAATGGTTCGCGTCAAATTTCCTGATGGAACGGAACAAAACTACCACGGATAAAACCCCGGCTATGCCTTCTGAGATGACCGTGCCTAAAGCAAGCCCTGCCGCGTTCATCTTAATAGGCATCACAAACAAAACATCCAAAGCGATGTTCAACAAGGTAGAGAATATCAAAAAGTACAAAGGGGTTTTCGAATTCCCGAAGGCCTGGAACATATACATCGAGTAGTTGTATAGGAACAAGAAAATAACCCCGGCGATATAGATGAGCATGTAATTCAACGCTTCGTTGAAGCAGCCCCCGTTTTCTCCTCGACCTATCATCGCGTTGAGTAAGGGGTAGATGATAGCAAAGCCAATCGCGGTGACAACCAAGCTTAGGATAATCGTTGAAATCAAGCCTACGGTCGCTGTCTTTTTAAGGTTCTTCATGTCTTTCGCGCCGAAGAACTTCGCGCCGACCACGCCGCAGCCAACGCCGAAACCAACCGCGATATCTAGAAAAACTACGGTGATTGGGTAGACAATCCCAACCGCATTGAAGCTATCGAGATTGGAAATGAAGTGTCCGGCGATGAAGTTATCCGCTAGATTATAGAGCTGCTGGAGCGTCGCGCTTAGAATCAAAGGAATCGAAAAGAAGAGGATGATCTTGAAGGGACTTCCAACAGTCATGTCTTTAGAATTCATAAAAGCCTCTACGGAAGTGTAGTCTCTTGCCTAAAAATTAGAGAATGTAAACGGTTTCTTTGTGCTTTTATGCCAAACTGCTTAACAAAAATAAGCCAAACTGCTTAACGAAAATCCGCCAAACTGCTTAACGAAAACTTGCCAAACTGCTTATTTTAATTAAAATAATCTACTGGAGATTGTTTATGAGTGACGTGTATTTTCCAAGATTATTTGATGATCAGCTGGAATTTTATTTAAGGAGCGTCGGAGCCATCGTTATTGTTGGCCCGAAGTTTTGCGGCAAATCAACGACCGCTTCTAGACAAGCAAAAACGATTGTCGATTTGAGCAAAAACAAAGACCAGGAACAATATCTTTCCCTTGCCTTGAACGCGCCGGATACCTTTCTTAATCTAGGCGAGAAACCTGAACTTATCGATGAATGGCAAATGGTTGCTTTCCTTTGGAACGATATTAAGCAAACGGTTAGCAAAAGTCGCAAGTTTGGCCAGTACATCCTAACGGGAAGCGTAACGGATTGTACGAAAAAGGATGGGGGATTAGGAGAAATCCACACAGGGACGGGCCGCATAATCACAAAGATGCTCCGCACGTTCTCGTTGTTTGAAAGTGGGGACAGCGACGGAACCGTATCTTTGAGGGATCTAAAAGAAGGGACGTTCAAGCCTTCAATCTCCAAAAAAGATATTTACGACTATGCTTATTATATTTGCCGCGGTGGCTGGCCGTTGGCGTTAGGCCAGGAAAAAGACGTTGCTTTGCAGCAAGCCAAGAACTTCTTTATCGGTTTGGTGACACAAGATCTCTTCTCTTTAAAGGACGTTCCTCTGCGAAAAGACGAAGCAAAGGCTCGTAAATTGGTGCGTTCTTATGCCCGGCATATATGTTCTCAGGCATCGGATGCGGAGCTGAGAAACGATTTCGGCACAGAAGAGGAAATGAATCGAAATACGTTTGCCAAATGGCTTCTAGCGATGGAGAGGCTTTATATTACCGACGAGCTTGAAGCCTGGAATCCTAATTTGAGAAGCAAAACCGCTATCAGAACTAAAAACACGAGGTATTTTGTAGATCCTTCTATTGCCGCGGTTTCTTTGGGGCTAAACCCTCAAAGCCTTTTTATGGATATGAAGACTTTCGGTTTTTTGTTCGAATCTTTGGCCATTCGCGATTTGAAGATTTATTGTGAAAGTCTTGATGCACATTTGTACCATTACCGGGACAAGCTTGGCCGAGAAGCGGATGCTGTCATTCAATTCGCGGACGGGAACTACGCCTTAATCGAAATCAAACTTTGCGATGAGGCAGAGCTTGATTTGGCGGCCAAAAAACTTATTAGTCTTGCAAGCGACATCGATGAATATAAACCGAAACCGGTTTTCATGATGATCATCACGAAGAACATGTTCGCGTATAGACGCGAGGATGGTGTTTATGTCGTTCCCCTTGCCTGCCTTAGAAATTGATTCTCTTGCTTTAAAAAAACGGCGCAAAACCAATTTCTTTGGGAATTAATCCCGCAAAACCTCAATATTTCTTCTTTTGGTTTCGATTATTTTGTACCCTTCATTGGCCTTAATCCCTTTGACGATTACGTTCTTTTCGCTGCAAACGACTTCAATGAGGCGATAAGGATTTGCTAGGCTAGAATCATCTTCGTAATAACGGTAGAACATCGTCCCTTGGGCGATTGGATAAATCTCAAAGACAATTGAACCATCCACCTGAAGAGGGATAATCGCCCCTTCCTTTATGAAATAAAGTGGAAGATCGCCGGGCTCGTTCGGAAAAGTCCTTCGTCCAGAACAAGGCTCTGTTCCTTTAAACCAGGTGCCTTCTGGAAGCGAAACTGTCACTTCCTTGGCCCCTTCGTCAAATACGGGGCAGGCTAGGATGGAATTGCCGCAAAAGAAGCAATCGGCCTCTTCCTCATAATCGGGGTATTTCATGAATACGGGGTAAATCATTGGATGGTAGGTCTCGACTGCATTCATGGCTTCGCTGTATAAGTAGGGGAGCAGTTTCTTTCTCAAAGCGAAAAGGGCTTTGACCTTATCTTTTAGTTCCGGGTATAGCCATGGCATCGTGGAGGATCCATCTGGGTTCCAAGAATGCAAAGTGAACCTTGGAGTGAAAATCCCATAAGCGATCCAACGGAGGAAAAGCTCTTCGCTTGGTTTATCTCCGGCAAACCCTCCAATGTCCTGGCCAATGAAGGTTAGCCCAGTCAAAGCCGAGGTCATCGCCATTTTGTGATTGCCTCTGAAATCCTCGAATGAGGTTCTATTATCACCGGTCCAAGTCTGGCAAATTCGTTGGAAACCTGCGCAGGCCGAACGGGTGACTGCCATGTGCCTTTTGTCCTCTGGCACCGCTTCGTTTGAGGCGCTAGCCATAAGCAACGAGAAAAGGGGTCTTATCAATTTCGCTTTCACGGGGTGCCCGAAACCGTCTGCATAGACTTCTTCGTCGTGGATGTCGTATTCATTGTTGTCGTTCCAAATGGAAGCGTAGCCCAAGTCGACTAGATTCTCTTTGGCGCATCTTGTCCAAAATCCATAAGCCCCATCATTAGTGAAATCAAGGTAGCTCCCCATCCCTCCCCAAAAGGGAAAGACGTAAGGAGAACCGTCTTTATAATGAAGGAACCATCCCCGTTCCTTTATATATTGATATAGGGGATGAGTGGTTAAGAAAGCCGGTTTGATGTTCGGCAGAAAATGGATGCCCAAATTCTTGAATTCATCCGCTAGACCTTTGGGGTTAGGAAATTTCTCCTTATTCCAATGGAAGACGCAGCGCTTGTCTCCTATTTGCGTATAACCGCTGGAAAGGTAGAAACCGCCGCAATCGATGGAATAGTCTTTGCATTTGTCGACAAACCCATGCAGGGCTTCGACCGGATGGTCTGAATCGGTATAGGCCATCGTGGAGCCGCAATATTTGAAACTCCATTTTGGCGGTAAGAAGGATTTGCCGGTTAAATAGGCGAAACGCTCAACGATCTCCTCAATTGTTCCGAAGATGACGTAATAGATAAGGCAATCTTCTTCGGAACGGAAATGCTTGTAGGGGTGAAAGTAGTTGTTATGTTCTCTTCCGAGATCGATTTCGCCATTGGCGTAGGTATCGTAGTAAATCCCATAGGTGCCAACGCTGTTGCGGCAAATGAAAAAAGGAATTTGCTTGTAGAGAGGGTCGCTTTGATTCGCGTCGAAGCCTAGAGCGTCGAAGGTCTCGAGCTTAAAGGAGTGCATGTTTTTATTGATGGGCCCGGTTTTATCCCCCAAGCCATAAATATGTTCGTCTTGCTCTCTAGAAAGATAGTGATAGCTGCCTTTGCCCATCTCTCCTTCGAAGTTGTAGGCCAATATTTCTCGATCTGCGAAAAATGGGTCATCCCCTTTTAGATAAAGAATCCGAAAATTATGAAGATCTACTTTGATGGTGACCTCATCGATGCGAAATTCGTTTTCTTGCTCTTGCACCAGCTCTTCCAAACCTTCGATGGATAGACGCTCCCTGCCGTGACGAGGCATCGATGAAGTGCCTGGGCAGATGGAGAAAGTAGGGAAGAGAGCTTCCTTGTTTTTATAGACTGCTACTCTTAGGATGTGTTTGAAAAAATCTAACTGAACATAGTTTCCGTCTGCAAAATAAACCCTTTTTGCGGGTTTTTTCTCGACTAAAGTGAAATTATGGTCGTATTTCATTTTGGATCTCCAAGGAAGGTGTTCCTCAATAATTTCCATTTATTGGGCTTGCCCATTTTGATCTCGCCTAGGCGGATGCAAAGAGCCCGCCCATTCTTCTTTTCCCACAAAGGCAAGCTGTCTCCGTTTGGGTTTCCGCTGCGAGCAAAGTTTGCGATATAGGCCATGAACGTCTTTGAAACGTGCTTATCAGCATCATCGTAAGGCCTCCAAGAACTATCAAGTGTTCCGAATGCGTAACGAATGTCGCAAGAATGGAAGGCCTTATTCCCATCCCCTTTTGCATCAACGTCAAAATAATAGACGTAGGCGTCGTTTCTTTTCGCATAGGAAAGCGCCATATGGGCGAGGATCGCGGTGTACATATCGTTGTTTGTGAAACCGACGATTGTTGGGACTTCAACCTTGGTTTTAAAAAGCTCCTCTTGGCTTTTCTCCAAATAATAATGATCGACCATCGTCATCGTGGAAATCAGATTGTCTTTTCTTCTTTCTTTGATGATTTCCAAGGCGTCAAAGATTTTCCTTGGCTCAATCTTTTTGAATTCTTCTAGAGTCAGACAGCCGCATTGTTTCATGACGTCCAGCCAATATTCTCTTCTCTCCTCGACTGGTTTTGGGGTGCCCATGGAAGGAAATTTCCCCGCGCCGGACATCATGATGGCTTTATCGAAAATCCCTTGGCACCTCTTCGAAAGAAGCATGGTTTGAATGGACATCGCCCCGGCGCTTTGGCCCATCACCGTGATGTTGCTTGGATCGCCGTTAAAATCGCCGATGTGTTTCCTTACCCATTTTAGAGCGGTTACTTGATCATCCAACCCGAAGTTTCCTTCATGCCCATACTGCTTGCTGGTTTCCTCGTGGGTGAAATAGCCAAACACGCCCACGCGATACTGGATGAAAACAGTGACGATTCCTAGTGCAGCCAAAGCGTCTCCATCAAAACCGGATTCGCTGTTCGCGCCGCTATCAAAGCCCCCTCCGTGAATGAAAACAATGACAGGATAGGTGCCTTTTTGCTTCGGCGTGTAGACGTTTAGGTTTAAGCAATTCTCGGAATAGGAAAAATCTAAGCCCTCGCGGAATTCTTTGTGGTAGAACATCCTTTCTGAAATTTCTAGATGTGCATAGTAGCATCGCTTTTGGATGCAGGTATCGCCGAATTTGGTGGCGTCGAAGGTTTCGCCTAGATCCTCGACTTCCTGAGCATAAGCAAAGCGCTCGGCCCTAGCGTAAGGCAAGCCTAAATAGGCATAGCAATTCGCTTTCTCTATGCCTTTGATTGCTCCCAAAGAAGTGGTGATGGTCACTGTGCTGGTTTGTTTTCCTCCGCCCATATGTTTGCCTTTCTCAAGAGATGTTCCGTGAAAAAATGATAATCTAGGCAAAGCCCTTTTCCCATAGTTTCTTAAGATGGTTAAATAATTGTCTTTAGCGGTATTTGAAATCTTAACGAAGCGAAAAGCGGCAAAGGTGCTAGTCGCTTGAATTCATCAAGGTTTCTTCGAGGCTCTCGTGATTGCGTTGATGCGTTAATTTTGATGGCTTTTTGCGGAGCTTTTATTTGTTTTCTTTGCAAATCCCTTGTTTTTAGCCAAACCCCAAACGTTTAGTTCTTACGAAAGCGGAAAGGTTTCACCGCTTCGTGTTTCATCGTTTTTGGCGATCTAAAACCATCGAACGATCCGCTGTATCGTCCTGCGCCCACTTTCGCTCGCTTCAAAGTAGCTACGACTCGGTCTGCATATCGAACTTCTGATTGGGCGGTTATACATTCAATTAGTCAAATTTTACCAAGGTTTAGCCGTCAATTAGGCTCTATTTGTGCTTTTTTGGTTTGCTTCTCTAAGGTAAGATTTGCTTTATGAAACCGGGAATCAAGAAAGAAGGCGTATCTCTTGCGGTTTTCCTTTTATCGTTCCTTGCCGTTTTCTTTACTTGCTTCGCCCTGGTAAAAAGCGACGTTAACATGAATAGCAAACAAGGACTGCCCGATTTAGCCGAATGCAGTCTTGATTTCAGCGGGTACGAATTTGGCGAGACTTACGTCAAGCAGCACATGAAGGGCGAATACGAGTTCTTTTATAATAAGTGGATTGTTGAAGAAAATTACACCGGCGAGGCGGATTGCCGCGTGAACGTCCCTCATCATTACAAAGACACCGTGATAAATGGGGAGAGGTTAAGCAATGAAGGTTATTCCTCTTATAGAATCTATGTGAAGGGACTTCCTGTAGGGACGAAAATCTGGTTCATCAACAATAATTTTGTCGGCGGCTTTTATGCCTATATCAATTCGGAGCTCGTCGTGAAATACGGGACAAGAGCCAAGACGGGAACTTGCTTTAGCAATGGGGGCGATGACATGACTTTGGAATATGTGGTTAAAGACAGTAATCCTTTGACCGTGGTTTTCGAGGTTTCCTCCAGCTATCAAGGCGGGCTTACTTCACCGGCCAGGCTAGCGATTAATACCTTAGGCAGGAATCCGACTTCGCAATACCTTACCAACAACATCGGGTTTGTGATGATAGGCCTCATCCTCGGCTTACTCGTCTTCTCTTTCGTGATCAATTTGGGTGCGACGAAACGGGATTATTCCTTCTCCCTTGTGATGGGAGTCATCACCCTCATGAGTTTTTTCTCAATCGATGTCTATTGGAGGGTGCTCTCCATCTTCCGGACGAATACCTATAACCCCATTATTTTCATTAACCTCATCATCGCGACCCTTTTGCCTTTCGCTTTGTATTACCACTTGGCAAAGAAAGGGGCGATCAAGCATAACTGGGCTTATCCGATTGCTTTTGGCGGCATCTCCACTTTATCCGTTGTTTTCTATTTTATTCTCATGGGCACCTTCTACCAGGTAATACCCTTGATGTTTTCTTTGCTTAGCCTAGCTTTGTTGCTTCTTCCTTTGACGAAAGGAATCTTTGAAGGCCACAAGGCTAACCTCGCCTTCATCTTCATGGTCTACGCTCTGCTTTCTTATTATTCGATTACGTTCTTCGATCTAGAAAACATCATGATCGCCGGGACGGAGCAAAGCATTTCCTATGTGATGCTGCCCATCATTGCCATCATCATCGTGCTCTATCGTCTCTCGACCGTGGCCAACACGAAGCGGTATATCAAGGCCTTAGAGAAAGAGCAGAAGGCTTTGGAGATGAAAGCGGAAGCTCTTACTGAGCAGATTAAGCCTCACTATGTGTTCAACTGCCTCTCTTCCATCCAAGGCGCTTATAAGGAAGATGAGAAAAAGGGCGAAAAGATGCTTTCGATGTTTTCAAGGCACCTCAGGGACAATCTTGATGCCTCTTCGGATTTCGTTCCCTTTGAAAAAGAAATCGAGCGCATCCTGAATTACATCGAATTAGAGAACATGCGGAAAGAGAAGAAAACAGAATTGCTCCTGAACCTTGAATGCACAGATTTCTCTTTGCCCCCTTTAAGCTTAGAGCCATTCGTCGAGAATGCCTTCAAGCATGGTCAACTCGAAGAAAGAAGCGATGGGTATGTGTCTATTTCAAGCTTTGAAGAAGAAAAAGACTACCTCATCCTTGTCGAAGATAACGGCGTGGGGTTTGAGACGGACCGAATAAAACCCCATTCTGTGGGCATCAAAAACGCGAAAGAGAGATTGAATATCCTTTGCGAGGCGAAGGTGGAGATAACCTCCGAACCCGGCAAAGGAACGAAAGTTGAGATCAGAATTCCAAAGAAAGGGGAAGTAAAATGAACGCGATTGTACTTGATGATGAAAAAGAGGCTCTACTTACCTTCGCCTCGCATGCGATCGATGTGCCAAATCTTAGCCTCAATGTTTTCTCCTCGCGTCAAGAAGAGGCATTGAACTATGCGCGCACCCACAAAGTCGATGCTGCCTTCCTCGATATCGTGATGCCTAAAGTGGATGGAGTGAGCTTTGCAAAATCCCTAATCGGAATTTGCCCGAACATCAAAATCGTCTTCATCACAGGGTACGCTCAGGACGAAGAAGCCATTCGGAAAGAGATTGGGCGGAATTTTTACGCTTTTTGCTACAAACCTTTTGAGGAAGAGACGTTCCGCGAAATCTTTGCGAGGATGATGGGCGAGAATAAACCAGTTGTCCTTTTCAAAACGTTCCCGCGTTTCGATATGTACGTGAATGGGGTTTTGGTGCATTTTGAAAGAGCGAAAGCAAAAGAATTGCTGGCTCTGCTTGTGGACCATCGTGGGAGCGAAGTGACCATCGAAGAGGCGACCACGAAGCTTTGGGTGGACAAAGATTATGAGCTGGCTGCGCGGCTTTATCGCGATGCATCGAGCAGGCTGAAGATGAAATTGAATGAGTACGGCGTTCCTTATTTGGTTGATTTCGCCAGGGGAAAGGCCTATCTGAACTGCAACCAAGCCTCTTGCGATTACTGGGATTATCTAGATGGGGATTCTTCTTTGTTCAAAGGGGAATACATGAGGCCTTATGAATGGGCCGCGGAGCTAGAGAATTACATGTGAGATGAATTTTAGGGCGTTTTTCATCATCCTATGGTAGGATTTTTGAAGTTAAGGAGCCTTCTTTATGCCTTGGAAAAACGTGGTAGATACCTTCAGTGAAAGACAACGTCACTACAAAGACACCTATTTGGAGATCGATCAAGTCTATTTCAACAAGAACAACGAGCCCATCTGCGAGGTGAGCATTTTCTCCTCGCCTACGAGCCCTTATGAAATCTATATCAGCTTCGGGAAATTGTATGGAATCATCTATACGGATGAAGAACACGGCTATGACCTTCAAAAGGAGATCATGACGGTTTTTGAGGAAGAATATAAGAAGACACATTCCAAAGAGCCGACAAAGAAATTCATCAAAGAGTTTCATGATAAGTATGGGGTCTGCATTGCGATGGATACCTTCTTTAACGCGGATTTAGCGGAGATGGCTGAAGCCTTAGACAAGCTTTGGTGACTTCTTCTGGAAAATGGTGCCCAATTCTTTAATTGCGACAAAAAGCCCTTTTCTTGGTTTAAAAAACAAAAAAAACGTTAGATGCGTCTTTTAAATAGTTTGATAGGACTACCTTTTTGAAGTCGGTCGTTTCCTATAATGCCTGTATGAGGAAATCCTGAAAAACATCATGATGGATTTGGAAGAGTTCTATAAAAGCGTTGGTTCCGATGTAGACGATGTCGTAGGACGTCTAGGCGGAAGCAGAAGCCACGTTAAACGTTTTCTCAAGAATTTTTTAGACGGCAAAAACTTTTCCAATTTGCTCCTCGCGCTGGAAGAAGAGGATGCCAAGTCCGCGTTTAAGGCCGCTCGAACATTGCGAGGGGTTGCGGATAGCCTTGGGATGAAAACCCTTTTTGTGGAAGCTTCAAAAACCGCGAGACTGCTATGGGAAGAAAACCTCGAAGAAGCCAAGAAGGCTTTGCCTGATTTGGAAGAAGAATATTTCAGAATTCGTTACCTCGTCGAAGACTTTGCCTGAAATCGCTCGCATAAACTGATGCATGAGTTTTTGCTTATGCCTTTCCCTGCAAGAGGATGGCTTTTGCCTGAATTGAATAAGCGTTATCTCTTTTTTGCCTGTTCGTAAACGAAGCGTCCATCGGGCAAGAAAACGTCGGGTAACATATTTTTTAAGCGGGTTAAAAAACTTCTAGGAAAGCGCTTCCACGTCGTTTATACTTATCCAAACGAAAGGCTTTTTCAGATATGGAAGAAGAAACAAACATCGGGGTTAAGACCGACCGTTCTTACATCTCGCAAACTTCTGGGCTGCAAGGAAAAGACTATATCGGCTATGCTTTGGGCGATTTTGCCGGTTGTCTTTGCTTCTCCACGGTCACGACGATTTTGCAGAAGTACTACACGGACATTTTGGGGCTGACGCCTTTATTTATCATGATCATGTTCATCGTCGCGCGTGTTTGGGATGCGATCAATGACCCGATCATGGGGCGAATCGTCGATATCAGACGCCCTGGCAAAGATGGTCGTTATCGCCCTTGGATGAAGTGGGTGGCCATTCCTCTATGCCTATCTACCATCTTGATGTTCCTTCCCTGGCAGGGGATGGCGCAAGGGATGGGCGCGGTCGGCACCATGGTTTACGCCTCCATCACTTACATCCTGTTTGGCATGGTCTACACCGTTCACCAGATTCCTTATGGCTCGCTTGCTAGCGTTGTCACAACTGACGCCAAAGAAAGGAATAAGCTTTCCGTTTTCCGCTCGGCGGGGGCCGCGCTTGGCTCTTTGCCCATCCTCGTTCTTACGATGTTCTACGCCAAAAAAGGCGATGACGGAGTTTCCAGGGTCCAATATTTGCCAATCATCATCGGCGTTTCCGTTTTGGCTGTTACGGGCTGCGTGTTGCTCTTCCTCGCTTATAAAAACACCAAAGAAAGGGTCGTTGCCCAGCATGTCGAGCATCAAAAAGGCGAAACCTGGCGCATTGCGAAGAACCTGCTGAAGAACCGCAATTTCGTCGCGATTTGCTTAGTGGGTCTTTTGCTTTTGGCGGCGCAGATGTTCACTCAATCCTTCTACACCTATCTCTTTAATGACTTATTTAAAGCGAACTGGATGAACCTCGCATCTCAAGCTTGCTCCTATGGGCCGATGGTCGTCCTTATGTTCTTTGCCGGCAAACTCGTTAGAAAATTCGGCAAAAAGGAAATCTGCGCGGTTGGCGGCATTTTGGCGGCTTTGCCGAATGCGATCCTCATCTTCTTGAAAGACGCCATCATCGCCACGCCCATTCTCTTCTTGCCTTTCTGCTTGATCAGCGGCATCGGCATCTCCATCATCACCCTTGAAATGTGGGCTCTGGCCACCGATGCGATTGATGACGTCGAAGTCAAAACAGGGCTTCGCAACGACGGGTCTTCCTATTCCACCTTCATGTTCTTCCGGAAAATGGGCCAGGTCCTCGCCGCCATCTGCGTCAACCTCGCTCTTATCATCACCGGATATGAATCCGGCGCAACTGGGGCCCAGGCCGACGCTACTTTGAACTCCATGTATTACATGGCTACCGCTATTCCAGCCGGACTCTTCCTCCTCCTCGGCTTGACTCTCATCTTCCTTTATGGCCTTAGCAAAAAGAAAACCGACGAGCTTCAGGACAAAAAAGAGGAGCTTCTCGCCAAGCAGGTTCAGAACAACGAAGTCACGATTGGCGAATAGGCTTCATTCCCCGAAAATCTTATTGAAGGCGCCTAGCGCGCCTTTTATTTCGTTTATTTCCTCATAGGATTCGTAGACACGGATTTTGCTTAAGTCAAAGTGAGGGTTCAAAGCGACAAGCTTCTTTTCGAGGATAGCGATTCCTTCTTCGGAAGTAAGCAATCCGCCAGAAAGAATGACCTTTTGCAGGGATAATAGGGAATCCGCGTTGCACAGAGCGAAAGATAGGACGGTCAAAACCTCGTTAAGTTTTTCTTTGTCGTTTTTGATCAAAACCAAGCCTTCCTTCTCTTCTAGGTCCTTGCCTAGGATGGAGGAATAGGAGATTGTCTCCTCCACAGTCTTTTCCCGATAGAAGGTATGGCCAAGCTCTGAAGAAGACCCAATGGGCCGCCCGTTGGTGTAGATCGCGGAGCCTAAGCCCGGTCCATATTTCACGAGCAGGAAGTTCTTGTCGTCATGGTGAGACAACGCGTAGATGCTAGCTAGGCAGTCAACGTTATTGAAAACGAAATAGGGCGCATCGGTTTCCCGAAGGGCTTTCTCCAATTCGGGATAACGCGATCTGAATGATTCTGGCGAAGCCTCCCCGCGAATGGTGACGCCGATTCCTAAAACTCTAGATTTCGCGGAAGAGAAAAAGTCTTCAAATGAAGTGGATGTATCATCAGCGCTTGCGATTGGATTCCCAGAAAAGTCCACCGCATTGAAGTAGGAGTGGTGCTTGCGGATGTCGATGCTCAAAAAGCAGCCGTAGTCCGGATTAAGGGAGATTTGCAGTTCTTTCCTGCCGACTTTTTGGCTGATTTTGCTGCGACTTTCACAGACCATCCCCTCATTGATCAAGGATTTTAAGGCCAAGGTCAAAGCGGCGTTTGTCAGGCTAAGCCTGCTTGCGAGCAAAGACCTCGTGGAGCTCTTCTCGACGAGCAAGATGCGAATGATTGTTTTCTGCGTCTTGGTGATGGTCATAATCTATAGGAATAGTGTAATCCCTGAAATAAGCAATAGCACGCAGGTAATCTTCATGAAAACGTTTTTTGAGAGTTTCGGGGCGATGAGCGAACCGATGAATAGGGAAAGAATTGTGGCTCCCGCTCCGATGAAAAAGAGAATCCAAACGTGGGCTACGAATAATCCCTCTATGGCCTGCGTGGTGAAAAGCATGGAATTCAAAATGATCCAAAGCAGCGATAGCGTGGATCGGAATTTGTTCTTTTCCTTGAGTTCATGAAGGGCGTAGACAACAACGAAAGGCCCGCCGGAAACATAGAGGTTATGCATGATCCCCCCAAGGAAAAGGAAGGTAATCAAAAGCCATTTTGGGAGGTTCACCTTCTCGAAATCCACGAAGAAGAAAGCGATTGCGATTCCGATCACTAGCCCAGCGTAGATATACAAAAGGATTTTTGTTTCCATGGGGATCAGCTCAATGGCGAACCCCACGCCAAACCCCGCCCCGACGGTAAGAAGGATGATCAGAAAATGCTTCCAGTCTATGTCTTTGAAATGGGCGATGACGATATAAAGACTGACTACCATGGCCACGAGGTTAAGAACCGGCTTGGCTGTGTTTGTCCCTTCTAGTTTGATGGAAAGAGGCATCGCCAAAACCGTCCCCGCGAACCCGGTGATGGTTTGGATGATGTTGCTGATGAAGATTATCAGGATAAAAAGAACGTCTTGGATCACTGGAAATCAACTCTTAGGTTTTCTCCGACTATGCCGACATAAGCTCCGTTTTGGGCTTGGACTGTGTCTTTGTGCGCGAAAAGCCACTTGTTCACCTTCCAAAGTCTTTTGTCTTTGGGCCTTTCTTCTAAATCCATGTTTGTCTTGTCGCTAAGGATAATGGCGCAGCGAAAGCCTTTCTCACTCAGCTTGCAAGGAGAAAAATGGAAGGTGTATGGGTATAGGCAAACCGCTTGCCCCTTCTTCAGCAAAAAAGCTTTTATTCTTTTAGAATCAAGCACGCCGTCATAGACGTCGTCTTGGGTCGCTAAAAGCAAGACGAGGTCATCCCCAGCGATGTCGACTTCTGGACAAGAATGATATTCCATGCAGTTTAAGAAAGAATTGAAGCCATTGCAGTAGCCCGTTTCAATATCTCCGAATCCATAGATTTCTTCTTTGATATCTGAAATTCCCCGCAAAAACCCCATTTCTTTATCATCACGGATATAAATATTCCCGTTTTGCGGCATTTTCGCTTTCTGCTGAAGATATGCGACGATTTCATCGCTCGCTACATTCAAAACCTTGCCGTAGCTTGAAAAACAAGGATCAGTAACACTTCGTATTTTCATCGAGGATCTCCCAATGCATGAGCCTTGCTAGATAAGACACGGCTTTTTGATATTGAACGTAGCCCATGATGACGTGGTGGGCGACCCCCGTATAGGCAACCGTGTCGACGACTTCGTTGATGGGACGGTTGAAAACGACTTTGGCGTAGGTCCCGGAGAGATCTTTGCTCATGGGGAAAGCCTCGCCTTCCTCATAATAGATTCTTGTCTTCCCTCTTGCGGTATCGATGCGAAGAATCGACATCTTGCCTTCTTTTAGGACAAAGTCCGCGGTGACGCCTTTCCCTCCTGCGAAATAGGTTTCCAAAGACCTGTTGCAACGATGGTCCCAGAGATTGCAAGGAGCGACCCCGTCATGCCAAAGGAGCGCGTAATTCTCTTCGTAATTGACTTGCGAGAGATCCGCCATAAAAGGAGTGGGCTCACCGGCGGCCCTCACGGCGACCATGCTCAAGGCCGCCTCGATGTCCCCTTCGCAGGCTAGGAGGATGCCTCTAGATTGAAGGACAGACATCATCGCGCAAGGGGAAACACCGTAATTCTTCGCAAATTCCGGCCAGCAGCGGATGGCTACTACGTCTAAGCCTTTCTCCTTCATGAATTTCTCGGCGACCACGATGAGGCGGGAAACTTGTTTGACCTGGTAATCGCTGAGCTTATGGCAATCGAAAGTCGCGCGGAGGTTTTTCTCTTCTTTAACGGTTTCTTCTTCATTTGCTTCCCCGCCGAAGAAATCGCTTAGCTCATAATGGCTGATCAAAATGCCAAGTTCCTTGTAGAGATGAAGCTCATCCACTCCGACGTTATAGAAGCCTTGCGCGTGGAAGCCGATCAGCCCGACGTTGGAATTTTCTAAGGCGGTTTTCATCTTGATGGCTTTGACCCAATCATGGTCGATGTCATCGCCGACGTAGACGATATAATCGTCAACGCCGCCCTTATAGAGGTTTGACGCGTTCAAATTGACCCCGCACACCGCGTTGAGCCTGATTTTCCCTCCGTCGTAAGGAAGCTCGTTATAGCCTTGAAGAAGGAAGGGCTTTTTGACGATGTCATGAAGGATCAAGGCCAGGCCTCCTAGATGGAAGGTCGCCGAAACGACGATGAGGGCGTCGACGTGCTTTTCCACGAAATAGGTTCCGGCTTCTTTGGCTTCGCTTGCCTCGATGACCATGCTTGGGTAATAGACCCAGTCGATGGAATCATCTTCCATGACCTTTTTGCATCTTTCTTGATAAAGCCTGAACGCGGTTTCGTAATCGAATGTCTTGCGGACTAGGCAAACTAATCCGATGATGGGTTTTCTCATGTCATTTCACCTCGTTGACGATTTTATAGGACGCGGAGAAGTCCTCTTTACCTAGCCCTTCCTCCATCGCCTTTTCATAGACGGAGACGATGCGGCTTAGGGTCGGGCAATCTTTTTTGGCCTCATCTGCCATTTCCCTAGCGAAATGGACGTCTTTGTTCATGTTCTCCACGGAAAAGGCGGTGGGGTAGGTGTTTGAAATAATGTTCTTGGCTTTGGTATCCAAATAGAAGCACTGCGCTCCTCCATAGCCTAGGGCGGTGACGACTTCTTCTTGGTTGAGGCCAAGGGCTTTCGCTAGGCCAAGAATCTCATTTACCCCGTTTTGGATTTCGCCGACCAACCCGTTATGGAGGATCTTCATCTGAAGCCCTGCCCCGTGGCTGCCCATGTAGATGATGTTCTTGCCCATGCAAGAGAGGATGGGCTTCACGGTTTCGTAGACGTCTTTGTTCCCGCCGACGTAAATGCCAAGTTCGCCTTTGATGGCGGCAGGCTGCGATTTCACGACCGGGCAATCGAGGATCTCCACGCCTGTTCCTTCTAATTCCTGTGCGACCTTTTGATTAGTGGAAGGAGAGATCGTAGACATGTCTATCCAAATCTGTCCTTTGCGGAAATAAGGTTTCAATTCCCCAAAGAGGGCAAGCATATGTTCGTTTTTAGGGACCATCGAGATGATGACGTCGGCAAAGTCCACGCATTCTTTGTAAGAAGAGGCAAAAGGAAATGGGGTTTCCTTTTTGATGAGGTCATAGCCAATCAGATCATATTTTTTAGCGATGTTCGAGGCCATCGGCATCCCCATGATGCCAAGGCCGATGAAAGCGATTTTCATTTCAATTTCCTTTCGTGTGATCCCAGGCATCCTGGAAAACTCCTAAGCCATAGGCAGTGAAGGGGTGATTGAAGCTGTCTTCGTAAACGGAGAGCCCGGCGGTGACGATATCCGCGCCCATTTCGGCGGCGTCAGCGATTTGCTTTCCGTTTCTCACCGCGGCGACGATGATTTCCGTCTTGTATCCTTTTTCCTTATAGATGCTTACGAGTTGAGACATATAAGGATAGGTGTCCTCGCCGCTATTTTCCTTCCAGCCGACGAAGGGGGAGACGAATTTGGCGCCGATGCGGCCGGCTTGGATGGCTTGGGAGGGAGAGAAGACGAGGGTAACGTTCGTCCTAATTCCCTCTTTCTCTAACTGATAAGCCGCCTTGACGCCTTCGGTCGTGCAAGGGATTTTGATTACGAAATTCTTGCAGATGGAAGAGATCTTTTTCGCTTCCTCAATCATCGTTTCCGCCTTGTCCAAATGGGGGTTGATCTCCACCGAAACCGGGAAGTTCTCCATCCCTTCTAGATGGTTCTCCTTGATCCAAGTAGCGATGTCATTAATCGCGGTCAAGAAGGGCTTGCCGGAAGCCATGATGTGTTTGGGGTTAGTGGTGACCCCGTCGATTTTGTAGTTCTTATAGGCAAAATCAATCTCGTTTAATTTGGCTGAATCAAGAAAATATTTCATATTAATTTCCTCCTTTTTCTTGGTTTAGATTTTTGAATAACCCCGCAAAAGCTGAGTTTTTTCTGTAAAAAGCAATCGGAAGGCCCATGGGTGAATCGATTTCCCCAAAGCCAGAAGGGACTTCTTTGTTCGTGAAAAATTGCACCCATTCTCCTTGTGGGAGGTAGTAAGCGTGTTTGTTCTCTTTTGCTCTTAAAACAGGCGAGACGAGCACGTCCGGCCCGAACATGTATTCCCTTTTGTTCACGTAAGCTTCCGGCTCATCGAAATAGAAGAAAAGAGGAGCGATCATCGGAATGTTGTTCTTGTAATACTCTTCGTAAAGATGCTCGCGATAGGGCTTAAGGGAGACGAAGGTGTTCGTGTTCTTGATGAATTCCGGATAGGTCTTCGGGTCATCATATTGGACGTTGTTCTTTGGCTGGTTGCCTTCGTGCGTGCGATAGATGGGAGAGAAGATGTTCATCTCCGCCCAGCGGGCGAATAGCTCTTCGTCGCGTTTCATTGGGTACAAAGCCGTGATGGTCGTGTATCCTCCGATGTCGCTATGAACGACTCCTGCCCCGGAACAAGCTAGCGATATGCAGGCGGGGATGACGCTAGATAAGCCATATTCATCCGAGAAATCGACGTGCTGGTCGCCGTTCCACATGGAATTTGTGTATTGGAAGGTATGCCCATAAGCCGCGCGAGAGAAATAGAAGATTTCCTCTTCCTTGCCCGTTTCTTTTACCGCGTCATAAGAGCATTTCGCCCACATGGTCGGCCAGCGGTTATGGAGCTTTTCGCTTTCTCCGCCATAGCAAACCGAATCGGTTGGGAGATATTCGCCGAAATCCGCCATCCAGCCGGAAAGGCCGTATTCGATCATGTTCCTTTTGATGATGTCGACGTACCACTCTCTTGCCGTGGGGTTGGTGAGGTCGACGATGCCGGCGTTGAAGGTGGTGGATTTGATGTGATAGACCGAGCCATCTTTATGACGGATCAAGAAGCCTTTCTTTTTGGCCTCTAGATACATCGGGGCCCCTTCTTTTAGGAAGGTGTTGATATAGCCAAGGAAGCGCACGCCTTCCGCGTTGAGTTTCTTGATGATCTCTTTGAGATTGGGATAGAGCTTTTCGTCCGCCTCCCAGTTCCAATAGACCTGATAACCGAAGCTCGTCACGTGGTTTCCGCACCAGTCCTGACACCAAATCGCCGCAATTTTGAGCCCTTTTTGCTTGGCTTCCTCGTATTTCCTTAAAAGAACTTCGCTTCCTCCTTGAATGGCGAGGATGACCCCATCATTCACCCAAGAAGGGGCTTTCGGCTGCAGGCCGACGAGCCTAGAGACCTCTTGGGAGAGCTCAAGCAAGGAGTCCGCGGCCAATAACGATATGGACTGCGGGATTTGCCTGAATTTGATGAGCAATTCGTCTTTCTTGAATGAAAGGAAGCCATAGGTGTCCTCATGGCAATAAATCGCATAGCCTTTAGAAGACATGAAGGAGGGCGAGGAGCAATAGGTCTGATGGTCCTTATAAGGGGATTGATGATCCGGGGTAGGCCCATGGAGTCTTTCTCTTAGCTGCTTCTTGACGATTTTCATCACTTGCTGATGTTCGCTGACCCAGATGGGGACGTCTTTCCCTTTTAGATCGACCTCGGTGTATTGCTCGCCACATCCATAGATATGCTCGTCAGGGAATGTTTTGAAACGGAGGGTGAAGCGGTTATAGCCGGGATCGACATGGAAATGGAATTTGATCCAAGGGTCCTTATCAACGATGATCTCCGCCTGCACCTTGCCGTCGGTGAAGATGTAACGTTTCCCGTCTTGGAAAGAGAAGGTGAGCTTATGACGATCGACTATGCGGTCTTTCGTCTTGAAAGAGCCTCTTGCCATTTTGTAACGGGCTTTGCCTTTGCCAATCACCATATAGCAAGAGCCATCGGTCAATTGAGATAAAAAATAAGCGTATAGTTCTTCTTTGCTCACGTGCGTCCTCCTTGTGGTTTTCCTTATTAATTAAGCGACTTAAAAATTATAAGGACAAGCATTTTCTCTTTCAATAGTCGCGGCCAGGGAAATCGCGCATTTCCCCTTTCTAAAGGCTTTCCACATCCCTCTTTCCTTTTCTAGAGTTGTGATACAATGCGTTCCATGGTTACCCAAAAAGAAGTGCATTTTTTGCACCTGCTATTTGCTGCCTGGATTGTTTTGACGGCTTTTGCCCTAGTCTCCACGGTCATCTCAATCGTGGAGGTTTGGCAAACAAACACGATGAACAACAACATCTTTGAATTGCTCTTCATGGCCTGTCACATCATCTTGCTGGTCTTTTTGATCATGGTCACCTTGAACGCCTTCAAAAAGGGGAGTTACATCATCCGCACCTTGACTTATGGAGCCTATGAAGGGGCGAGCCTTTTCTTCCGCTTCCTCTCCATCTTTATATTAGTTATAGGGTCGGCTTTGCTGGTCTGTGGAATCCTGTTCTTGCTGCCTATTGGAATCCATGATTTTAGCTTCCCCATCACTTTAAAATGGGCGATGGTGAACTCAGGGGCGACTTTGCTTGTCTTAGGACTTTCTTTCTTGCTCTTCCCCTTCCTGTTCGCGAAGAACCCGACGTTGAGCAAAGAAAAAGAGAACGAATTAAACAAAAGGAAAAAAGAGAAATGAGAAAGAACATTGCGATTATCGCCCTGACCGTGCTGACCCTGGTTTCCTTAACGGGCTGCAATAGGGCGAATGAAGATTCCTCCCATCAAGAAACCTCCACCTACGATCCTCTTGATGAGGATGAGATCTACCTGCAGAAAGACATGGCGAAGGATTACGTCTATGCGCCTTCAAGCAACGAGAACGGCTCGATGAACTACGAGATCTTCGTCCGTTCTTTCTATGATTCCGATGGCGATGGGATTGGCGACCTTAACGGAGTCAAAGCAAAACTCCCTTACCTCGCGGATATGGGCTATAAAACCATTTGGCTCATGCCCATACACCCAAGCGGCAGTTACCACGGCTATGACGTTATTAACTATTATAAGGTCAACGCGGATTACGGCACTCTTGAGGATTTTGACTCTTTAGTCAGCGAAGCCAAAAAATACAACATCGACATCATGCTCGACATGGTCTTGAACCATTGCTCCATCCAAAACTCTTATTTCCAAGAGGCTTTCGCTGATTATAAAGCCGGGAAAAGCGGAGATGACTCCAAAGCCGACTGGTTCAATTTCGGCTCCACGGGCGACCATGCTTACCAGGGCGTTTATTACGAATCCAAATTCGACGCGAGCATGCCTGATTTCAATCTGGACTCAGAAGGCGTGCGCGCAGAGATCGAGAACATCGTCAAATTTTGGATCGAACGCGGGGTAAAAGGTTTCCGCCTCGACGCGGTGCTTTATTACTATTACCAAAACACCAGTCAAAATATCGCTTTCCTCAATTGGCTAGCGGACACCTGCCATAAATACGATCCCTCTTTCTATATGGTAGGGGAGTGCTGGGCGTCTAGCGCCTTGCTGAGCTCTTATTTCGCCTCCAAATGCGACTCCTTCTTCGATTTCTCTTTGCCTAGCGGAGGAGACAATGTCTGCATAAGCTATCTCAAAGGGTATGGGAGAATCAAAAACGTCAGTCAGAACATCGAAAAGAACGAAGCCCTAAGGAAGGAGAAGAATCCGGATGCCTATTCTTCCTACTTCCTCAGCAACCACGACATGGACCGCATCGCCAAAAACTTCACGGAAGAGGACATTTATAAGGCCGCCTGCTCCTTCTATACCTTGCTTCCCGGCGCTGCTTATACCTATTACGGCGAGGAGATTGCCTTAAAAGGCACGCGTAACACCAATCCAGACGACCAAAACGACGTGAAGCGCCGCCTGCCCATGATATGGAGCAAGACGGATAAAACGGGCGAGTGCTCTTTCCCAGACAAAACCCGCCCGGATTTGGACACGACCGTTCAGGTTGAAGAAGGGGTGGAGAATCAGCAAAGCAAGCCTTTTTCGCTGACGAACCATTACAAAATGATGATCCACATCAGAAACAAGTATTCCTGGATCAAACACGCATCCTATAAAGACCTTTCTTCTGCGCTTCAAACAAGCGAGTATTCGGTGATGGCTTATTCCTTGTCTTATGAAGAAGAGAAAATCATCGTCGTCCATAATTTTTCCAGCCACAACGTGGAAGTCACCTCTCCAGGAACGGAGATTCTAGAACAGATCAACACGGCCCATCGCATCCCAGAGCTAAGCGAAGGCAAGCTCCGCCTAGCCGCGCATAGCAGCGTCATCCTTAAATAATGGCCCGATAATTCGGATAAACTCTCTAGTGCACGTGAGGGATGAAAAAGTCAGTCTTTATCAATATTTTCAG
>CAVFEQ010000012.1:0-35429 GCA_963621535.1 Paludibacteraceae bacterium | reverse complement strand
CCAATATCACACCAATTCGGATGCTGATCTATCCCTCACGTGCACTAAAGAGTTTATTCGGATTTAAAACCGATTAGCCATTTTTTGGTTTGGTTTTGGAACAGGTGTTAATTAAGAACATTAAAAAATGTGAAAGGGCTTCCAAAAAACTCTTTACAATCTGCCTCTAGGTCAACAAAATATGGCCATGGATTTATAGAGAAGGCGCTAGCGCTTTATTCTTTTCGAAAAAATGTAAGCGCTTTTCTCTAGCTTATTGAAAGGAGAAAATAATGAAACTCAATAACAAAAAAATCCTTTTTGCCCTCATGCTGACCCCAGCGATGCTCTTGGGCTCCTGCAACGGCAGCCCCGATGCGGGCGATTCCGCGGGGGGGTCCGGTGCAGATTCCGCTGCGCCAGTCACCAAAGAGACGGTTAAAATCTGGTGCTCTGAAGTCGAAGGGGTCGCGACCTCTTTCAAGACCATTGCTGAAAAATGGGCCGCTGACAATAATCTCGACTACGAATTCAGCGTCACCGGCATCACTGAGGCCGACCAAGCCACTCAAATGCTGACCGACGTTTCCGCCGGCGCGGATATTTATTGCTTTGCGCAAGACCAATTTGCCCGCCTCGTTCAGGGCGGTGCTTTGTCTGAGCTTGGCCCGTCGGCTTCCCAATGGGTGAAAGACAACAACGATGAAGGCTCTGTCCGCGCCGTGACTTCGGGCAGCTCGGTTTACGCCTACCCCTTAACCGCCGATAACGGTTATTTCATGTATTATGACAAGAGCGCGATCGACGCAGCCCACATCGATAGCCTCGAAGACATTGTTGCCGATTGCGAAAAAGCCGGGAAAAACTTCTCTTTTGAACTCGGCGGATCCGGTTGGTATACCGCTTCTTTCTTCATGGCTTACGACGAAGACGGCAAGCAGCTTTGCCATTCTAATTGGACGACCGACGACGAAGGCAACTTCACCAGCGTGGACGACACTTGGAATACCGACAATGGCGTAATCGCCGCGAAAGGAATGCAGCATTTGGTGAAGTCCGACTATTGGAACGATGCTTCCAAAGCCTCTGATATGACTGCTGCCACCCCTTCTGCCGTTGTCGTTTCCGGCACCTGGGATTACAACACGGCGAAAGAAGCCCTTGGGGACAATCTCGGTGTTGCCGATCTTCCTAGCTTCAAGGTGGATGGTAAGTCTTATCATCTTGGCTCCTACTCTGGCTACAAGCTTCTCGGCGTTAAGCCGCAGACGGATGCCAAGAGAGCTTCGAATCTCAATAAACTCGCGCAGGTTTTGACGGGCTACGACGCCGAAATGGCGAGGCTTGAAACTTTTGGCTGGGGTCCTTCCAACAAAGAGGCTCAGGCCAGTGATGAATTTAAAGCCAACCCAGCTTTGACCGCTCTTGTCGAACAAAGCGCATATTCGACTGCTCAGGGACAGATCCATGGCTCTTGGTGGGATATCTCCAAAGTCGTCGGCACTTCGCTTAAGACCGCTGGCACGGATGATGATTCGATCAAAAAAGTTCTCCAAACCTATAAGGATGCTGTGGATGGCGTTCTTAAGATGAGCCCAGCAGAAAAGCGTGCTTGGACCGTTGTTGGCTCTATTGCCGAGGAAACTGATGTTTCTTGGAATACTGACCTTGCCATGACCGAAGATCCTACAAACACCTGGACCTCTCGCGCCGTTACTTTAACCGAAGGCGATGAGTTCAAGGTCCGCATGGGCAAGAGCTGGGATCTCAGCGTTGGTAGAGACGGGAAAAACTTCATAGTCACGGCCGAAGAAGCTGGCAGCAAGAAGATCCAGTTCGTTGCTACCGTTGATGCTGACGGCAACGCGACGGGCGGCACCATCTCTCTTATTGATGCCTGATAAGGTTTAATCCGACAAAAACAGGGTGGGGTTAATTCACTTTTGCCCCACCCTTTTCCTCTTTTCTAAAGTGAAGACGAAAGGCGAACTATGAAAAAGTATAGTGGTTTGGAATATTTGCAACTCACGAAGCTTGAGCGGTTTGGCTACAAATTCCTTGCCTTCTTCTGCGCGATACCCCTTTGGTTCAAGAACCTGGGGATCAAGATATGGAAGCAGATCAAGCGCTTTGGGCTATTCGTGGCTCATGATGCCGTCGACCTCGTGCAAACCTTCGTGAAAGGCGATTGGAAGACCCGTGTTTCCTATCTTGTGATGGGCTTTGGCTCAGCGGCTAGGGGACAGGTTCTCAGAGGGCTTCTTTTCTTCCTTTTCGAGGCTGTTTTTATTACGTATATGTGCTTGCCTCAAGGAGGCGGGTATTGGCTGAGTATGATGCCCTCGTTAGGGAAGCTTGGCCCATCGAGGGTTTTGGATGTCGATTTGGACGTCTACGTCTATCAATATAACGACAATTCCTTCCGCATCCTCCTTTATTCCGTTTTGACTATCTTCTTTATCCTTGCGTTCATCTATACGTGGCGGCTTAACATCAAACAAAACCGCATCGCGCAGGAGATCATCGCAAGCGGGAAGAAGCTCAAAAGCGGGAAGCAGGATTTGCATTCTCTGATCGATGACCAGTTCCATAAGACCTTGCTCGCTTTGCCCACTTTAGGGATCGTCGTCTTCACGGTGCTTCCGATCGTGTTCATGATTCTGGTGGCTTTCACCAATTACGATGGCACCCATAACGGCTACACGAACAACCTCTTCCATTGGGTCGGGCTCGATAACTTCAACACCCTTTTGAACTGGAGCAGTGGGACCAAATCCTATAGCGCGGCCTTCGGGGAAATCCTCACCTGGACCCTCATTTGGGCTTTCTTTGCGACCTTCTCCAATTATTTCCTCGGCATGATCGTCGCGATGATGATCAATAAGAAAGGGATCCGCCTCAAGAAAGTATGGCGAACGATCTTGGTTCTTACGATCGCGATCCCTCAGTTCATCTCCTTGCTTTATGTCTCAAAGATGTTCGCCAATAACGGCCTCGTCATCGCTAAGCTCCGAGAATGGTTCAACGTGCCAGCCTCCTTTAGCTTCTACGATGACCCCACTTGGGCGAGAGTCACCGTCATCTTCATCAACATCTGGATCGGTATCCCTTACCTCATGCTCATCGCGACCGGCATCTTGATGAATATCCCGGCCGATCTCTATGAATCCGCACGAATCGACGGGGCGAATGTCTGGCAGCAGTACTTCAAAATCACCTTGCCCTACATGCTCTTCGTCACCGGGCCTTATCTATTGACTTCCTTCATCGGCAACATGAACAACTTCAACGTCATCTATCTCTTGACGGGAGGTGGGCCGACGAATCCGAGTGCCTCCGGCGCCTCTGGCTCTGTCGGCTATACGGATCTATTGGTCACCTGGCTATTCAAGATCACCCAAGGCACCAACTCGGAGTACTACATGGCTTCGGTGGTTGGCATCATGGTCTTCTTGGTCTCCGCGGTGATCTCCCTCATCGTCTATAACCTGATGCCGTCTAACAAACACGAGGAGGATTATCAGTAATTATGCGCAAGAAATATCAAAGCAATGATGGATCCTTGGAAGTGACTGTAGAAAAACATCACATGGGGATGCATGCGAAAAACGTCCTCAGCAACGTCGGCATCTACATCATCTTGGTTCTAATGGCCGTGATATGGCTGCTCCCCTTCGTTGGGATCCTCTTAGATAGCTTCGAATGTTCTACCACCTCTCCTCATGGTTGGATGTGGCCGAGGCAGTGGGGGTTCGACAACTATGTCAAGCTCTTCACCGAGAGCGAGAACTTCATGTTCGTCCGCTGGTTCCTCAACACCTTCATCATCGCCTTAATCACCGCGGTGGTCCAAACGATCATCGTCCTCTGCATGAGCTATACCTTGTCTAGGCTCCGCTTCAAAGGGCGCAAATTCCTGATGAACTTCATGCTCGTCCTCGGGATGTTCCCTGGGATGCTCACGATGATCATCCTCTACCGCGTCCTCGCCGATTTAGGCCTCACCCAAGCTAACTCCATCCCGGGATTGATTCTGGTTTATGTCGCAAGCTCAGGCATGGGCTATTACGTCTCGAAGGGCTTCTTCGACACTTTGCCTAAGAGCCTAGACGAGGCGGCGAGAGTCGATGGAGCGACGAATGCCCAGGTCTTAGTCAAAGTCATCCTCCCCCTCTCAAAACCGATCGTCATCTATACCTTGCTGACGGCGTTCATGGGCCCTTGGGGCGACTTCGTCTTCGCCAAATACATCGCCGCCGGCGAGCTGAGCGGCTTCAACGTCGCGGTCGGCTTGCAGAACCTCATCAGCACGAACCTCTCGCTTTCCGCCAACTACGCAGCCTTCTGCGCGGGCGGAGTCATCGTGGCCGTGCCGGTGGCAATCTTGTTCATCTGCTTGCAGAAATATTACGTGGAAGGTGTCACTGGTGGCGCCGTCAAAGGATAGGAGAAACTTACTATGGCAGAAGTTAAACTTACAAACGTCAAAAAAATCTATCAAGGCGGCGTCGTTGCTGTCCATGATTTCAACCTCACGATTGCGGACAATGAGTTCGTGGTCTTCGTCGGGCCTTCGGGCTGCGGCAAATCCACGACCCTCCGCATGATCGCGGGTCTAGAGGAGATAAGCGAAGGGACAATCGAGATCGATGGGGAAGTCGTCAACGACCTTCAGCCTAAAGACCGTCACATCTCGATGGTCTTCCAAAACTATGCGCTTTACCCTCATCTTACCGTTTTCGAGAACATGGCTTTCCCTCTGCGCTTGCTGCGCCCGAGGATGAGCCAGGACGAGATTTATAACCGCGTCACCAACGCCGCGGAGATTCTTGGCATCACCCCTTATCTCACCCGCAAACCGAAGGCCCTCTCCGGCGGCCAGCGCCAACGTGTCGCGATCGGCCGCGCGATGGTCAAAGATTGCAAAGTCTTTCTCATGGACGAGCCTCTTTCTAACCTCGACGCGAAGCTGCGCAACCAGATGAGGGCGGAAATCATCCTTCTCCGCAAGAAGATCGAGACCACCTTCGTCTACGTCACCCACGACCAAACCGAGGCCATGACGCTTGGGGATAGGATCGTCATCATGAAAGACGGCTTCATCCAGCAAGTCGGGACGCCGCACGAGGTCTTCGATAAGCCGGTCAACCTCTTCGTCGCCGAATTCATCGGCGCCCCGAAGATGAATACCTTCCCGGCCGTCTTGAGCAAAGAAGATGGCAAATATTATGTCTCAGCCTTCGGAGGCAAATTGCCCGTAGAAGGAGATAGGGCCGATATCCTCAATGAGAAATTCGACGTCCCCGAAGAGGGGATGGTCCTCACTCTTGGGGTCCGTCCAGAACATATCGTCCTTGGGAAAGAAGGGGATCCTGCCTCGATTCACGTGACGATTCAAGTCAACGAGATGATGGGCAGCGAACTCCATCTCCACGTCCTTACTGACGATGGCACCGCGCTTGTCATCCGCGTTCCAACGATTCAGCTCAGCGAAGAGGAAAGGGATTCGATGGTCGCGGGCAAAGACTTCTACATCACCTTCGAAGGGAAGGTCATGCAGTTCTTCGATGCGGATAGCGGCGTCTCGCTTCTATTCAATTAACTTGCTTGGGGCGCGGGAACGCGCCCCTTAACTCTTGCTCCCCTTGTTTTCAACAAGAGGCTGAAGCAGAAAGGAATATTATGAAAAAGAAAATTTTCTTGGCTCTTTCTCTATTCTCACTAAGCCTAGCAGGCTGTGCTTCTAACGGAGATAACAACGCTAATTCTTCGCCTTCTTCTGATGAAGAGCCATCTTCTAGCGAGCATTCTTCCAAACAAGAAGATTCCTCCGTCTCTTCTTCTAGCGTCGAAGACATAGACGATCAGGTTTTTGACCGCAATGACGGCAAGGCTTTAGAAGTCAAAGACGTCAGCGACCCTTACACAGTAGGGACAACGACCAACGCGACCGTTTATGACTACGATAGCGTCTACGCGAATAAACCAAGCAATGGCTTGTCCGATGATTTTGCTTGGGGCGTGGATTGCTCTTCACTATACGAAGTCGAAAAAGCCGGCGGGCGGTTC
The DNA here is from genome assembly GCA_963621535.1 of Paludibacteraceae bacterium. Classification (GTDB taxonomy): domain Bacteria; phylum Bacillota_I; class Bacilli_A; order RFN20; family CAG-826; genus Alloenteromonas. Next base: position 29,381 of record CAVFEQ010000012.1, on the reverse strand, counting down.
TACGATGAAGAGGGCAAGGAAGCCGATCTATTCCAGATCCTCAAAGACGGGGGCGCCAACTACGCCCGTTTCCGCTTATGGGTCGATCCCTTTGATAGCAATGGCGTTAGCTATGGCGGCGGCAGCAACGACATCTCCACGGATATCTATCTTGCCAAACGTGCCGCTAAGGCGGGGATGAAAATCCTCGTTGACTTCCATTACAGTGACTCCTGGGCTGACCCTTCTAAAAAATGGGCCCCGAAGGCGTGGATGAGCCTAAAAAACGGCAAGCCCACGATCAATGAGAAAACCCAATACAAACGGGTCGGCGATTACACCTCGCACGCCCTTAACGCTTTTAAGGACGCTGGGGTCGAAGTTTCTGCCGTTCAGATTGGCAACGAGACCAATAACGGGATGGCTGGCTCTTCTAACGCCGCCTCCTGGTACTTCGCCGAGATGATCAAAGCCGGCGTGGAGACTTCTAAATCCGTTTTCCCTGACGTCAAGACGATCGTTCACCTCGCTAACGTCAATAATCCAGCCGGCGTCTACAAGGTCTATGACAACCTCGTTCGCTGGGAAGTCGATTGGGACGTCTGCGGCTTAAGCTACTATCCCTATTGGCACGGAGGAAGGGACAACCTCCAAACCGTCATGGATCGCTGCGCGAATAACTACGGCAAAGAAGTCATGATCGTCGAGACGGCCTGGGGCTATACCGATGAAGGGGCGAGCTTCTGCAACAACCAGTTCTCTTCAAAGCTCAATGAAGCAGGAGGCTACCTCACTTCCTATCAAGCGCAGGTCTCTGAGCTTTCCGAGCTCGCCGATTGCCTCTCCAAAGTCCCTGATTCCAAAGGCACCGGTCTCTTCTATTGGGAACCGGGCTGGCTTCCTAAAGAAGGCAGCGGCTGGATCAGCAAAGCCGGTTATTTCTACAATGACCATGGCTACGATTACACCGCGGAAAGCGATTTAAGCGGTTATTCTGATTCCTCTTGCTACTCCAGCTGGGCCAATCAAGCCTGGTTTGATTATTCGGGCAAAGCATTGCCTTCTTATAAGGCTTATAAGCTCATCCAAGATGGCTCAATGGCCAAGACCGAAGAAGATCTTGGCGCGGTGAAAACTTCCTTCACCGCGACCTATAACCTCTCCGACGGCTCCGACTCGATTCCGACTTCCGGGCAAATCACGACCAACCTCGATCGCTTGAGGGTGGCTGATATCGTCTGGGACAGCGATGAGCTCGCCGAGTTAAAAAATGCAGAGCAAGGCAAGCACACCATCCACGGCAAGCTTGAGGACTACGATGTCACTTGCGAGGTCACCGTTATTTATAACTACGTCCAGGACAATTCCTTTGAGGGCCAAAACACCTCTTCCGGCAACGCGAATGAATACAAAGTGGGCTCTCCTTGGAATTTGACCGCCACTTCTAAAGACGTCTGCGTGTACGCCAAAAACGAAGGGAACCGCACCGGCACCCATTACTTCCATTGGTATGGCACTACCGCGTTTAGCTTCACCCTTTCGCAGACTCTCTCTAATATTCCATCAGGAACCTATAACCTCAGCACTTACGTCATCACCCATGAGATTGAAGATAAAGGAGGGTATACGAAAGCAAGCCTCTTCTATCAAATCGGAAACGAGGATAAAGTCGAAGTCTCGATGTTTGCTAACTGCAAAGGCTGGGAATCGGGTCTAGTTGAATGGGCTGTTCCTTCCATCGTCGTCTCCGCGACTAGCGACGTGACGATCGGCATGGAAGTGGAGGCAGGCGCCACCTCTTGGGAACACAATGACGACTGGTCCTTCGTCATGGCGAGCTGATAAGGAAGAAATTATGGAAAACAAATTCGTTCTAACTTTGATTGACCGGCCTGAAATGGCCCCTGAATACGCGCAGAAGACCACCCAAAGCGGCAAGTCAGACGATCTGACCTCAACCGCCTTGCTCGATGAGTCTCTTTCGATTTTCATCTTCCAGCAGGAAGAGGCCCATAAAAGAGGGCTAAAGACCACGATTGAGATGACCTATGCTTCGCTTTTTAGCGATCTGGTCGTCGAACTGGCCAAAAGAGACCACGAGAAATATGGCGATGAGATCGCCCTTACTCTCCTTGGCCTGCCCTGCGAGCAGTTCTATAAAAAATACAAGACCAAGGATTTCTGCATCTGGATGTTCTCCGACGAGGACAAGAAAAGGATCGTCGATGACGTCTTTGGCTTGTTCTATGAGAAGTTCGGCTTCTATCCTGAATCCACCGGCTCCTACTACATGGACGCCTTTACGATTAACTACATCAAAGAGAAGTACCCGATGGTCAAATGCGCCGTCGCGACTTGCTGGGAAGAGGGGGTGAAGTGCTACCACACGACCAACAATTCCTGGTACACCTTCATCGATGGCGGCCCTTGGGCGCCTTGGATCCCTTCTAAAGTGAATAGCTGCCTCCCCGCCGATTCGAAGGAAGACGATTCCGGGATCGTCGCGATCCCTCATCTTTCTCGCGACCTCATGGCCTGCTTCGACGGGAACGGCTCGAATTTCGGCACCCATCCGCAGAACGTCCTCCGCGGGATGATCTATGAAGACAATGAGCTCCCTTATTTCTTCAATCTGGTCGATATGTACCGCGAGCAAGGCAAATACAACAGCGGCCATTCCTACAACATGATGTTCGTTGGCCCGGGCTGGCTTAACAAAGCCGGGAGATGGGAGCAGCCTTATGAATTGCTCCGCAAATCCTATTGCGATGGCCTTGATTATTACGCGAAACTCAAAAAGGAAGGCAAGCTCGTGGATATGACCATGAGCGAATACGCGGACTATTACCGCAAGGAGCACCCTTCCTACATGGAACCGGAAGTGGCTCTTTGGAAAGATGTCCTTTACGGGTCTGACAAGCAGTATTTCTGGTATTACGATCCTTTCATGAGAGCTTGCCTCGACTTCAATCAAGGCGGGGCGATGATTTGCCTTAACCCTTATGTGGGCAAGCTCGATCTGCCGGTAGGCATTGGCACGGGCAACGCCTATAACTGCTCCTATCCTTATATCATCCAAGCCAATTACCGCGCGGGCTTCTTCACCCATTATGCGGGGCAGGGGACGCTTAAAAGCTGCGTGGTGAAACGCCATAACGAAGAAGTCGATCTGGCTTTGGAAAGGACTCTTGCTACCTATGCGAAAGTGGGGGAGGACATCCTTTTGACGACGAACGAATTCGATGTCGTCTTCTCCGACTTGACGGTGAGGATGCGTTCGAAGTACCTCTTCAAAAAAGGCAGCGGAGAGATCATCACCACACGTGAGATCCTCTCTCCTCTTGATGAAGAAGGGATCGAGATCGAAGACTATCTCGTCGGGTGCTATGGCATCGACGAATATAGCGATGACATGACTGGAGTCACCCTAGAAATCGAAGGGAATGGCAAGGAGTCCATCGATTATGCCTATAAGATGAGAAGCCTTGAACGCGATGAAAGCCTAGCGAGGGCCATCATCCCCCAAGTCAACACGATCGTTGAGATGGGAAGCGGGGATAAAGGCTACGCAGGCCGCGTTGAAGAAGGCATCGCCTTCTCCCCGATGTTCCGTCTGAGCATCAAGAAGAGATTTACTGAAAAAGGAGAATTAAGCTCATGGCTCAAAGTAAAAAAGGCGCATTGAACTACCGCTGCCCGCAGTGCTTCATGCGCGACATCGACATCGACATGTTCTACGATGAGGAAAAGCATGAATATTACTGCATCCGCTGCTGCTTCCACGGCGATGAGGCAAAAGTCAAAGACTGGAACCAGATGATCAAGCTGAAATACGGCCACATCATGGACCGGGTCACCTCGTTCAACGAGGACAATGAGCCCATCACCTGGCATCCCTATAAAAAAGGAGAGCTTTGATGGTTTTAGGTATTGATGCCTCGACTCAAATCGAAGTCGATGCGAAATCCCCGCATTATTATTACAAGGGGAAAGAAGTCGACCCCTGGCAGTTCCTCTTTGACCATAACAACGTCAAAAGCATGCGTCTGCGCCTGTGGGTGGATCCTTATGATGAGAAAGGCCATCCTTACGGGGGAGGCACAGTTGACTTCCCCACTTGGCTAAAACTCGCCAAAAGGGCCGCAAAAGTCGGCTATTCCATTCTTTTGGATATCCATTACAGCGATTTTTGGTGCGATCCCGGCAAGCAGTTCATCCCCAAATCTTGGCGGGGTTTAAACGCGACGGAGCTCGCGGATAAAGTCTACGAATACACCAAGTCCACGCTTCTTGCCATCCAAAAAGAGGGGATCGATGTACCTTATATCCAGATAGGGAATGAGATCACCAACGGCATGCTTTGGCCGCTTGGCCAGCTTGGCCCTAGGGGCGAAGATGGGCTCCGTTCCAACTACGATAACCTTTCTCTTTTCCTTCGCAGTGGGATCAAAGCCGCTAGAGAAGTCGCCCCCAATTCCAAGCTCATCATCCATTTGGAGAAGAGCTATGACGTGGAGCTGCATGAAGAGTTTTACCGCGAGATCATCAAACGCGGGGTGAACTTCGATATCGTCGGCCTTTCTTATTATCCTTATTGGCATGGCACTTTCCCGATGTTCTTCAAGAACGTCGACAATCTGAAGGAGAAGTTCCATAAACCCGTTTGGATCGTGGAGACTGGCTATGGCTTCACGATGGAGCCCTTCCTTTTGAACGGGAACTACGGGGATAATCTGATCTCCGAGAAGTTCTTTGAGCAAGAGAACGTCTTCCATCCCTATCCTCTAACCAAAGAAGGCCAAAAAGACTTCATCGCGAATCTGCTGAAGCTATCCGGCGAACACGGAGTTGAGGCCATCTATTATTGGGAGCCTTTTTGGCTTCCTTTGCCTGGACTATGCTGGGCAAGCGAAGAAGGGGAGGCTTTCACCGGAGAAACCGGCAAACCCACGCATAATGAGTGGGCGAACCAATGCCTCTTCGATTACGAAGGGAATGCGACCCCTGGGCTAGACGCCTACAAACTTTGATTCCTCTCCTTTGGATTCAGCTCGCCTTTTAAAGAGCCATAAATCGCCTCGCGAGAAGACTGTTTTAAGCATGCCTAAGCAAGAGTAACGGCTCTTCTTTCTACGCGGGGCGAATGGTTTCTAAGGCCAGGCGAATTCGCGACGAGGTATAGAAATTCCTCCCTCTTTCCTTAAAATTAGTAGCGGGGCAAGAAAACAAATGTCTGAACTCACGAAGAAAGCGTTGTCGAACACCTTAAAAGGCATGCTCAAAGAGATGCCGGTCAATAAAATCACGATCTCGGATCTATGCAAGAGGACCGGGATTAAAAGGCAGACGTTCTATTACCATTTCTCCGATTTGCGCGAGCTCATCGAATGGACGTGCTATGTGGAAGTGGAGTCGGTGCTCAAGGAGAATAGGCATTACTCCTCTTGGGAGGCCGGCTTCTACGATATTTTCAAGCTGGCCAAGGAAGAGAAATCCTTCATCATGAACATCTATCATGGCGTCTCCGTCTCTTTGCTTCAGGACTATATTTGCCATCTGACTTTCCCTCTTTTGAAACACGTCGTGGATGAGGTGGCTACTAACCTCGAGATCGATGATGTCAGCGAGGCCGACAAAGAGTTCATCGAAAGGTTCTATACGATCTCTTTCGTCGACATTTTCATCTCTTGGGTGGATAAGGACATGAAAGAGGACCCGAAGATCATCGTCGAGCATTTATCCCCGCTGATCAAAGGCACGATACCTAACGCCCTCAAAGCCTATTCGATCGAAAACTTACATTCGTGAGCGTTTGTCAAAATTTATGACAATCCGCGGGGTCTGTTTTTTATTTTGACAACGGGGATTCTTTGACCGATTTTTTCGCTTTTCTTTTTCTTTATCTTAACGGTGACGAAAGTCAAAAGGAGAAAAAGAACATGTATTATTCAGCTGGAAACTATGAGGCTTATGCCCATCCAAAGAAGCCCAAGGACGCCGACAAAAAAAGCGCCTACATCATCGGCAGCGGTCTAGGTGGACTCACCGCCGCCTTTTATCTCGTCAGAGACGCGCAACTCAACCCCAAGAAAATCAGGATCCTCGATAGGGATCCTCTCGCTGGCGGGGCCTGCGATGGCTACCACGATCCAAAGAACGGATTCGTGATGAGAGGCGGCAGAGAGATGGACAACCACTTCGAGGTCATGTGGGATGTCTATCGTGACGTTCCTACCTTGTCTGACCCCAAGGTATCCGTTTTGGACGAATACTATTGGCTCAACAAAGAAGATCCAAACTATTCTCTTTGCCGCGCGACCCATAAATGCGGCAAAAAGCTGCCTACAGGCAAGGATTTCACGCTTGATAAAGAGGCTCAAAGAGAATTGCTTAAGCTCTATCTCACCCCCGAAGAAGACCTTGAGGATAAGAAAATCAACGAGATCTTCGACGACCATTTCTGGAAATCGAACTTCTGGCTCTACTGGCAGACGATGTTCGCCTTTGAAGAATGGAGCAGCGCCCTGGAGATGAAGCGTTATCTCCAACGTTACGTTCACCACATCGATGGCTTGCCCGATTTCACGGCTCTGCGCTTCACCCGTTACAACCAATATGAGTCGATGATTTTGCCTCTTCTAAAATACCTCACCGACAAAGGCGTGAGCTTTATCCCGGGCTGCGAAGTCACCGATATCAAAATCAAAACCGAAGGTGAGAAGAAGATCGCCACCGAGATCATCTGCAATTTGAAAGGGAAGACGACAAGCTACAAACTCTCCGAGGACGATTTGCTCTTCGTCACCAACGGTTCCTGCGTTGACAGCACCCGTTATGGCAACCAGAATACCGCCCCGGCATATAAGACCATCAAAAACGGGGAAGGGAATTCCTGGAACCTTTGGAAGAAGATGCGCGATCAAGTTAACGATGGCAGCTTCGGCGTCCCGGAGAAATTCTGCACGAATATCGAGGGCACCAACTGGATGAGCGCCACGATTGATGTCGATGACACCCTCTTGCCTTACATCATGAAGATCACAGAGAGAAACCCCCATGATCACAAGGTCTGCACGGGCGGGATTGTCACGGTCAAGGATTCCTGGGATTACTGGAGATGCAGCTGGACGATCAACCGTCAGGGCCAATTCGCCGATCAACCTGAAGATAGGACCCTGATCTGGTTCTATAGCCTCTATACCAACCGCCCTGGCAACTACATCAAAAAGCCGATGCGCGAATGCACCGGGCTTGAGGTGGCGGAGGAGTGGATGTACCACATCGGCGTGCCAACAGACAAAATCGAGGAATACGCGAAAAACCATTCCAACGTGACGACTGCCTATATGCCTTATATCGACGCCTTCTTCGAGCCAAGGAAGAACAGCGATCGTCCTCTTGTGGTGCCAAAGGGCTCTGTCAACATCGCTTTCTTGGGCCAATTCGCCGAAATCCCCGCGGATACGATCTTCACCACCGAATATTCGATGCGCACCGGAATGGAAGCGGTCTACACCTTAATGAATGTCGACCGCGCTGTTCCTGAGGTTTGGGGCTCCAGATACGATGTGCGGGAGATGCTCCGCGCCTCTTATTACGCGATCGATAGAAAGAAGCTCCTTGATACCGATCTAAGCTGCGCTGAGCGCTTCCTCCTGAAGAAACTGCTCAAAAAGACCAAGGGCACCGATATTGAGAAAGTGCTTAAGGAGTCGGGACTCATTTGATTATCTGTCAATTCCCTTGTCCCCGCCGATTGTTTATTTGGTTAGCGAAGGCAGGAAACTAAACCTTAATCAGAAAGCACCACCTCGATTCTGAGGTGGTGCTTTTTTCTACCGTAATCGGACCGATACTCAATGGATTTGCAGATGAACCCCTCTTATATCCGCTTGCCCACGGGATTAGTTATGATGGGCCTCTCTGCTAAGGCTATTTCAAGTCGAAACAAGGAATAATGGATATAAAAAAGTCCACTTGAAGCAATAAAAACTTGTCTTTATAATGCCTTCGCTGGGAGGTTTAAAAAGAGATATGAGAGATCTAGCAAGTATCGTTACCATCGAGACGAAGAACAAGATGTTCGAAAAGGATAGGATCTGCGTTGTGACGTTCAAAGAGAACGGCTACGAAGCAATTGTTCCTGTTGCCCATAACATTGGCGACAAGATGGTCTTCATTCAGGAAGGATCGATTTTGCCGATTGAAGAGCGGTGGGAATTTCTCAGGAAGAGATGTTTTCGGGAGGACCTCAATGGTTTTCTCATCAAGCCGATGACCATGGGCGCGAAGGAGTTCAATGGTCAAAAGGGCGACAAAGTGAAGTCTTGGGGCCTGTGCGTTACCCTTTCTGAGGCGGGGCTTCCTGAGGATTTGAACGCGGGCGAAGACGTTACGGAAAGACTGAAAATCGAGAAATATGAGCCCGATATCGAAGACGCCTCGCCTAGAGTTTGGTATCCTGGGAGGACCCCAAAGTTCGTTAAATTCTTGATGAAACATAAGCCCACCAGGTGGCTTGGACGGATTTTGCTGAAGAAAAGAAGCACCGGTGGGGGAGAATTTCCTAGCGAGGTCATCTCCAAATCGGACGAGACGACAATCCAAAACTGCAAGGATTTGATTGAGAGGTTCCCAGGAACTCCGGCGTTTATCACCGCGAAGATGGAAGGGCAATCTTTCACCTGTTCGCTAGACACCAAAAGAAAGAAATTCTACCTTTGCTCAAGAAACAGCAAACTCAGCAAAAACAGGTGCGATGGTGATGTGTTTTTTGCTACCGCGGATCGTTATGGAATCGAAGAAAAACTAAAGGATTATTACAAAAAGACAGGGGATATCCTATGCATCCAAGGGGAGCAAGTCGGCCCTTCGATTCAAAACAACATCTATAACTTCTCTGAGGTTCGCTGGTTTGTCTTTCGCGTGAAGTACTACCGTAAAAAACAGTGGCAGGAGTTCACGTATCAGGAATTCAAGCCCATCATGGAAAGCCTTGGTTTGGAAGTTGTTCCTCTTATCGAGTGCGTTAGCGACATGAGCAAATACGATTCCATTGATAAGCTTGTGAAACTCGCGGAAAGCCAGGTTTGGAATACCGCTTCCTTGCATATAGAAAATCCAACGGGAACCCTTTGGCAGGATTACTTCCAGCATGAAGGAATCGTTGTGAAATCCAATCCTTATGACAAGGAAAAAAACATCGGTTTTTCTTTCAAAGTCAAGAATCTCGCTTATCAAGAAAAAGGGCTTAAAGAAATTCACCGTCTTGCTTCTGAAGCAAACAAAAAAGCCGCAAAAACCGCCTAATTTTCCTTTGGCGCCAGATTTCTCCTTTTTCTGGCGCCTTTTGCTAACCTTTTAATTGAGTGCCTTTATGGGCAGCAACGAAGCCTTTTGTTTCCGATCGTCCCCGAAATAATAATTTTTAACTTGTTGTGTTGAAGAGAAATGATAAAGATCTAGATTTGAAAAATCACATCACACCACATAAATTGCCTATTGTCCATATTCCTAATTCTCAAATAGAACAACATGATGATAGCGGAAAATTAATTAGAATTAGGCATTACGATGAAAATGGTAATGCTTACAAAGATGTTGATTATGATGATCACGGAAGACCGGATACTCATAAGGTACCACATACTCATATAATTGAAATTGGAACAATTATAGATAGAAAGAAAGGAGCAAAAGAATATGCAAATCGATAATTTTATTAAATTAGTTAAACAAGGATTTGACGTATCTTTCAATTACAAAGATGTGTTCTACACGATTTCCTTATTAGAAGAAAATGATGGAATTAAAAAATATGGCATTGGATCTGATGCAGGATTTACTGCAGATTTTGACTCAATTAATTCAATTTCAGATTTTGTTCTTGATGATAAGACTATCGGAGAAATTGTTGTTGGATTAAATGAGGATGAAATTTTTTATTAATCTAATAATCTTTGATAGCAAAGTAAAACTAGCTTCCTTTTAATATAGTGCTTTTGTTGCGATTATCTCTTTCAATGAGAGTAGGTAAAAGTCTGTTTAAATAAAAACTTCTAGTTTGCAAAATGTCCATGGAAAAAGCCCTTCGATGATATAGCGAGCGAGCCCCTTTAGGGGCATTTCAGACTCCGTTTCGCGCCCCTCGACTGAGGCTTGCGGGTCTACCCGACGGCCGCTAAAAGGAAGGGGGACCGGCATGAAACATAACGACAAGGCCCGGAAGAAGGGAGGGAGGACCGTAAAGGTCATTTTAAGGAATCGGAGAGGGACGACCGCCTTGGGAAGCTTGCGAAGAAGGTCGTGGACGAGCGAGACGGAGAAAAGCAACCAAAGGCTTACTCCAATGAGATCGCGTTCAGGGTTATGGAATTGCTCCTAAAAACCAAAAAACTGTAAGGCGCAGAAAGTTGATGGAGCGTTAGATGTCGCTGCACTGGAGACCCTAATAGACTTCAAATTTCACATAACGGGAGTGATGTGTACATCGATTCTAGAACTTTAGCAAAACTCATTAAGAAAAATCCGCAATATAAAGGGAAAGGAATTAGACTACTATTTTGCAATATCGGGAGCGCAAGAAATGGATTTGCTCATAATTTTGCAAATAAATTAGGTGTTCCCGTATCTGCTCCAAATAACCTAATATGGTGCGATGAGTATGGCAGACATAGTGTTGCAGGAAGAAGCAAAAACAACCCTAAACGGCCATCAAACATTGATGTTGGTGAATTTATAACATTCTATCCAGGAGGTAATAAAAGATGAAAATGAAATGTGAAAAATGCGGCGCTGAAATGATTGATCAATCAAAGGGGTCTCATATTCATTTGATTTGTCCAAAATGTGGACATGCTTTGGCTACTTATGACTACACTAAAGAAAATCCTATTAAGATTGATAAAACCGTTTATACAGTGAAATCAATCAATAATAAAGCTACGCTAGAACTCATAAAGATCGTTTCTAAGATAAATGGTGAAAACTATTTACAGTGCAAAAAGCTAATAGAAAATAACGGTATAATTTTTAGCGGAAAAGCTGTTGAAATAATTACGTTATTGAACGAACTAAAACCGCTTAATGTTAAATATGAGATTTCGCCAAAATTTCCTTATAAAATTTAGGAATACATCATTTTTGCACATGACTGATGCTTCGTGAGGATTTATCGTACTTTTTTGGAAAACATCGCGGTATTTGACTCTTTCGCGAGCCGAAATCGATATCTTTAGGAACAACCAACTTTCTACGCATGGCTCTCTGGCGATTTGACGCCCTCACCGCCCCTGTCAGGCTTGCTGATCGAAAAGAAGGCCCCACCCTGGCAGTCCGCGAGCCCACAGAATGTCATTCTTAGTCAATAAAAGTCCGTGGTAGAGTCGTTTTGTTGTCTCTGGCGGAAGTGACGGCAGAATGAAGTTCAAGAAGATGGAGGGTGTACTCTATCCATCCCGGCAATGGCATCTTCTTCGAATCGAACACGGTCCCCGCAAGCGGGTTGAACCTCTTAAGACATGAGCGGCAGAACAGCTTCTGCAGTCTCAGAGGTCATATCAACTGGTTACGATCATCAGTCGTGTGCAAATAATGATTTAAGTTTTATTTTTGAGGTTGATCGTCAGGTTCGCTTTTTGCCGCGTTCTTTTTGTTGGAGTAACGCAAAAGGAAAAAGACAAACGAGGCTCCAATCAAGAAGAGGATCGCGCCGACGATGTAGTCCCATGTCTTGATTAAGTTCTCCACATATTTTGGATAGATGTCGCTATTAAAGAACATGGAGATGAGGGAACCGATAATGAGACCAAGAATCGCATAGAAAGTTGAAACCCTATGCTTTTCGAGGAGCTTGCCCATGAATTTGCTTGCGAAGGCAATTCCCCCGAGAATCCCAATGAAAACCAGCAAAGCCAAAATCAGACCCGTCCAGATATAAGCGCCATCCGAACTGCTCCAAATGCTGATACTTCCTTCTTTAGTGGAAGGGATGAAGGTATTAAGAAGAGGTAGATAAAGGCCGAACACCATCATGGTCATTGAGCCAGAGATACCGGGGACAATGAGAGCGAATGCGGCGATGAAACCGGCGAATGGGACATAAAGATACATCCACCAACTGCGGTCCACCAAAGCGCTTTGGAGGTCAACCTTGCATAAAGCGGTGATGACCCCTAAGCCGGCGGCAAGCAGAAGGCACAACATAAAAGCCAAAATGTGTATCGCCTTTTCTTTGATGCTCTGTCCCTTTCTTAATTCGGAAAAAGTGACGGGCAAGGAACCTAGCACCATTCCACCGAACAAGCCGGTTAAGGAGAAAGGGGCCACTTCATATCCCTTCTTAATGCCGAGGAACGCCGCGGCCGCTCCAAGAAGAAGGCCCAAAATGAAGGGGAGCAAATAAAGAAAGGATTTCTTGAAGGTCTTTCTTAATGAGGAAATGTTGCCAATCAGATCGTCGTAGCAGCCTTCGGCGACGGCAATTGTCCCGCCACTTAAGCCGGGGATGGCAACGGATATGCCAAGGGTAACCCCTTTGATGCCGTCAAAGAAGAATCCTTTGACGCTTCTAGCGTTTTCGCTTTGCTTTGAATTTTCCATACGGGAATGAGTCTACTTATTTCCTTTTGGCCTGTACATATCCATGGAATCATCTTGAAGCAAAGGAATATATGGTTTTTGCGGAGTTTTTGAAAAGCCGATTCAATTATCCCCGCAAAAATAGGATTTTCTGATTTTCTTAACGTTGCGGTTCATCAGTTTTCTTCCGACATGCTTATACACGTATTTCTTGAGCGGAGACATATTCTGATGGTGGTTTTGAAGAAGCTCATCCATGGAGGAAAAGACTCCAAGGTCCTCCATGATCCCTTCCTTTTGAATATAAGTGTTGTTCTTATTGAACTCGATTGGCGGGTTTTCTAAGCAGCTTGTGCCCACGCCGTATCCTAAGAAATAACCTTTTTCGTTCGAAAATTTGCGTTGAACGGCTTTTAGATAAGGCTTATCGAGAATAAAGCCTTCCAAATCGTACCAATGATCACCCAGCTTCGCCTCGACGTAACTATGAAATATCTTCTTTGGCGCAAGAAGATAAACAAAGCCGGACATCGCTCCGTGTTGGAGTTTCTTTGTAATATAGAACCCATGAATTCTGCAGGGAGTGCCTAGAGCTCGTAATAGAGCCATAAGCAATGTCCCTTTCGTGTTGCACTGCCCAAATCCGTCTTTCAGGACTTCGCTTGCCTTCAAAGAATCGTCTTCGTTGTAGCCGAATTCAATGTCGTTTTGGACGAATTCATAGGCTGCTTTGATTTTTTGATAATCGCCGAGTTCCATCCAAGCTTTTCCTTTTACCAATGCCTGAATTTCGCTAGAGCGGTAATTAATAAGTTCTGTTTCTTCTAGGTGTGTTTTTTCATTCAGATTGTCCATGCATTGACTCCTTCCTTCTTTGCTTTACGCTGCTTAAACGAATATTAAGTAAACTTAACAATTTGATTGTAGGGCGACTGTTAGAAAAAGAGAAGATCTTTGAACTTGCAGTTTTGGCCAAAATTAACAGATTTTTACATGCAGTTTTAGCCAAAATTTACAAAACTTTACATGCAGTTTTAGCCAAAATCGCCACAAATTCGATTGCAGTTTTGGCCAAATGGCATCGATTTAGTATCGTTGAGCGGAACGGTGTTGTCGTTTTTTGGCAGCTCTAAAACCGCTATGCCTTTTATGGAGAGCTCTCTACTGTTGATGAGGGATCATATGCGCGAAGGCGAAGTGGACTTTCTGGTCGAAGCGGAAGGTAACGTCATTCCGCTGGAAATTAAATCTGGAAAGACTAGCGAGATGAGGTGCTACAACCACGCCGCTTTGAATAACCTGTTGAAACTCTACGATTATGATGAGGCGTTTCTTTTTGGAGAAGGCAATGTCAAAAAGGACGGGGAAAAGATGACCGAATTCCCCATTTACATGATCGATTTCGTTTATAGTGAGAAATGATGCTTTGTAATTTCTTTCGGTCCAAAATGGAGAAAATCTAAATTCTTAGACAGTGGAAGATAGCGCTTACAAAGTGTTTCGCACATCCCTGATTTTCCGTTTTATAATTGTTTTGTCAGGAGGGAACTCCTGGCCGCCAAGAGGGATTATTGCTCCCCCTACGTATTGATATCTCAGGGAATTCTGATTGCGCTCCTCTGTTGTTGAAAGCCCGTTACGCACGGGAATCCTGAAGGGAAGACAAGAATGCCCACCTCTTAATAAAGAGGGACCATATCAGCCTTCTTGGCCAATAAGCTCCTAAACCTCCAGGCGTCTCCTCCTGGAGGTTTTCCTTTTCTTAGGCAAATCCTTTTCTTCCCTTCTCTCCCTTTGCTACAATCGCTTCGAGAAAAAAAGATGTTTCAAACGATAACGCCGGTTCAAATCTTCTTGCTCTATCTCTTCCTGTTCTTGATGGGTTCTGTTTTAGGGTATGGCTTAGAAGTGTTTTTCCGCCGGATTTTCACCGCGAAAAAGTGGGTGAATCCAGGTTTCATGAGAGGGCCTTGGCTTCCTTTGTATGGCTTTGGGGTCGTCATCATGTTCACCGTCATCGTCCTTCTTTTGACTTGTCTCCCTTCCTTTTCTTTCTATAACCCCTTAGGCTGCTACGACTTCCTTGAAAAGGAAAGCGGCCCAAGCGTCGCTGATCTTCTCCTTATTTCCATCATGGGCTGTGCAATGATCCTTTTAGAATTCATCGCCGGATTGATTTTCGTGAAGGGTTTCAAGGTCAAGCTTTGGGATTACACGAACATGAAAGGAAACATCATGGGCATTATCTGCCCTCAGTTCAATCTCATTTGGTTCGCCCTCGCCATTATTTTCTATTACGGGTTCAATCCTTTCGTCTATAAGGCCGCGGTTGCCTCTTTTGATTATATGTTCGGCGGGGATGGGGGAGTTGCCCATTTCGGGTTCATCTTCTTCTTGGGGCTGATCTATGGAATCATCCTGATCGATTTCATCAACTCCGCGCAGGTATTCGCCAGGGTGAGAACTTGGGCGGATAAGAGGGGGATCGTCGCGCGTTATGACGAGATGCGTCTCAAATATAAGGAAGGCGCTCTAGCAGCCAGAGCCAGATTCCAAGAAGCCATTCCCCAAGAAGTGAAGAACGTCATCGAAAAAGGAAAAGAGAAAGTCAAAGAAGGGGATAAAGTCTCCAAAAAGGCTGCTTCCTGGTTTGCCAAGCTCGTTTTCATCGATCCTAACAAAGCCAAAGACGCATCGAATAATTACGACTCCAAGGGTCGCCCTGTGTCATTGGAGAGCAAAGAAAAGGAGAATGAAAAATGAGATTAGCCATTGCTTATGAAAACGGAGAGGTCTTCCAGCATTTCGGAGAGACGCCTTCTTATTTGGTCGTTGATGTTGAAGACGGGAAGGTTGTTAATGAGACCGTGCACGACAACGGGGAAGCCTCCCACATCGCCTTGATCGATGTCTTGGTTAGCCTAGGGGCGAATGCCGTCGTCGTTGGGGGCTTAGGCGCAGGCGCCTTCGTCCGCTTAGAAAATGCCGGCATCAAGGTTTATGCTCCTTATGTGGGCAGCGCCAAAGCGGCGGTAGAAGATTATTTGGCGGGTAAGCTAGAGGAAGCGAAAGCCCCCACCCATCAGTGCTCCTGCCATCATTAAACGAAAATTAGGCTTAAAATAAGATAAATCCATGAACCAAAAAAGGGCGGTTTTGCAAAGCAATCCGCCCTTTTATAAAGGTTTTGCGGAGTTTTTATTCCGCGGTTATGTAGAGGAAGGTATGCTCCTTGCTCGTGTAAACGTGGAATTTCAAGCAGGTGTAGCTCTCGTCGTCATTATCGACGAAATAGACGCTTTGCTGGGCGCCTTTCACCGGCTCATCCCATTTTCTCCAAGTGAGGAATTCATGAAAGCCTTCCGGGATGAGATTGTCTTCGACGAAGGATTTCACCTCTTCTACCGACATCTCTGTGCCAAAGTCAATCGTGCTTAGATAACGGTCGTATTCTTCTTTGGCGGTGGCTTCGTAGCCTTTTTCTGCAAGAAGAGCGATCGCGGCATTCATCGCTTTTTCGGGGCTGTAATTGAGATCTTTCTTGACCGTGATTTTGATTTTCGCCGTGCGGGGATTTTCCTCACCTGGAACGTTTATTGAGGCAATCAAGGTCGCGCTGGTGCCGACTTCGGCATCTTCTGCGATCGTCACGAAACCATCTTCGTCCACGCTTATTTTGCCCTCGCCCCCTTCGATCGCGTAGGTGACTTCATAAGGTAGCATGGTTTTTACCAGATATTTGAATGCGACGTCTTTGTTTCCACCCGGGATGATTTGGATTTCTTCCGCGTTAAAATAGAACTCCTCTTTATGGGTTTCTCCGCTGCCTTTTCTGATTGTGATTGTGGTGGGGCCAAGATAATCCAAAGCAGGATAGACGTCATAAGTGAAAGTAAGCGACACCATGCCTTTGGGGTCCTCGTAAATCAAATAGTTGTCTACGTCATAGTAGCCATACCATTTATTCTGATAAAGGCTGTTTTCGTAGGCCCCATAAGCTTGGTACTCCTGGTCCAAGATGGTGATGGACAGGCTGAGGTTGTCTTTTGCTAGAGCTGCGGCCTTTTCTTTGATTTGCTCTTCGCTTGGGCTTACTAGGGAATAAGAAGAAGGGTCCTCCTTGATGTCTTTATAGAAATAGGCGTAGTTGCCCGCGTAATCGTGGAGCTGGTATTTGATTTGCTTTCCTGTATCGGGGATCAAGGAATCATCAAGACTCGGCAGGGAGATGTCGGAGACCCCTAACTCATCCTTCATGAAAGAATCTATGACATCACTTGGCCAAGAGGAGACAAAAACGCTTGTTGGAGCGGTGGGGGTGATCACCAGCATAAAGCCATAGACCACTTCGCCATTCGTCAGGCTGATGCAAGAGAAACTAACGGTCTCTTCCCAAGTGAGGCGAGGGTCTTTCAAGGTGAGCAAGGCATAACGCTCGTAGTCAAAACTCCCGTTTAGATTCTCCGTGTAGATATAGTAAGAGGAGCTCTTCTTATAGGCTTTGTAGGTTCCCCCTTCGGCGATGTCGAAAGAAGGGATCGTTAAGCCCGTCTCTTTTTCCGCTTCTTGAATGATGGGGTTGTCCCAAGAAGCGTAATCGGTTTCCTTCGCATTGTAATAGGCCGTGAAACTGTTCCCTGCATAATAAGAGAGCAAAATATCGATGCTTGAGCCATTTTCCAAGTTTTTCGATAAGACGAAGGCCCCATTGTAATCGCTTAAAGCCTTATCGAGGGCAAACCCATCTTCCTTAAGCGCTTCTACGTAGTCACGGGTGAAATCTTTGGCGTAGGAATCGCTGATGGTCACCGAGTTAACCGAGGATCGGGAAACGAGGTAGGAAGAACCCATCTTGAAAAAGGGCAAAGTGTAGGCAATTGCGCTGTCCATGACCGCCTTGTCATTCTCTGTCCAATCGCTTTTCTCATTGAGCGATCCGTCCAAATCCTTGTAGCAAAGGAGGACATTCCCGCTTGGGATGGTTACTCCGTCGCTATCTTGGTAGGAGGAAGAAAAATAATAGAAGATGTCATAGCCAACTTTGCCATCGCTTGAAGGCTTTGTGGCTTCGACAAAGCTTGCCCCAGACATCGTTTGCACGGCATTGTCGTTGTAGTTGTAGACGACATTCCACCCAGCGTCTTGGAGATCGAGGAAATACGCCTCCATGCTGAAAGTGAGGGACTCGTCTTTTATTTTCAGATAGGAAGAATCCTCATCGTATTCGTCATAGATAACGTCAAAGGAAACTTCTCCGTCAAAATAATATTCAGGATAGGGCAACACCTCGCCGCAGTAGGTTTTAAGCAATTTCTCCTGTTCTGCCGTCCAGCCGCTTTCCTGGATGTCTCCGGAGCTGTCTCCGCTCTCGGATGACGTATCCCCTCCGCTTGGGCTAGAAGAGTCCACGTCTCCCCCGGCGCATCCCACAAGGCCGAGTATCGTCAAGACGGACAAGGACAATAACCCCAATTTCTTTTGCTTCATGATGATTTCCTTCTACTAATTTGGCTTTGGCTATTATGCAAGGGAGAAGGTAAAAGTAAAGCAAAGCTTTAAGCTATAGCGCGCAAAAATGTCCGCAAAATAAGAAAATAAGCGGGTTTTGCGGTGTTTTGGTTTGGTTTTGCAAGGTTTTTAGAGCCTACAAGATTTAATGGTTTTTTAGGGCTTGCTTCCCTGAAAATTAGGCTATCGGTTTCAAATAAAGATAATACGCTTCGCCCAGCCTCCTGGTTTTGACCTCGAGTTCAACTTGCAGCTTTAAATAAGAGCTTTGGCAAAGAAAGCGCTTTAAGGAGGAAATCCTCTCTCGTTTTAGACGGGTGGTTGGTTTAGACTTTAATGAAATATTGAGGAGGAAGTTTTTCCAAATGCTCGACAACGCGCTCATCTTCTCTCTTTCTGCGAATCAGAACCTCGCCGAAGCCATCGCCAAGAAACTTGGCGTCAAACTCGCTGAGAGAATCGTTAAGAAGTTCCCTTCCGGGGAAACTCTTGTCGAACCCGTCGACTCGGTTCGCGGAAAGCAGGTTTTCATCGTCGAATCCACCTGCCCGCCTGTCAATGACCATCTGATGGAGACATTGATTTTCATCGATTCCCTACGCCGATCTTCCGCTAAGGAAATCAATTTGGTTTGTCCTTATTTTGGCTACGCTAGACAAGACCGCAAAGCGCACGCCAGACAGCCGATCACCGCTTCTTTGGTCGCCCATCTTCTTGATACTGCGGGTTTAGACCGCATCATCACCGTCAACCTGCACGCCGCTCAGATTCAAGGCTTCTTCTCTTGCCTTGCAGACGATTTGACCGCGGTTCCTCTTCTTGGGGGCGCCTTCTTTCAAAGCGATCCTGATTTGGGGAATCTTGTTGTTGTTTCTCCTGACCACGGCGGAGTTGGCCGCGCCAGAGACCTCGCGGAGCAATTCAATAACTGCCCGATTGCCATCATCGATAAAAGGCGCAACGCCACCGGTGCCCCTGAGGTCATGAACCTCATCGGCGATGTGAATGGC
This sequence comes from Paludibacteraceae bacterium, assembly GCA_963621535.1. Classification (GTDB taxonomy): domain Bacteria; phylum Bacillota_I; class Bacilli_A; order RFN20; family CAG-826; genus Alloenteromonas. Next base: position 10,305 of record CAVFEQ010000012.1, on the reverse strand, counting down.
AAAGACTGCATTTTGGTCGACGATATGATCGATACAGGTAGAAGCGCGGTCAACGCGGCTAACGCTATCCGCAAATTCGGCGCGAAATCCGTTCGCATGGTCGCCGTCCACGCCGTCTTTTCCGATCCTTGCTACGACTTGATCAAAGACGGGACCGCCTTCGATGAAATCATCGTGACCGATTCGATTCCTTTGCCGGAAAGATTCGCCGCCCTCCCCTTCGTGAAGTCCATTTCCCTTGCCGATATGCTCGGGGAATGCATCCTCCGCATCGTGCACAATGCCCCTCTTTCCTCCGTCTATACCGCTTTCAAGGATTCCCATACCTTGATGGTGAAATACAAGTAAGCAAACGTTTACAGCCGTGAACGAAAGACCCGATGCCGTCTAAAGAAATACAGTTTCGGCGAACGGGTCTTTTTTGTTAGCGCTTTCTTATGCATATTGCTTGTTAGCAAGGCTTACTTCTTCTTTAATTCTCAATGGTCAAAAGGAGACTAGATGATGATTGATAATGAAAACTGGTCCGGATTCGCCGGACGCAAATGGAAAGAAGACTGCGACGTTCGCGACTTCATCCAAAATAACTACAAACCCTATGACGGTGACGAAAGCTTCTTGGCTTCTCCAACTGAGGCGACCAACAAACTTTGGGACGAGCTTCAGAAACTTCAAAAAGAAGAGAGGGCCAAAGGCGGCGTGCTTGATATGGAGACCAAAGTCGTCTCTTCCCTCACCTCTTATGGCCCCGGCTATCTCGACAAAGACCTTGAGAAAGTCGTTGGCCTTCAGACCGATAAGCCTTTGAAGAGAGCCTTCATGCCTTTTGGCGGCATCAAGATGGCGGAAACCGCTTGCTCTACCTACGGCTATACCGTCGACCCGGAGATTCACAAGGCTTTCGCTCTTTATAAGAAGACCCATAACGATGGTGTTTTCGATGCTTATACGCCCGAGATGATGAAATGCCGTCATAACAAGATCCTCACCGGCTTGCCCGATACCTATGGACGTGGCCGCATCGTCGGCGACTATCGCCGCGTCGCGCTTTATGGCATCGATCGCCTCATCGCTTGGAAAGAAGAAGATAAAGTCAATTGCGGTGATGGCACGATGACGGACGAAGTGATCCGCCTTCGCGAAGAGCTTTCCGAGCAGATCAGAGCCTTGAAGGGCATGAAAGATATGGCCTCTTCCTATGGTTTTGATATCTCTAAGCCCGCCAAGGACGCCAAAGAGGCGATCCAATGGCTTTATTTTGGCTATCTTGCTGCGATCAAGACCCAAAACGGCGCCGCGATGTCGGTTGGCCGCATCTCGACCTTCCTTGATATCTACATCCAGAGGGATATCGCTAACGGAACCCTCAACGAATCCGAGGCCCAGGAACTCATCGACCACCTCGTCATGAAGTTCCGCATGGTTAAATTCGCCCGCATTCCTTCCTATAACGCTCTATTCTCCGGCGACCCCGTCTGGGCGACCCTTGAAGTCGCGGGCATGGGGCAAGATGGCAGAAGCATGGTCACCAAAACCGATTATCGCTTCCTCCATACCTTGGAAAACATGGGCCCCTCTCCTGAGCCTAACCTCACCGTGCTTTGGAGCTCCCGCCTTCCCGATAATTTCAAGAAGTACGCGGCGAAGATTTCCGTGAACACCTCTTCCATCCAATATGAGAATGATGACGTCATGCGTCCTATCTGGACCGATGACTATTCCATTTGCTGCTGCGTCTCCGCGACTCAGACCGGCAAAGAAATGCAGTTCTTCGGCGCGAGGGCGAACCTTGCCAAATGCTTGCTTTATGCGATAAACGGAGGCAAGGATGAGAAGAGCGGCGACCAGGTTGGCCCGGACTATTCCCCGATCACCTCTGAATATCTTGATTACGATGAAGTGGTCGCCAAATTCGACAAGATGATGGATTGGCTCGCAGGGATCTACGTGAATACGCTTAACCTCATTCAATACATGCACGACAAGTATTACTACGAAGCCGCCGAGATGGCTCTTATCGATACCGACGTCAGAAGGACCTTCGCAACCGGTATCGCCGGCTTCTCCCACGTTGTCGACTCCCTTTCTGCGATCAAATACGCCAAAGTCAAAGTCGTCCGTGATGAGAATGGCATCGCAAAAGACTTTGTAACCGAAGGAGACTTCCCCCGTTATGGCAACGATGATGATAGGGCAGACGAAATCGCCGTCACTCTTCTTCGCACGTTCATGAACAAGCTCAAGAAGCGTCACACCTATCGCGACTCTGAGCCGACGACCTCGATTCTTACCATCACCTCAAACGTCGTTTACGGCAAAGCCACCGGCGCCCTTCCCGATGGAAGAAAAGCCGGGGAGCCCCTTTCTCCTGGCGCGAACCCCGCTTATGGGGCGGAGCAAAACGGTCTTCTTGCCTCCCTTAATTCGGTCGCGAAGCTTCCTTATGAGTATGCTCTTGATGGTATCTCGAACACTCAGACCATCTCTCCTGAGGCCCTTGGCCACAGCGAAGAGGAGAAGAAGAACAATCTCGCTCAGGTGCTTGATGGTTATTTCGATCAAGGCGCGCACCATTTGAACGTCAACGTCTTCGGGACTGAGAAGCTCATCGATGCGATGAACCACCCTGAAAAGCCTGAATACGCGAACTTCACGATCCGCGTCTCTGGCTATGCGGTCAAATTCATCGACCTCACCAAAGAGCAGCAGATGGACGTCATCTCGCGCACCTGCCATCACGCTTTATAATAAGGACAGCAATGGGGACGTTAGGCTACTATCAATCCATAGAATCTTTCGCCCTTGTGGACGGACCTGGGGTCAGGTCCGTCCTTTTCCTTCAAGGTTGCCCTTACCGTTGCTTATTTTGCCATAACCCTGATACCTGGCCTTTTCTGAAGAATAACCCCATAACCGCGGAAGAAGCCTTTAAGAAACTTTACCGCTTCAAGCCGTATTGGAAAGACAACGGCGGGATCACCGTATCGGGCGGAGAGCCTCTTTCCCAAATCGATTTCCTGCTTGAGTTAGGGGAGATTTGCAAGAAAAACAACGTGTCTTTGATTATTGACACCGCAGGCGGACCGTTTAATAAAAGCCCGCAATTCCTTGCTAAATTTGATAAATTGCTGGGTTTTTGCACTCTTTTCCTGCTTGATATGAAAGTCATTGATCCTGAGCAGCATCAGAAGCTTGTTGGGGCGAATAACCAGAACGTTTTAGAACTCTATGACTACCTCGCTAAAAAAGCTTTCCCTATTTGGGTCAGGCGTGTTTTGGTACCGGGGTGGAATGATAAAGAGGAATGGCTGAAGAAAGAAGGGGAATTCCTTGCCGGCTTAGGGAACGTGGAAAGAATCGAAGTCCTTCCTTATCACACGCTTGGAACGTTCAAATACAAAAAGCTCGGGATTCCTTATCGTCTTGAAGGCGTTAACCCACCAAGCAAAGAGCAAGTCGAAAGAGCCAAAGAACTTCTTGGGGCAAATGATTGCCCTTATGAAAAGCAGGCTCGGTAACCTTCTTTGCTGAACATGAGGCAATCGTTGGAGTGGAAGCTAAACTTTTGATTTAATGTCAACGAAAAGCAAAAAATAATTTCCGCAATCTGTCGGATTATAAAGCCTCAACATGTCGGATAGGATATCCTTATTTTGTCGGTTTTCATTGCAATAGATTAGATTATGACGGAATTTTTGCTTAGGAGAAAAATGAGCTTAGGTTATTTACCTAGATTTGCCGAAAAACAGAGAAAAACAAAATCACTTTCCTAGTGTTGACAATGCGAGACTCCTCCTTATGTCTTATGCTCGAAACATTTCAAGCGTGGCTCCCTTGCCCACCATTCGCAAGGATCTCTCGTCCAACCGCGGCAAAGAATGCGATGATGAAACGCTCAGCGCCTATTTAGAAAAGCTTAAAAATCTGTTTGTCATTTCTGATTTGCCTGCTTGAAACTCAAATCTAAGAAGCAAAGTGGCCATAAGAACGACGCCGACTCGCCACTTTATCGACCCTTCTTTAGGCGCTGCCGCCTTAGAAATTTCGCCAAACGATCTATTAAATGATCCGCATACCTTCGGCCTCTTTTTTGAAGACCTCGTCGTTCGCGACTTGCAAATCTATGCCAACGCGATGAAAGCCAACGTCTCTCATTATCGGGATGGCGATGGGCTGGAGTGCGATGCTGTAATCCATAAGAAAAACGGAGATTGGGGCGCTCTTGAAATAAAATTAGGAAGTCTTGAAAGTGTTGAAAAAACCTGCAAAAACCTCCTATCTTTGCAAAGAAAAATCGATACCGAGAATTTTAAGGCCCCCTTTTTTCTTGGCGTTATTAACGCAACCAGCCAAGCTAAAACTAGAGAAGATGGCATTCATGTTTTCCCTATTACGATGCTTGGGATTTGATTCATCAAATCGAAAGCAAGGAAATAAAAAGCCCTCGCTTGAGGGCGAAGGCTTAGGAGGTTATGACCCTTTTCAATCAAAGGTGCCCATGATGCGGTCGCCGGCATCGCCGAAGGCGGTGACGATGTAGCCGTGTTCATTAAGCGGGGCATCTTCGTATTTGGCGAGATAGATCTTCACTTCCGGGTGCTCTTTGTGCACTCTGGCGACGCCTTCTTTGGCGCCGATAAGGCAGAGGAGACGGATGTCTTTGCAGCCCGCTTCTTTGACGTAGTGGATGGCTGCTGCCGCAGAACCCCCAGTGGCAAGCGCGGGGTCGACGATGAGGACTGGTCCGTCGGCGACGTCTTTCGGGAGCTTGAAGTAGTAGGTCTGGGGCTGAAGGGTCTTCTCGTCGCGGTATAAGCCGATGTGGCCGACCCTGGCCTTAGGATAGAGGTTGCGGATGCCATTGACCATTCCAAGCCCGGCGCGGAGAATGGGAACGATCGTGAAGTTCGTATCCAGGACCGGCGACATGAAGCTGGAAATCGGGGCATCGATCATGATGTCCTTGGTCTTGAGATCTTTGAGGACCTCATAGCCCATGATGGTCGCGATTTCCCCGACGATGGCGTGGAAATCCTTGGACGAGGTGTCCTTTTCGCATAAGACGGTGATCTTGTGCTTGATGAGCGGATGGTCGAAGACGAATAGGTTGTCGGATGGGTTAAGCATTTTGGTTTCTCCCTTGTAATCCGCGGGGTAGTTTAGCATAGGAATATCGGCATAATGATAAATTTTATATTTTCCTTGCCTTCAAAAAGGCCGCGTCTATAATTCCCCGTGACATAGTCTTTAAGTTGGTACGAGAGATCAACAAGACAGGGTGAATCCAGCTAGTTTATCCATGGCCTTGTTGCGCGTAGCGACAAGGCTATTTTTCTAGGAGGATGAATGAAATTCAAAGCTGAACTACTAACGGAAATGGATTTAGAGAGATGTCTCAAAAGACTCTCTCACGAGATCATTGAGAATTGTGATCTGTCGAATGCCGTTCTCGTGGGCATCAAAACTAGAGGGTTGCCTCTAGCGAAGGTGCTCGCCTCAAACATCAAGACATTCGCGAATGTCGAAGTCCCCGTAGGAGAGATGGACATCTCGCTGTATCGCGATGATTTGACTCAAGTGAACGACCAAGCCGTGTTGAATCAATCGAATTTGAACTTCCCTATCCAGGGGAAAGACATCATTCTGGTTGACGATGTCATCTACACTGGGCGCACGGTACGCGCGGCGATCGAAGGGATCTTCTCAAAAGGAAGACCCTCCAGGATCATGCTCGCGGTCCTCGTCGATCGAGGGCACCGGGAACTCCCCATCAGAGGGGATTTCGTCGGCAAAAACGTGCCTACGTCAAAGAAAGAACTCGTCGCGGTTCATCTTGCCTCAATTGACGGCAAGAGCAACGTCGAACTCTGGGATAGAGATTAATTAAGGGATTAACTATGAAACTGATTTACGACATCAAAGACAAACCCCCGTTTGGGAAAACGCTCGTCTTCGCCTTCCAGCAGATGATCGCCATCATGGCGGCCACCTTGCTCGTGCCTCTTATTACAAGCACCTATTCGACTCCTGATGGTGGCACGCTTCTATTCGACGCTGCCGCCGCGCTTTGCGGAGCGGGCTTCGGCACCATCGTCTACATCCTCTTCACCAAAGGCAGAAGCCCGGTCTTCCTAGGCTCATCCTTCACTTTCTTGGGTGCTTATAGCGCCGTCATCGGGGCGGGATTTGGCTATTGGGGCGTCCTCATCGGCATTTCGATGGCCGGGCTTGTCTATGTGGTCATGGCCATCATCATCAAATTCGTCGGCTCCGCTTGGGTCAATAAGCTTCTTCCTCCGGTCATCATCGGCCCCGTCGTCGCTTTGATTGGTCTTTCTCTTTCTGGCACGGCGACCTCTTGGGCAATGACCAACAACGGAAGCGAATACAATCTCATTTCGGTCCTCTGCGCCCTTGTTACGTTCATCGTCATCGTCGTTTGCTCTGTCAAAGGCAACAAAACCATCAAGCTCATCCCCTTCATCATCGGCATCGGCAGTGGCTACCTGCTCGCGCTTATTTTCACCCTCATCGGCATCGCGGCGAACGTGGAATACCTCCAGGTTCTGAGCTTCGATTCCTTCAAAGCCCTCGCTCCATTCTCCATCACGAGCATCCTCGACTATCCTAAGTTCACTCTTCTTGAAGCCTGCTTGCACCCTGAGGCGAGCAACATCAACTGGGCTGCCATCGGCTCCATCGCGATCATCTTCGTTCCGATCGCGGTCGTCGAACTCGCCCAGCACGTCGCTGACCACAAAAACCTTTCCTCCATCATTGAAAAAGACCTCATCACCGATCCTGGCTTAGACAAGACGCTCCTTGGCGATGGCGTCGGCTCCATCGTCGGCGGCTTTGTCGGCGGGGCGGCCAACACCACCTATGGCGAATCCATCGGCTGCGTTGCCATCACCGGGAACGCTTCCGTTATCTCCATCTTCGTCGCGGCCTGCGGCTGCATCCTCCTCTCCTTCGTCTCTCCCTTCGTCGCCCTTATCAACTCCATCCCGAAGTGCGTGATGGGTGGGGCTTGCATTGCCCTCTATGGCTTCATCGCCGTCTCCGGATTGCAGATGCTGCGCAAGGTCGACCTTAATGACAACCGCAACCTCTTCCCTGTTGCCGCGATCTTCGTCTGCGGCATCGGCGGTCTCGCCTTGAAGTTCACCTTCGGCAACAATACGACCATCGAACTCACCTCCCTTGCCTTCGCGATGGTTCTTGGCATCGTCACGAACCTCATCACCCACTCGGGCAAAGACAAAGAGAAAGCTCCTGCGGAAGAAGTCTCTTCTAGCGAGGAGGCTTCCTCAGATAGCGAAAGCAAGTAAGCCTTGCTTGAATAATCACAAAAGGATGCTCTTTGATGGGCATCCTTTTTTGCATGAAAAAAGCGCCTTGCTTGGAGGCAAGACGCTAGGGAATTCCCTTATTTAGAAAGTTCCGTCAAGCGCTTCACGAAACCGTTCGTGCCTTTGAGCTTGATCTTCGCTCCATCGGGATCGGTTTTATCGATGATCAAGGCGATTTGGGAAAGAAGGGTCAATTCGGACATCGCGGTGAGAACGCCCTTTAGGTTGGCTTTCTTCTCTTCTTCGCTCCATTCTTTCTTCTCTTCCTGGAGGAGAATGGATTTAACGGCCATGATCGCGTAATAGGAATCTTTGTCGATCGCTAAGAACGCCTTTTTGGCCTTTTCCTCGTCATTGCAGTACGGAAGGTCTCCTTTTCCGGCGAGAAGGAGAGCAAGCAGCGGGGCGGCTTTGCTTTCTTCCCCTAGCAGCGCCTTGCTTTGGCAGAGGGCGCATTTCTCTTCGCCTTTCTTGCTTAAGGAAAGGAAGTATCCATTCATTGCCTCGTTCACAAGATCGTTGCTTTTGACCCCGGAGAAAAGCGATTCGGAGATGAGACGGAAATCCGTTTCGATTTCCCTGCTTAGGGTGGAAAGGGCCTCTTTGCTCCCGTAGAGAGCTTCGCTTAAGGAAGAGAGGGTCTCTTCTTTGCTGTCGTATTCATGATTGTCATAAAGCAAATACATCAGCCCGAAAGCGGCTTTTTTGGCTTGGGTATCCAAGGTTTTCTTCGCTTCTTCGCTGAATTGCTCGTTTTCTAGGACACCCTCGATTTTGGTCTTGGCGCTTTCTTCCTGGTCTTTGGCTAGGGCTTTCTCGTAATTCTCGGTACGGCTTTTCTTCACGGAGTTCGAGACGGATTTGCCGAATTTCTTGAAGATGTTGTCCTTTTCGTCTTTGCTTACTTCCTTATTGTCTTCGATGCCCTTGTTGATGAGTTCGATGTCTTTGGCAAGACGGTAGAGCTTGGCGGATAAAACCAAGCGGTTCATTTGATTGAGTTCCATTGTTTCAATGTTGTTTCCTTTCGGGCTGTATTCTACCCCTCTAGCGAAGAGAAAGACGTCCTCTATTCGTTTTAAAAAGCGACTTTCAAGCCGTTTTCTTTGAAATGAGAAGGAAAAACCAAGAAAAATGAGAATGTAAAAGTAACGGCTACAACGGAAGAAAGCCGAAATTTGATAATGTAAACTTGCTAAAAGTGAGAATGTAAATTAATATGGATGCGGAGGTTTTGTTATGACCATTGGACGCGAAGACGAATTTACTGAATTTAAGGAATCGCTTTCCGAGAAAGAAGAGGCCATGAAGGATATGGGCGCCATCCTCAACAAAAAAGGCATGGGAACCATTTACTTTGGCATCAAGGATGGCGGGGAAATCCGCGGGGTCGAAGTAGGGAAAAAGACAGAAAGCGATTTGGCCAACAAAATCAACTCATCCATAGAGCCCACGCCGTTCTTTTCTATTGAAACGAAAGAGGACATCAACAAAAAGAAATTCATCGAAGTGGATTTCCGCGGCAACGCCAAGCCTTATCGCTCCAAAGGAATTTACTATATAAGGAATGGGGAGCGGAGCGATGTGATGCCAACCTCTCTCCTCACGGAAATGCTCATTCAGGCTCAGAACACTTATGACCATTGGGAGAATTCTCCTTCGCCCGCCTTGCTAACTTCGATGGATGAGGCTTCCATAAAAAACCTGATGGAGAAAGGGAATAGGCTCTCCCGCATCAATCATCCTTACGCGGGAATGGAAGACGCTTTGCGGTTTCTGCATTTGTATAGTCAGGACGGGCATATAAACAAAGCGGGTGAGGCTTTGTTTTCTAAGGACAGGCCCTTGGTTTGCCGCCTCTCGCTTTTGGGTGATTTGAAGGGCTCTGCTTTCCTTGATATGCAACGCGCCAGCGGAAATATCTTCGAGCTCATTGATCTTTCCGTTCAATATGTGATGTCAAAACTGAACTATAAAGTCGAGCCAAATCATTTTGGAATTCAACGCCTGACGGAAGAAGAAATCCCTCTGTTGGCGGTCAGAGAATTAATTGTGAATGCCTTTGGCCATGCTTTTTATGCGGCGCCTTTCTCTCACGATATTGCCGTTTATCCAAACCGAATCGCGATTTTTAATCCAGGTCCTTTTCCTTCGATTGGAAAGCCAGAGGACTTTGCCTCAAAAATGCTCAAGCCCGTTGATAAGAACGAGCGAATCAACAACGTTCTTTATTTCGGCGATTACATTGAGCACTTCGGAACTGGATTCAGCAAGGTTTTCGAGCTTTTCCGCGAAAGGAAAATCTCCTACCGTTATCGCAACCTCAATGGCAGATTCTTGTTTGAAGTCTTTCGCCCCGGCAAGGTGTTCATCAGCGACCAAACCTTGAACGATTACCAAATGGTTTTGGAAATCTTGACCCAGGATTCTTACGCTTCTCTTGATCGCGTCGCCTCTTTGCTTGGCAAGTCAAAGGCGACAGTAAGCCGCGTTATCGCCTCGTTGAAAGAAAACGAGAAGATCGAAAGGCTCGGCAGCGACAAAAACGGAAGCTGGGTAGTAAAACAATGGGTATCTACAATATGATAAGAAATTTGTGAGAATGTAAAAGTAACGGCTACAACGGAAGAAAACCGAAATTTGATAATGTAAACCACTCAAAAGTGAGAATGTAAATTTCTAGACTGTTGAAAGGTCTTTGAGGACATTCATAGTCATGAGGACTCTTTCGCGTCCTTCCTAAAGAAAAGGGCTCTTCCGAGCCCTTTGATCAGTCTATGAATTTGCTTAGATCACAACAAGTTAAAAAGTTAGGTATAAGCCCTTTTTGATCAGCCGAGGCACTTGGCCGTAACGCTCATCGCTATCCCCAGCTTTGCCAGAACCTCCGAGTGCTGTTTTTTCACGTTGAGGATGGAAACGCGCTTGCCGTCGTCGACGAGCTTGAGGAACC
>CAVFEQ010000011.1:0-36552 GCA_963621535.1 Paludibacteraceae bacterium | reverse complement strand
AGCCGGAAGGGGCCAAAATAACGTCATTTTATGTACATTACTTTGTCATCTAACCAAGTAAGCGTTTTCGCTCAACAAAAAGAAAATGCCCCGCAGGGCATTAGGCGAAAGAAGAGACGTGGACGTGGATCTCGTTAGGGACCGCCTCGATCATCATCGAGAGGTTGCTCGCGATCTCTTTCTGCAAGGCCAAACAGACCTCTTTCACCTGCGAGCCGGCGGGGAGGATGATGTCGACGCTGACTTTGATCTTCCCTTCTTTGGAAAGGACGATGGAGATCGGGCTAGCGATCTGCAGCAAGCGCCTTTTGCCTTTGACTAAGCTAGCACCGCTCACGTTGCTCACGCTTTTCCCCACGATCGTGCGGATCGCTTTCCTGGAGATGCGCAGCTTCCCGTTGGAGGAATAGTTGTTGATTTCAAGATAATCGCTCATGGGGTTATTCTACCATTCCCTTCACCTTGCTTGCGATAGCTTCCGCGGTGAAGCCGAAATCGCTTAAGACATCGCTGGCCTTCCCGCTTTTCCCAAAGGTATCGACGCCGATATTGTGCTTAGCGTATCTCCCCCAGAGCAAGGTAGAGCCCATCTCGATGGAGACCCTCTTCTCATAAGGCAGGTTCAGGACGCTTTCTTGATAAGAGGCCTCGGCCGCGGCGAAATTCTCCAAGCAAGGCATGGAAACCACGCTAGCGAGGATACCTTCTTTTTCGAGCAAGTCGGCAGCTTCCAAAGCCAAGGAGACCTCGCTACCGGTAGCAAGAAGCTCAATGGAGGCGTTTTCGACTTTCTTCGCGAAATAGGCGCCTTTTTTCACCCCATCTTCCTCATGATAAGGCAATACCGGCAGGTTTTGCCGAGTCAAAATGAGGCACGTCGGCGTTTTTTCTGAAGCAAACGCCTCTTGATAAGCAAGCATGGTCTCGTAGCTGTCCGCGGGGCGGATGACTTTGACGTTAGGGATGCTGCGCAGCATCGTAAGCGTCTCAATCGGCTGATGGGTGGCCCCATCTTCCCCCACCGCCAAAGAATCGTGCGAGAAAAGATAGATGATCGGCAGCTTCTCCATCGCCGCCATCCTTATCGCCGGCTTCATGTAATCGGCGAAGATGAGGAAACTTCCCCCATAGGCGACTAGCCCGCCGTGGAGGGTGATGCCGTTAAGCGCCCCGGCCATCCCGAATTCGCGGATGCCCCAGTTGACCGATTTCCCTTCTGGGTGAGAGGGAGTGAAATCCACTGCCCCTTTGATCGCGGTTTTGACTGAGCCAGCGACGTCCGCGCTTCCCCCGAAAAGGAAAGGAATGGACTCGCTATATTTCTGCAGCAGGCGCCCGGAAGTCGCCCTGCTTGCCTCGGCTTTGTCCTCAAAAGCAAAATGAGGGAGATAGTCCTTGAGATTGCGCGAAGTCGCGTCAAGGAAAAGCTTGGCGCTAGAAGGATGCTCCTTGGAATATTCTCCGAAACGCTTGCAATAGGCTTCATGCGCCGCCTTCCCCCGCGCGATGAAAGTTTCCTTAAAACGCGCATAAACCTCGCTAGGGACGGTGAATTCAGGATAGGAATAGCCATAGACTTCCTTGGCGTGAGCGCCATCTTCCTTCCCTAAAGGCGCCCCATGGGTCGAGGAGGTCCCTTGCTTTGATGAGCCATAGCCGATGATCGTGTGCACGATGATAAGGGTCGGGTAAAGGGTGCTTTCCTTGGCTTCGGCGATGGCTTTGGAGACCGCTTCAACATCGTTGCCGTTAGCGACCTCTAGGACGTTCCATTCCTCGGCGAGGAAGCGCAGCTTGACTGATTCGCTAAGCGAATTCGAGGTCGGACCATCCAACGTGGCCCCGTTCTCGTCGTAAATCAAAATGAGCTTGTTGAGCTTGTTATGGCCCGCCAAAGAGATGGCCTCTTGGCTGATGCCCTCCTCCAAACACCCATCCCCGCAGAGGCAATAGGTGTAATGGTCCATGATTCGTTTTCCTTCAGAATACTGCGCCTGGACGGCCTTTTCGGCGATCGCCATGCCCACGGCCTGCGAGATCCCCTGCCCCAAAGGGCCGGCGGTCGCGTCGATTCCCTCGGTCAGATTGACCTCAGGGTGCCCGGGGGTCAAGGAATTGAGCTGGCGGAACGACTTCAGGTCGTCCATGCTCACCTTGTAGCCGGAAAGATGGAGCAAAGAGTAGATGAGCGCGCTAGGATGGCCGGCGCTATAGACGAGGCGGTCACGGTTGATCCATTTGGGGTCAGTTGGGTCGGCCACCAGGTGATCGCGGTAGAGCGCATAGAGGATCGGCGAGGCGTCCAAAGCCATGCCTGGATGGCCGGAATTGGCTTTGTTGATGGTGTCGATGACTAAGGCGCGGATGGCGCCTACGCAGAGTTCGTCGATGTTATTGCTCATGTCTTTTCTCCAATCTTAGTAGTTATTTAGTTATTTAATGGTAGTTCTTATATACTACGTATATAAATTAGTCTTCCACCACTTTAACCGCGACGGATTCTAGTTGCTCACTGCTCACCGGCTGGGGGGCGTGAGAGAGCGGATCGCTGGCCTGAAGGTTCTTCGGGAAGGCCTCCACGTCGCGGATATTATCCGTGCCGGTGAGGATCATCGCTAAACGGTCGAGCCCGAAGGCAAGTCCCCCATGCGGCGGGGCGCCGTACTTGAAGGCGTCGATGAACCAGCCGAATTTCCTGTCCACATCCTCATCGCTAAGCCCGAGGAGCTTGAAGATCTTCCACTGGGTGTCGTGATCGTAGATGCGGAGAGTGCCACCGCCGGCCTCGTAGCCGTTGATGACGATGTCATAAGCATAGGCGAGCACTTCTTCTGGCTTGCTCTCTAGCAAAGGCAAGTCCTCGTCGCGAGGCCGCGTGAAAGGATGATGCTCCGCCACATATTTGCCTTCTTCCCCTTCCACGGGGGTGAACATCGGGAAATCGACGATCCAAAGGAGGTCGTAGGTGCCTTTCTGGATGAGGTTCAGCTTCTTCGCGAAGAGCGTGCGCAACGCCCCTAATCCGAAATCGATGTCTCTTCTTGAGGTGCTAGAGGCGAAAAGAAGAAGGTCGTCTTTTTTTAGGCCCAGCGTTTCAATAATCGCTTTTCCGTGCGCCTCATCGACGAATTTGGCAAAAGAGCCCGTCAAAACGCCGTTTTCGATCTTCAAGGAAAGCACCCCTTTGAGGTTGAATTTCCTCGCTTCGAGGCTCAGTTCATCAAGGACCTTGCGGGAGGTTTCCTTGCCTTGGCCCGGGACGATGATGCCTTTGATGTAGTCTTGCCCTTCAAAGCCTTTGAAGGCGATGTCGCCTACAAGGGGCTTGAGGTCATGGATCAGCAAGCCATAGCGCGTGTCGGGCTTATCGCTACCATAGGTGTCTAAAGCCTCCCAAAAAGGGATTCTCCTTAAGGGCAAACTCACCTCGTATCCGACGACGTCTTTGAAGATCTTAGCGAGGAAGCCTTCCATCAAAGAGAGAATCTGATCCTGGTCCATGAAGGAACATTCCAGGTCAAGCTGGGTGAATTCAGGCTGCCTGTCGGCGCGCAGATCCTCGTCGCGGAAGCATTTGGCGACTTGGTAATAGCGCTCCACCCCGCCGATCATCAGCAATTGTTTCCAAAGCTGAGGGGATTGAGGGAGAGCGTAGAAGGATCCATGATGCACGCGGCTAGGGACAAGATATTCCTTAGCCCCTTCGGGAGAAGAAACGTTCAAAGCCGGGGTATCGACCTCCAAAAAGCCGTGGGAGTCGAAATATTCGTGGAAATCCTTCACGATTTGGGCGCGGGCCTTAAGCTTATTGAGGATATAGGGCCGGCGGATATCGAGGTAGCGGTACTCTAGGCGCGTCTCTTCAAGCGCGTCGGTCTTGTCGGCGATGATAAACGGGGTGGTCTCAGCCTTGTTCAAAACGACGACGCTGGAGACGATGATCTCGACTTCTCCGGTAGGCAAAGAGGGGTTAGGGTCTTTTTTTAGCCCCACCACGCCTTTGACCTGCAGAACGTATTCGTTTCTGACATCAGGGATCGAAGAGGGGTCATTGACGGTCAATTGGACGATCCCCGTCGAGTCGCGGAGATCGATGAACTCGATGCCGCCTAGTTTTCTTACTTTTGCTGCCCAGCCGCAGAGGGTGTGGGTCTGCCCCACATGCTCTTTTCGTAGCAATCCGTTCCAAATGGTGCGTTCCATATTCACTCCTTGTCGTGGCAGCAGCAATGATGGCCGCCTTCTTCTTCCTCGTCATGATGATGGCCGCAGCAGCATTCATGCTCTTCGTCTTCTTCGCCTTCGCAGCAGCATCCCTCATGATGATGGTGATGGCTTTCAAGCTTGGCGAATTCCTCATCGAAATAGGAGACGAGGTCTTCAATCGCGACCGGGACTTGCTCCTCCGAGGCGAGGTTCTTGACCTGGACGAGGTTCTGATCCAAGTCGTCTTTCCCGGCGATGAGAGCGAATTTGGCGTTGGCCCGCACCGCTTTCTTGAAAAGCGCGCCGAGTTTGCCGCCGCTAAAAGGCATCTCCACGGAATAGCCTTCCCGGCGGAGAGCCTGCGTTAAAGCGAAGCAATCATCTTTGCTTTCTTCGCCAATCGGCATCACGAAGATGTCTAAGCCATGGGCGATGTCGCCAAGCATCTTGTTGTCTTTCATCAACGAGTAGATGCGCTCGACGCCCAAAGCGAAGCCAACCCCGGAATCGTTGTCCTTCGGGCCGGCGAAATTGCCCATCATGCCATCGTAATGGCCGCCACCTAAAAGGGCGCCATAGTCTTTTCCTTCTTCGCTGATCGCGTGGACCTCGAAGACGATCTGGCCGTAATAATCGAGGCCACGGACCAGCGAATCGTCGATCTCGTATTCGATTTCCTGGTCGTTGATGATGGAAAGGGTCTCGTAGAAGCGCTTGCTGGCTTCATCGGAGAGGTAATCCTTCATCTTCGGCGCGTCTTTGACGATCTCTTGATCCTCCTTGACCTTGCAATCGAGGATGCGCATGGGGTTAAGGAGCAGCCTTTGCTTGCAATCCTCGCACATCGAATCGATTTTCGAGGCGAAGAAAGAGCGGAGCGCCTCTTTGTAGGCGGCTCTGCTGCTAGTATCCCCAAGCGTGTTGACTTTCACCTTCAATCTGCTGAACCCAAGATAAGAGAGCACGTCCATGGCTAGGCAGATGCACTCGGCGTCAAGCCTGGCGCTATCTAGCCCTACCGCTTCTACCCCAGCCTGGATGAACTGGCGGTATCTTCCTAATTGCGGCCTTTCGTAGCGGAAGACCGGGCCGGTGTAATAAAGCTTCAGGGGAAGGTCATTAGTGGCGTAGAGCTTATGCTCGACGATGGAGCGGATGACTCCTGCCGTCCCTTCTGGGCGCAAGGTCAAGGAGCGGTTGCCCTTGTCTAGAAAAGTGTACATCTCCTTGCGCACCACGTCGCTGCTTTCGCCTGTGGAGCGGTCGAAGACCTCGGTGTATTCCAAAACCGGGGTCTCAATTTTGCGGTAGCCGTAAAGCTCGGCGACGGCGCTGAAAACATTCTGAATGTAAGTGTAGGCGTCCGCCTCCTCCCCGTAGAGGTCATGCGTGCCTTTGATGCCTTGATAAGCCATGATAAAAAGCTCCTTTCGATTCGCGTCAAATTATAGAACTGGCGCGCGCTTTCTTCAATGAAAGGCCTAATGAATCACCCTGGAGACGGAGAAAACCCCTTTCACGCCAAGAAGGACGGCGAAAAGGTCATCGAGGCACTTGGAATCGGTGACGGAAATCGTGAGATTGATGACGTCGTTCATGGTCTCGGTGACTAGATGCGACCTTAGATCGCTCGTCACGATGCCTTTGGAGGAGATCGCCTGGAGGATGTCGGCGACGAGGTTCGCGCGGTCGTTGGCGAAGATCTCCAAATCAACGGGGTAGTGTCCCACGCCGAGATCCTCTTTCCATTTAAGGTCGATGAGGCGCGCCTTCTCGTGAGCAATATTCGGGCAGTTGCAGCGATGGACCGTGATGCCTTTGCCCCTGGTGATGTAGCCTACGATCGCATCCCCTGGTATCGGGGTGCAGCATTGCCCTAAGGTCACGGCGAGGCCGGTGATGCCGCCAGGGACCTCCACCGGGCAAGAATAGCCAGGCTCTTTTTGCGTGTTCGTTCTCTTTTTCCCTAGCTTGGGCGCGAGTTTTTTCTTGATATGAAGGAAATCAAGGACGGCGCTGGGGGTCGGGTTGCGGGTGGAGACGCTCACGTAAAGGTCATCTAGCGTGTCGCAATGGAACTCATTGCTTAGCTTCCCTAGGTTCTCGTTGATGATTTTTAGGGCCTCTTCTTCCTCGAACCCGCGCAGGCGGAAGCCATCGAGCAAGGAGTTTCTCCCCTGCTTGATCTTCTCGTCCTTCAAAAGCAAAGCGTCTTTCTTTTGCAATGCCCTTCTGATGCGGTTGCGCGCGGAGCTAGTTTTAGCGATCTCTAGCCAGGAGTCATTGGGGCCAGAGGATTTCTCGGAGGTCTTGATCTCGCAGATGTCGCCGGTTTTTAGGACCGTGTTAAGCGGGACGAGGGCCCCATTGACGATGGCCCCCACCGCCGCGTCGCCGACTTTAGTATGGATCTTATAGGCAAAATCAAGGGTCGTCGCCCCCGCGGGGAGGTCGACTACCTTCCCAAGGGGCGTGAAAACATAGACATTGGCCCCGAAGATGTCGTTGGTGAGGCTTGCCATGTACTCTTTGGCGCTGCCGTCTTGATTGCCGGAAAGAGTGACGAAATCGCGGAACCAGTGCAGCTGGCTTTCGATTTCCTTCTGCTCTTCCCTGGGGTTGTAATGGGCCCCTTCTTTGTATTTCCAGTGCGCCGCGACGCCGGTCTCGGCGACCTGGTCCATCTCCTCGGTGCGGATCTGCACCTCATAAACGTTGCCATCTCCAGCCACGATAGAGGTATGCAAAGACTGGTAGAGGTTAGGCTTAGGCATGGCGATGTAGTCTTTGAAGCGGCCCGGGATCGGGGTGTAGGTCGTATGGATCATCCCCAGGATCTCATAGCAATTCACCATCGTCTTCGTAATCACGCGAATGGCCAAAATATCGTATATTTCATCGAAGGAATGTCCCTTCTTATACATCTTCTTATAGATGGAATAGATGGACTTGACCCGGCTTTCCATCCGGAAGGGGATGCCATGTTCATAGAGCTGATCGGCGATGCGCTTCTTCAACTGCTCTAAAGCCCCCTTGCCCCTTTCAAAACGCTCATCGACGAGCGCTTTGATCTTCGCGTAGATCTCTGGCTCAAGGTATTTTAAAGAGAGGTCCTCCAGCTCGCTTTGCATCGTATAGATCCCTAAGCGATGGGCGATCGGGGTGAAGACCTCAAGAGTCTCTTTGCTTAAGGCTTTCTGGCGTTCCGGGGAAAGGGAATCAAGGGTGCGCAGATTATGGAGCCTGTCGGCGAGCTTGACGATGATGACGCGCACGTCATGGGCCATGCCCAAGAAGATCTTCCGGTGATCTTCGGCCTCGAAATCCTCCTTGCTCATATGGGAGAGCTTCATGCGCTGGATCTTCGTCAAGGAATCGACGATGAGGCGCACATCAGGCCCGAACTTCGCTTCGATTTCTTCGATGCTGACGTCGGTATCTTCCACGACGTCATGCAAAAGGGCGGAGGCTAAAGTGGCCGGCCCAGACTGCAGCTGCGCGCAGATGTAGGCGACTTCCAAAGGATGATGGATATAAGGCTCGCCCGATTTCCGGAACTGGTTGCCGTGCTTCTCTTTCGCCAAAAGATAGGCATCGTAGATGAGCTTCTGGTCCTCAGGATTGGTGATATAGGTCGCAAAAAGGGCCTTTAGGTCCTCGTAACTGTGCATTGGGTAGCCGCCGTTTGGCGGCAGGGTTTTCTCTGGGGCGTTTTCCATGGGGCTAGTATATTCCTCCTTCCTTTATTTGCTAGAGGAGGCGACCACTCTAAGCTGAAGAGAGGTCCTGCCAAGGTATTCGTTGATCTCAAAACGCACTAAGAAAGTGACTTTATCAAGCAAGAGGAAATCCTTCTTGCCACGCGTAAAATCCACTAAGCGCACGTTGTAGCCTAAGGGAGTGAGGAGGCATTTCCCCTCCTTCCCGTATTGGAAACTGTCTGTAGGCAAGTTGCTCAGCATGAAAAGAGGCTCCTCATGCCCCTCCCCAAACGGGCCGAAGCTCCTGATGATGCGGTAGCTTTCCATATTCGCCTCGCTTAAAGAGATGGGAATGGCAAGGGGCTCGACTTTAGTGAAGGGATGCTCCCTGCAATAAGAGAGGAAGACTTTGGCGAAAGAGGGATAATCCTGCTTAAGAATCGTGATGCCTCCGGCATGGCTATGCCCTCCGGCGCGCACGCAGTAAGGGGAAAGCTCTTTTTGACATTCAACAACGTCGAATCCCTCCTCGCTGCGGATTGAGCCCACTAAAAGATTGGGATCAGAATAAGAGGAAGAGAAGATCGCTGCCGGCACCTTGTATTGCTTCATGAGCTTATTGGCAAGCAGCCCATTAAGCCCTTCTTTTAAGGGAAGGTTCTCGATGATCCCCGGGGCGCCGCTCTTATAAGAGACGAGGGTTGAGGCCTCTTTGGTGAGGGCTTTTCGCTGCTCATTGATTTGCCTCATCCAGTTAGCAAGGGCCTGCCTTCTTTTGGGATCGCGGTAACTGAAATAAGCGACGGCTTGAGCGGCTTTATGCCCTTCTTCCATCCTGCCAAGCGCGTTGATGATGGGGATGAGCTCCATCCCCAGAACTTTTTCGTTAAGATGCCTCTTCGGGCATAAAAGAGCGATCTCAGGGTAGCTTTCTTTCCTTAGGGAACGCAGCAAAAGGCCCACCAAGACGCGGTTTATGCCCTGCATCGGCATCATGTCGCTGATGGTCGTGATGCCGGCTAAACTTCTTCGATATGTGTCTTCTTTGCCGGTCAAAACAAGAGAAAAAAGATAGCAAAGGAAACCCGCGGAGATGTTGAATCCCCCGCTATTGCCGATCCCTAAAAGGAAAGGATGGACCAAGGAATAGGAGTTAGGAAGCTGCTCGGGGAGCTCATGATGATCAAAGATCAGCACGTCCACCCCTTCTTCTTGGAGATAATATACCTCCTTAAAGCAAGAGACCCCGTTATCGATGAGGATCAGCAAGGAATAGCCTTTCGCGGCGATCCGTTTGGCGTTATCCATATTAAGGCCATAGCCATCGCTGTAACGGCTAGGGATGAAATAGGAGGCGTCCATTCCCTTTTCTAGCAAGGCGTTATGGAAAATGGAGGTCCCTAGGATTCCATCGGTGTCGTAATCCCCGTAAAGAAGGACCTTCTCTTTGCCTTCTAGCGCCTTTTCGATGCGCCCTTTGGCCCGCTTGACCGAATCAAAGGCTGAGAGGTCAGGAAAAGAAAGAGAGGAGGGCTCGCGGACAAGCTCCGCATAGCTCTCCTCGTCCAAGGAATAATACTGTTTCAGGCGTTCCTTCAGGCTTTCCATCAGTCGTTGATCCCGATGAAGATGGCCTCTTCCGGCTCATTGCTCTTCTTTTTGAGCGCTCCGCCTTTTTTCGGCGATTTCTTCCGCGGCTTCAGCTTGATTTTACTGAAGATCTTCGCGAAGAAAATGCTGATCGGGGCGAGCAAGCCAAGATCATAGGCCCCAAGGAAGAGGAGGCCCATGATGGTCCCTAGATAGATCATCATGAAGCTCCGCGGGCCGAAGCCGAAGAAGGCGATGCTCGCGTAAGAGGCGATCATCAAGAGCAAGAAGAAGCTAGAGGCTGAGCGCGAAATGGCTTTATTAAGGCAGTCGGAGCGGAAAGCAAGGGTGTTCTTCTCTTTCTCTCTGCTCTCCTTGTAGATCTCTTTCTCCTTGTTAAGAGCGAACAAGGCAAGCAGAAGCGTGAGCAAGGCGGCCATGAAGACGCTTAAACTCACAAGCGGATTGACCGCGATGCGCGTGAAGACGAAGAAAGCAAGGACGCTATAAGAGACAAGCGCTCCCCCAAAGATCGCTGCGATGCCTCTAGAGGGGCGGAAGCGCAAGGCGAAATAAAGCAAGCTGACGGCTAAGGCAACGCCCACGGCAAGGGCGATTTTGTCGACGTAAGGCTGGCCAAGCTCAGGGGAGACGGTGGCGAAGCTCACCAAGACGGCGTCTTCGTCGATGCCGCTAGAGAAGCCCTCGACAAGATAGTTTCTCAATGAATCATTAAGCTCAGAGAGGCTTAGCTCCTCTTGCTTTTCCCAAGAGGCGTCCTCGCCTTTGCGGAGAGAGAGGGTATGCTCGCTCTCGCTATCGACGTATTTGCTGAGCTTGACGGAATAATAATACCAATAGGTCGTGATGGTCGTGTCTTTGTCGTAGACCGAATGGGGGGTGGAGGAGAGGCTGATGTCGTTGACTCCGCTGATCATATCGGCGAGTTTCTTGCCATCGATCTCAACGCAATGGAGAAGGTCGCTAGTCCCATCTTTCTCATAGATATCTTCGATGCCCGAGAGCGAGGAGACGGTGATCTGCTCGTTCGAGGTCGATTTGACGTCGATGCGAAGGACCGTCGATTTCTCGGTGTAGGCGCTCGTGTTGTAGATGTTGCCGCTATTTTGGATCCCGAAGACGATCATCGTCGCGATGCCGGCGACAAGCACTCCCCCGAAGATGCCCATGAGGTATTTCTTGCCCTTGGTGAAATCCTTTTTCTCGTAGGGCCCGAAATAGGTCTGCTTCTGCTCCTTCAGCAGATCGGGAATCTTGGTGGAATCGATATTGAGCTGCTTGATGTATTTGGTCTGCATCGAGGAGTCGTTAGCAAGCAGCCAGGCGCCGATGCGGGTGAGGACAAGATTAGCAAGAAGAGCGAAGACCGAGCCCAAAACGAGCATCGTGCCGAACTTCGAGGCGAGCTCGCCACCGAAGATATAGACGAACACCCCGAGGATCACCCCCACGATCGAGGCGTCGATGATCGGCCAGAGCGATTTTTTGGCGGCCTCCTGATTGGCTTTTTTAAGCGTGCGGCCTTTGTAGATCTCATCTTTGAGGGAGGCCCCATAATAGATGGCCCCGAAAGCGGCGATGCATAGCACCCCGAGCAAGCCTAAGCAGGCGGCGATGTTGAACTGAGCGCCGAAGCTCACGAAGGTGATGAAGCTAGCGTAGACCGCCCCAAGGATCGCGCTGATCTGGACGAGGGAGAAAATGCGATTAAATAAAGCAAGCACAAGGCAAGTCAAAGCGACTGTAACCAAGGTAGCGATCATGGTGCCGCCTAAAGCCGGATAGACCGACCAAGCCCCATAATAATTGAGGTTTTCGACGGTGGCTTTCCTTGCTTCGCTATAGGTGAAGGTCAAGGCGAAGCGATGCTCGTCGTTGCCGTTAGTGATGCTAAGAGGCTCGGCGTTGAACATGTTCTTAAGGTAAACGGCCGCATCATATGCCTCTTGGGCGTGGCTAGGATCGTAGCCTCCTTCGCTGGTGATGGCGTTGCTTGCGGGGATCAGGCGAAGATAAGGGGTCTCCTTGTCTTCGTCGCTATCGTAATAATAGACCGCGTTGTCGTTGCTCACGCTTTCTACGGCGAGGATCTTTTTGCTCAGGTTGATGTTGCTGCCTCCGCCGCTAGTGCTGTCTTTATAGAGGTCGCCATCCACCCTGTTGGCCCAAAGGACCAATTTGCAGGCGTCCTCAGTCGTTGAGGAATCGCTAGATTCGGAGGCGCTAGAAGCATTGGCGTCGCTAGCGGCCTTTAGTAGATCGGTGAAATCGCTTTGGTAGGCGTCAGGGATCTTCACCAAAACGAAGGGGAAGTTGTAGCCGCTTAGCTCCATCGATTCGATGTAGGCGTCTTCGGCGTTATCTAACATCGTCGCCCAGGTGTCTTTCCTGGCTTCCTCGACGACGCTTTCATCGGTCACGTCGAGCTCATAGTCGCCGCCGGAGAAAGAGAGGTAGTTCTGAAGATAGGTGTATTGGATGTCGCTATCGGTTTTGGTGCGCACGCTCACGGCGATCGTGTCATAGCCTTGGACGCTCACCTCGTATTCGGAGAGGTTCCAGATGTCGAGGCGGCTTTTGATGATGTCGGCCAAGGTGTAGATGGCGAGCTGGTTGTCGTTGTTCTGGTCTACGATCTGGTCTTGGTCGAGGAAAGAGAGGTTTTCGTCCCCGTAGTTGCCGTTTGTGGATTCCTCGTTGTAGGTGCTCGCCTTGAAATAAAGCGTCTTGCCCTCGCTATAAGAGAGGTCGCTGTTCATCTTGGCGATGAAGGGGGCGGTGGTCGTGGCGATGCCTAGAAGCACGGCGCTGCACATGACGACATATCCGATATAACGTCTCATATTGATAAACTCCTCTACGAAAACAACCTGCTTGCAGGTCGCGGCTTCTACTTTATACTTCCTCTTACCCTTAGGCAAGAAAAAAGGCCCCCTAAGGGGGCCGGTTTTGCCAATTTCGTCAAAACAGGGAAAGCTGATGGGCTTTTTTGAGGTGGGCATAGGCCTTTTCAGTGGCCACTCTCCCCCTTGGGGTGCGGTCGATCATCCCCACCATAACTAGATACGGCTCATAGACGTCTTCGAGGTTGCCTACTTCCTCGCCGATCGAAGAGGCAATGGACTCTAGCCCCACCGGGCCGCCATGAAAGCGCTCGATGATCGCGCTGAGGTAGCGGATGTCGACCTCATCTAGCCCTAGCTCATCGATTTTCAAGGCCTCTAGGCTCTGCTTGCAGCGGGAGGAGCTGATTTCCTCTTCCTCATGGAAAGAGGCGAAGTCGCGGATCCTTTTGAAAAGACGATTGGCGATGCGGGGGGTGCCCCGGCTGCGCTTAGCGATGAGCTCCACCGCTTCTTCTTCTATGGGAGTTTGATACACCCTGCTCGTGCGTTTGATGATGTCGCTAATCTCTTCCTTTGAATAGAAATCAAGCTTCATGGAGATGCCAAACCTCGCTCTTAAAGGGGAAGAGAGGTCACCGCTGCGGGTGGTCGCTCCCACCAAGGTGAAGGGAGGCAAGGGCATGTTGAGCACGTGGGAGCTGCCGTTTTGGTTGATCAAAACCGAAAGGGTGAAATCCTCCATCGCCCCGTAGAGGACTTCTTCGACCACCCGGGGGAGGCGATGGATCTCGTCGATGAAGAGGATGTCCCCTTCTTCTAACGTAGAAAGAATCGCGGCGAGGTCCCCCGCTTTTTCCACCGAAGGACCGTTGACGAGGCGGATCTTGCCGCCCATTTCGTTGGCGATGACGTAGGCTAGGGTCGTCTTCCCTAGGCCTGGGGGGCCATAAAGCAAGACGTGATCAAGCGGCTCGTTGCGTTTTCTCGCCGCCCCAAGGAAAACTTCCAGATTGGCTTTGCTTTGGCTTTGGCCGATGTAGTCTTTTAAGGTATTCGGGCGAAGAGAAAGCTCGCTTTTCTCGTCCTCAGCCTCTTTTTTGGCGCTTAATAGACGGCTCATCTCATTGCTCCCCCTTCCTTAATTGCTTTAAGGCGAGGCGCAAGATCTCCGCGTTAGGGAGATCAGGCTCGGTGATGGAAGAAAGAGCCGCATCGATCTGGGCTTTCTTAAAGCCGAGGCTCTTCAAGGCCGAGGCCACTTCCTCATACGCCTCCGGGTGTCCTTTGCCGTCGGTTTTCACGAGCTTCCCTTTCAGGTCAAGGATGATCTGGGCGGCGGCTTTCGGGCCGATGCCGGGAAGCTTTTTCAAGAAAGCGGTGTTGTTGGCCTCAATGGCTGCGAATAGCTCCTCTGGGCGCGTCGCCCCAAGAGCACTTAACGCGGTCTTTGGGCCGATCCCTTTGACCTCGATCAGGGAGCAAAAGGCCTCTTTCTCCATCTTGTCCAAGAAACCGACCAGATAATGGTCGTCTTGCGTCAAGACTTCGTAAGTAAAGACCTTCGTTTCGGAATTCAGCGAGAAATCGCTGCTTCTAGCAACGAAAATCTCATAGGCGATATTGCCTAGATCAAGGGCGATTCTGTCTTTGCTGACGTCAATGACGACGCCTTTAAGGGAATAGATCATAATTCAAGATAAGCTAAGGCAAAGAAGGAAGAGGGAGAATAGAACTAGGCTAGATAATAGGCAGGCGAGCACCCCCGTCCAAAAGACCTTCTTGTCCATGCCTTGAATTATAGCAAACTTCCTTGTTCCCGGGCGAAAGGGTTACTTCGAATAGGTGAACTCGAAATCGGCGATGCGCACGCTGTCGCCATCCTGCGCCCCCTTCTTCTCGAGCTCTTTCTCCACGCCAAGGCGCGTGAGATAGGAGATGAGGCGCGCCACGCCCTGATCGTCGCTAAGGTTCATCAAAGCGTATTTCTCCAAGACCTCTTTCCCAGTGATGAGGAAGAGGTGATCGGAGGGATGAAGGATCTCAAAGGGGGCTTCTTTCCTCTCCTTTGTCGCGTCATATACGCGGTAAGAGGGGCTTTCCTCCCCTTCTTCTTTCTTGAAGAGAGCGAATTCAGGGGTCTTTTGAATGAGCTCGTAGGCTTTTTTGATCACCGTCTCCACGCCTTCATTCGTTAAGGCGGTGACTCCGAAAGTTGAGAAGCCGAGTTTCTTGTCGAATTCTTTTTTCCTCTCTTCCGCCCCATCGCTGTCCATCTTCGTGGCGACGACGATCTGGGGGCGCTTCTCGAGGTCCGCCCCATAGTCTTTCAGTTCGGAGTTGATGATCTGATAGGCTTCGAAAGGGTCTCTTTCCCCGTCCATCGAAACCATGTGGATGAGCACTCTGCAACGCTCGATATGGCGAAGGAAGGTGATGCCTAATCCCTTCCCTTCGTGTGCCCCTTCGATGAGGCCAGGCATGTCGGCGAGGACGAATTGGTCGTAGGAATGAGGAAGAGTGACCACGCCTAGATTTGGCTCAAGGGTGGTGAAAGGATAGTCCGCGGTAGGGACATTGGCTTTCGAGACGATGTTCAAGAAGGTGCTCTTGCCAACGCTAGGGAAGCCGATCAGCCCGGCATCGGCAAGAAGGCGCAATTCCAACACGATGCGCTTTTTCTCGCCCGGATGCCCGTTTTCGGCGATGCGGGGGATTCTTAGGCGGCTAGATTTGAAGCAGGCGTTCCCCTTGCCTCCCCGTCCGCCTTTAGCGATGCAGACGACCTCTCCTTCTTCTGAGAGATCAGCGAGCAGCACGTTGCTTTTCTCCTCGTAGACGAGCGTGCCCACGGGCACTTCAAAGATCTTGTCCGCGCCGGCTTTCCCGTTGCGCAGCTTCTTGTCGCCTTTCCCTCCGTTTGGGGCTTCTAAGACCCGGGAGTGGCGATAGGCCATCAGGGTGTTCACATTCCTTTTGGCCAGGAGGAAAACCGAGCCTCCCTTGCCGCCATTCCCTCCATCAGGGCCGCCTTTAGGCATGTTCTTCTCCTGCAGAAAGGAGATGCAGCCATCCCCTCCGTTGCCGGAGCGGGCTTCGATGATCACGCGGTCAGTCAGCATGTTCTTCTCCTTCCTTCAATAGATAATGGGCCTTGTTCCTTTTGATGGCTTTTAGGTCCATGTAGAACTTCTTGCTTGATCCCAAGACCCCTTGCAAGGTGCTTTCAGGATCATCCTCCCATCTCGCCGGGTATTCTTTGATGCTCTTCTTGTTGAGGTGGAGGAAATAGAGGTATTCGACATCGAACGCGCTCCCTAAGGTCAATTGGCGTTCCGCCATGGTTTTCGCTAAAGGAAGAGGGAACATCTTGAACCCGCACTGGGTGTCGCTGACTTCCTTCATCTTGAATTTCATGCGGATAATCGTTTTTGCCCCGAAATGGGTGATCCTTCTCTTAAGAGGCTGCTTTTTGGCGTAGCTCGCCCCTTTGCAGTCTCTAGAAGCGATGTAGGCGTCGTATTTGCCGAGGTCTTTCTTCATGGAGTCGAAGACCGTTAGGTCAGTGGAAAGGTCGGCGTCGAAGAAAAGGACGTAGTCGCCGGAGGAATTGAAGATCCCCTTCCTTATCGCCCAGCCCTTGCCTTTCTTATCCTCATAGGAATCCAGCTTCACTTGGGCAGGCAGCTCTTTTAGCCCCTCTTCTAGGAGCTTGACTTCCTCTTCTGAAGAATGGTCCGCCTCAAGGAGAATGCTGTAGGTGAGCCCGCAGGAATCGAAATAAGGGATGATTCTCTCCTTGAGGTTCTTAAGCAGTTTCTTGGATTGGTTATAGGTCGGGATGATTATGGATATCTTCATACGCTTCGATTATAGGGTGAGGGGCTTTATCTTCAAATGACCCCCTTTTCCGTTAACAAAATAAGCATCGCTAGATGCAGGAGGTATTCTATCCCCCTTTCCACTTTAGGCAAAGAAAAAAGGAAGCCCGGGGAGGCTTCCTTAAGGAACTAGGCGTTCTTATGGGCGATGATGGTCTGATAGCTTTCTAGCTGGGTCGCCTCAGAGAGCGTGACTCCGCTGCTAAGGGTATCCAAAACGAGGCTGTGGAGGGAGAAATCGATCGCTTCTGGGCTTGAAGAGCCACCATTGACGTGGGCGATGCGGTAGCTGCCCCCTTCCCCATCAGGGATGTCGTAATAGATCTGGTTGCGTCTGGTCGCTTCGTCTTTATTGACCACGAGCTTATTGGCTTCCTCCGCCTCTAGATGCAGCCCAGGGCAATCCTGCTTGAAGGCGATGAGCGACTTATAGGCTTCCACCACGTCCTGATGCTTGAGGGCGAGAGAATAATCAAGCTCATTCATCTTGTAGTAGTCGCGTCCGTCATTCTGCCCGCCGTAGCTGTTGTTTTCCCCTCCTTTGCTGCGGAGGAACTCCTCCCCTTCCTGCATGAAGCTGACCCCTTGCGAAGTGAAGGTGATGGCGTTAGCAAGGACGGCCATCTTCTCTTTTTGCTCTTCGCTATAGGAGATCGCCTGGCTGGCCTTATCAAGGGCCTCGAAGCGGTCTAGAAGCGTGTAATTGTCGTGGCAAGTCACATAATTGACCGTTCTATCCGGGTCAGCGATGATGACCCCGCTTCCGTAGGTAGAGCCTTTGATGCCGCCCATCACCGCGTTCATGTCGGAAGCGCTGATCTGATAGACGTCTTGGCAGGTCGCAAAACCGATCTCCCCCACGCCTTTCATCCCGCCTTTGATCATCGCATCGCGATAGCCATCGTTGAACGCGGCGAAATCCTCGGCGGTGTCTTTCCTCATGTTGATGCCGGGCTGATCGGCGAGAAGGGCGTCGGTTGACGTTGACAAAGTCCAAGGCTCGCCATAGACCGCGATATAGGGGTTTATTTCGTGAAGCGCCTTGACCACCTGATCCATCGTATCGACGGGATGAAGGCCCATCAAATCGAAGCGGAAGCCGCCTAGCTTATATTCGCTTGCCCAGAAAGTCGCGCTCTGCTGCATGAAATTGGCGAACATGCTGCGCTCAGAGGCGGTGTCGTTGCCGCATCCTGAACCATTGCTATAAGTCCCATCGTCTTTATAACGGAAATAATAGCCCGGGGCCAAAACGCCGAAGCTTCTGCCGGAGACGCTGGAGACGTGGTTATAGACGACGTCCATGATGAGGTTGATGCCCGCGTTGTTATAGGCTTTCACCGCTTCCTTGAATTCCCTTATGCGCGCATAGCCATCATATGGGTCGCTGGAATAAGAGCCTTCCAGAACATTGTAATTCAGCGGGTTGTAGCCCCAGTTATAGGTCGGGTTTACCTCGTCGTTATCCTGATCGAAGATCGGCTGGAGCTGTACGGCGTTCACCCCTAGCGATTTAAGGTAGTCAAAGCCCGTCGGGGTGAGGTTACCTTCCGGGTCGCTATAAGAGGTGCCTTCCTCGCAGAGGCCGAGGAAGCGCTTCCTGTTGTTTTCATCGCCCTTCCAGGTGGCGCTAGAAGTGAGATCGGCGACATGGGTCTCATAGACCGTCAGGGATTTCTTGTCATATTCGTTGATCTTCACCTCTTCCCAGCCTGCGGGGTTGGTCTTGCTGAAATCGACGATCATCCCCCTGATGCCGTTGATTCCGGCGCTTTTGGCGCTCGGGTCAATGATTTCCTTCTCCTCGTAAGCCCCATTAGTGACGATGTAGGTATAGTATTTCCCTTCGTTATCGCCTTCTAAGCTATAGGACCAGACGCCCTTCTCCCCTAAGCTCATTGGGTAGTCTAAATGGGTGTCGTCGCCTTTCTCCGGGGAAATGTTCTTTGGGGTGCCGCTAGAATAGATCCGCAGGGTGATTTTCTTTGAGGACGGCGACCACACCTTAAAAACGGTCCTCTCTTTAGAATAATTGGCCCCGAGGTCCATTCCGTCGTATTCATAAAGCGCGTTATATTCCTCGCTGCCATATAGGCTAGAGAAGGAGACCTCTTTCTTGAGGCTATTCTCCTCTTCGAAGAAGGCCTCTAGGCTATAGGATGAAGAGAAATCGATCTTGAATTCGCTCCCTAGGTCCCAAAGGAGGTAATCCGCCTGCGCGTCGAGGATTTTTTCTTTGATGCTCACGCCGTCTTGATAGAGCTTAAGGCGCGAGAAAGCATCGTCTGCGTGCACTTTCAAGGAAGTCATCGAGGCGAATTCGAGCTTGGAGAAGCCGTATTTAGAAGGCTCAAGGTAGTAGATCTCCGAGTCTTTGTATTTGAGCCAAATCGCGACGTTGCCCTTCTCATCGAGCGGAGCAAGGCTTAGCTTGGCCATCATGTCGCCCGTCTGATAGCTCCAGCTGCCCTTGCTTTTGACGATCGTCCCCATGACGATGCTGCTAGGATCCTCGCCGAAAGTGGCGATGCTCACGCAGGCATAAGCCCCGTAGGAGTCTATCCCGGTGAAGAGGTATTCCTTGCCCTCCCCTCCTTGCTTCCATAGCCAAAGGGCATATTTGGAATAATCCAAACCCTTGCCGTAGAAATGGATGATGACATTGTTTTCCCCGTAATCGGGCTCTTGCACCTCCGAGCTTTCCTGCTGGGAGGAAAGGGGATCTGAGACAGAGCTCGGTGTCTCTTCTCCACTTGCGCAGGAAAAAAGCAAGCAAGCGCTAGAAAGCGTCAAAAGGATGGGAAAAAGTTTCTTCATGGAGTGGCCTCTTTTCTTATAAGGCCATTGTATGCGCTTTCATTCGCTTTTTCTATCGTCAAGAAAAGCGTCAAGCAAAGAAACTAGGCGGTTTGTTTCGCTTTAGTAAGATAGGTATCAAGATAAGAGACGTCGTAGAAGTTCGCGTAATCGATCTCCAAATCGACCTGCGCTCCCGAATCGACGCTCGTGAAATCCTTGTGGCGGATCGAAGAGGTGCTAGAGATCTGCCAGGAGCTTCCATCGCTTCCTTCGGCGTAGGCGATCGCGCAATCGCCCCCGCCGCTTCTTTGCCCGATGATCTTCGCGTAGTTATAGTCGCTAGCTAAGCAAGGGAAGGCGTTTGCGCTAGAGAAGCTAGCAAGCGAAGTCAGAATATAGAAATCATAGACCCCTTCGTAGGAATCATCGTCCTCGAAGTCCCCGTCCAAATCGGTGTCGTAACGCACGCTCTCGACGTTTTTGGCCCCGGTAACGGGATTATAGGTAGAGAAGCTGACCTCTTCATTAGTCAAAAAGCCCAGCGCCTCGCCTAAGGCGCACACCGCTCCTCCCCCGTTAAGCGAGACGTCGATGACGACGTTTTTAATCGCGTCGTCTTTTTCGATTTCCTTGAAGGCGTTATAAAGAAGAGCGAAGGTGCTTGTCTCATCGCTAGTCACGCTTTCTTTGCTAGGGAAAACAGGCATGCCCACTTCATTGGTCTTGAGGCTAAATTTATCGAGATGGATGAGCGCGGTCTCCCCGCTTTTCTCGATGGTTTTGGCCTCGCTTCCTCTTTTTTCTTTCAACTCGGCCCTCACCTTCTCGCTTGCGCTCATCCGCTCATCAGTGGCCATCAAGGCGCTGATAAGGCCCATGTCGCGCACTAGATCGAAGCCGGAATCAACGCCTGAGCCGGTATAGGCGCTATGGCCTCCGTCGCAGAAAACTTTGTTCATGAGCTGAGCTAATGCCCCGTCGGCTTTGACTGCATCGCTAGAAAGGAGCTCTTCCTTATAGCCGCTAGCCTCCAAATAGGCGTCAAGATCCTCGATTCCTAGTTCGGATAGCTTGCCATAGAAATTCTCCATGACGAAAAGGAAAGTCCCATAGAAGTAACGCGCGTAGCCCTCGCTCCTAGAGGGGTAGTTCGCTTTCCCCAAAGGCCCTCCATAATAGGCTTTGCCGTATTCGTTTAGGCTCTGAGTGAGGGGATCGGCGATCATGGCCATGAAGTTCGAGTTGAAGTAATTCTCCCCGTTGAAGGCCATTCCCACGCCGGCTTTAGAGAGGAAGAAAGCCTGCAGAAGAGCGTAAGGCAGGTAAACCTCGTCTTCATAGGCGACTAGCTTCATGCAGTAACGGTCAAGCTTCCAGACCATCTTTTTCCCGGCCCGGCGGTAGCTTTTGCTTTCGTCTAGCTTCGCGTTTGGGTTGGTTTTAGCCAAAAGCAGATCCTCGTGGAGCAAACCTCCATCAAGCGAGCTAAGGAAAAGATCGAGGTCGGGGCAGGAAATCTCGTTTTCGTTAACGTCGAAGCGCATCGTTGCCTTATTGATCTCGTTAATTAGGGTCTTGTCTTTATAGGTAAGGAGGGTTTGCCCGTTGCCTAGCAAAGGGGTATAGACCCCATTAAGGAAAGAAGAGAGGCTCACATAAGGGACATCTAAGGCCACATCGAAGAAAGAGGTCGGCAAAGAAAGGGCGTTCTCCTCGTCTAGTCCCCCGCTGCTACTAGGAGAAAGGTAGAACTTCGCCTCAATCTTCTTAACGAGTTGGGCCTCGCTTTGCCCTGAGTCATGGATTGAACTTGGGATTGTGTCATCTTGGCTGCTTGAATAGACGCTACTTTTCACGCAGGAAGAGAGAGTCAAGGATAATAAGGCTAGGGTCAGGGCTTTTGCGTTCATGTTTTTTCTTTCGGGCTATGGAGGGCTTTCTTATCAAGCAGGCTTAACGGTACCTTCTTGATTCCACGATGAGAATGATATCCTTATTCGTCTCGGTATGGACGTAATAAGTCAAGCTGAAGCTCGCATAATCCTCGATCCTGAAGCAATAAAGATATTCCTCGTCCGTGTATTTTGCCTTCTTCTTTTTCGCAAAACTAGAGGGAACTGGGCCCAAAGAAGGAGAAGAATAGGCGTCTTCATCCTCCTTGCTCCACATCCCGGAGATGAACTTCTCGGGGACGAGATGGTCTTCTACGAGGTCTTTGACTTCCTGCTTGCTCAGGCTTTGCCCGTAATTGAGGGTGAGCTTCTTCCCGCGCACCTCGGTGGTGCTCCCGATCGCGTAGATGTCTTCTTTCGTATAGTCGAAATATCCTTGCTCCTTAAGCAAAGCTTCGACCTCTTCAAGGTTAGATTGGTAGTTAGCCGCCTTAACTACCTCGATCTCGGCTTTGGCGGTATAAGTTAGGCCCTCATCATCGGTGCAGGTCGCAGAAATCTCGCATGTTGAGCCGACTTCGGCATCAATAGAAACGCTTACTAGGCCGCTAGCTGGATCGATGGAAACCTTCCCGGTCGCGTCGGAGCAAGAATAGGTGACCTCATAAGGCAGCATGCTCACTTGCAGGATCGGAGTGAAGCTATTGCCCGTGCCGGCTTTATAGCTGTCCTGGCTGAACTTGAAGGTCGGAGAGTGGGCCTCCCCGCTGCCTTTGGTGATGCTGATGGAAGTATAACCATAATCAGAAAGAGGGTCGTTATTGACCTCGATCCTGATCTGGCCGGTAGGGTCTTCGTAAGCCCTGCTGCCGGTATCGGGAACCAAATACCATCCCGAGCGATAAAGCAGATCTTTATAAGCCTCGTTGATCTTGTAGCGGACCACGTAGTCGATGGGCGTATCGAGAGTGGAATCGTAGAAAGAAAGGCTCACCCCCACCTCGACTAGCTTATCCGCGTAGGCTTTGGCCATGCTCTCCAAAGCCGGGAGAGAATAGACGTCGCCGTAATTTTCTTTGTAAAGAGCGAGGGCTTCTTCGTAGACCGAACGGTAATCCTCCTCGGTCACGACCTGATATTTCATGTCTTTGGCGAGGTGATAAGTAGAAAGGTCCAAAGAAGGGATTTCCACCCCTTCCACGCCTAAAGCATCCTTGACCCCGGCTTCTATATCCTTGCTCGGCCAAGAAGAGGAGAAGACGCTGACAGGATCGCTAGGCTTGAACTGGAGCAAAAAGCCGGTTTCCTCTCCTTCCTCGTCAACAAGAAGATAGGCGCTGATGTCTAGCTTTTCTTCCCAGGAGAAGAGCTCGCTATTGATGTTCTCGATGTAGGAATAGTAATCGAAAGAGGCATCCAAATCATAGGTGATGACATAGGAGGTGCCATGAAGCGTATAGGTCGAATAAGACCCTCCTTTGGCAATCTTAAACACGGGGATGGAGGAGCCTAGAATCGCCTCAGCCTCAGCAAGGAAGGCGCCAGGCCAAGAGGAGCTCTCTTCCATCTTGGCGGTGAAATAGACGTAGACGTTATTCCCTTTAAGATAACGGACGAGGATCTCGATCTTCCCTCCTTCCGCAAGGCTTTTCCAAACGTAGTAGCAGCCGTATTCTTGGCATTTCTCTTCGTCTAGAGCAAACCCGTCCCCTTGCAAAGTGGAAACGATCTCCCTAGAGAGATCCTTGCTGCAGTAATCGTAGAAATCTAGCTCACTCTCGCTGGCTTTGCCATAATGGTAATTCTCGCCCAAAGCGAAGAAAGGGAGGCTCGTCGAGGTGACGTAACTAATGGCCTCGACTTCTTTCTCGTCCCAAGAGGTTTTCTCGGTCTTGTTTGAAGTATAGGAAGAGAAGCAGACGATGCAGTTATAGCTATCCCCCTCGTTCAGCGAGCCATCGACGAAATAGTACATGAGCTCGTAGCCTTGCCCATCGTTCCCTTCTCTAGTCAACTCCACGTAAGAGGAGCCGCCCCCGTCTTGAACGATCTCCCCGTCATAGCCTTTTATCGTCTCCCAGCCGAAGGTTTCTAGGGAGAGATAGTAATCCTTCAAGGTCCATTCTTCGGCGAAATTGTAGAGGACGAGACATTTCTCTCCCCCGCTTTCTTGCTCTTCGAAATGCATCGGCCCTTCGATCATGTCGAAAGGATGCGGCAAAAGGGTGCCGCAATAGGTCATCATCAGCTCTTTCTCGCTCTCTTCCCAGAGATCGAAATCCCCATCATAAGAGGAGCTGTCCCCGTTTGAAGAAGATGGGGATTCGGAAGAAGAGGAATCCTCTTTCGTTCCAGCGCATCCCGTCAAAAGAAGGGAGATAGCAAAAAGAGAGAGCGTTAAGGGTTTGCGTTTCATGGTGTAACCTTTCCAAAAAAGGGAAAAAGGCCTTGACCTCTATTTGAAGCCAAGGCCTGGTTTAGAGAGAATCAGGAATTCTTCACTGGCGTGAGGAGGAAGTCGATTCCCAGGGAATCGGAGTTGGCGTATAGCGTAATCCCGGTATCCGTGTCAAGCGAAGCCGTCGCGCCAAAATCGTCGAACCACTCGTTTTCAGGCTCTTCGATCTTGCTGCCGTCGCCTTCAATGAAGGTGATGGTGTAATAGGTACCACCATCATAGGTGAACGTGTATTCGCATTTGAGGGAGTAAGTCCAATCTTGCGATGTGATCTGGCCATAGACGGTGCCGTCATCGTAGAAAGTAAGGTAATCGACTTTGTTGTAGGACATACCTTCCTTATCGGTGTCGGCCTTCCATTCTTTTTCAAAAGGCAAAGAGGCGGAGGAAGCGGCGTCTTCAAGACGGTAATAGGTGCTGTCATCCACGTCTAGCTGGACGTAGAGGACCCTATCTTCTCCGAGGACCATGTCGTAGATGGCGACATCATCTTCGAACTCGAAGCGGTAATAGTCGTAATCGTCTTCGCCCTTGGAAATGGTGTAATTGGTTGTAACCGTGCTCTCGTCGCTCAGATCGGTGATGACCACGGATCCTGCGCAGTCGTTGCTGGAGTCAGGCGTGAAGGCGAAGGTGTATTTCTTATCGCCGTTCCCATCTTTCACGACGAAGGTGTCCACGTTCGTCAAGATGGAAGCGAAATCCATGGAGTCGTTGACGACGATCTGGAAGACATTCCTGACGTCTGAATCCTCTTTGCTTTCGACTCTTAGCCAATACGTGCCGGTGTTGCTGGTGCTGAAAGAAACCGCATCATAGGCATCATCGCCAGAGCCGATGCTGTCGTTGATGTTGAGATCATATTTCTCAGAATCGATTTCTTCCCAATCTTCATCGAAAACGGTGAAGGTGAGATCGTCCCAGGTCGCCGAATAGGGCTCTAGACGGAAATCGAAGTAAATGTCCACGTCGGTGTAGGCGTTGATGACGTCCCCGGAGTTAAGAAATTTGCTGCTCACCTCGTTATTGAAGTCAAGCGAGAAAAGCGAGGCGGAGATGGAAGTCACCTTAGCCTGCTCCACGACCACTTTGAAGGTTCCTTTGACGCCGGAGGAATTGGAGACCTCGACGACGTAGTCGCCGCCTTTATTCGCATCAAGGCTCATCATATCGCCGGCATAGCCATGGGAGATATACCCAGAAAGGCCATCTTCATCCCCACTAGTGATGGTCCAAGAAAGGGGATCGAAATCGACGGTGGCGCTTGCGTTGGCGTCTTTGATGAGGATGCTCGCCCAATCGCCGACGCCCAAAGAAAGAGGGCTATCCTCACTGATTGGGGTTTCAACGTCTTCGCCGTCCTCATCGCTGGTGATGCTATAGAAGCTAAGGCCCTTATGGGCGAAGGAGCTCAAATCGACGTCGTTGGTGTAGGTTCTTGCGCCGACGTTCTGCGTGATGGCGTAGGTAACGGTCCCTTCGCTTTTAGCGTCTTCGACGATGATGGCTTTGCCTGTGTCTTCATCATAAGTGTAGGCGCCGTTAGCGGAGGAATATTGATCGATAACGAGGTTAAGGCTAGTGAGGGCGCTTGAGCTAGTCGGATAGGCGAAGTCGCCGTTAACCGCATAGACGGTGAGCGGGTCGCTGCCCTCGAAATAGGAGAAGCTGAAGACGACTTTCTCTCCGTCATTGATCGCCTTGAAGTCGCCGTTAGGAGTCTTTTTGGCAGCGTCAACGACGTCGCTAAGCAAGGCTTCGACGCCATAGGAATCGTAATATTCAAGATAAGAGGAGAAATGCGGCGCGGCTTCATCGTAGACGTCCCAAGAAGAGGCTTTCTTGTAATTCCCGTCGCTGTCTTTAAGGACGGTAATAACAGCACCCGTAGCGTCTTTCATGACGTAGGTGGCCGTATCGCCTGATTCGAGCTTGAATGTCTCTCCGTTAGCGTCTTTGCCATAGGAGAAGTTGCTGGTAGTTTTCTCACTGCTATAGGCATCCACGCTGCTATAGGCGATGGTTCCCCCGCTTATTGAGTCGACTTTCTTTGCGAAATCCGAGGCGTAGAGAGCGATGTCATCGATAGAGACGTCTACTGGGGTTGGAATCGCGCTAGATCCCCCGTCAGAGCTATCAACGGAGTCGACATTAGAAGAGTCAACGCTCGTCTTGTCAGAAGACGAGGTCTGGTTCCCGTTCGTCGCGCAGCCTGCAAGAAGAATGGCCGCCGCGAAGGGAATGATGAATTTTGCTTGTTTCATGATCTTTAAGATGGTTTCCTTTCACAAACGTGGGTAATTCTTAGCCCGGGAGAAGAAATGTCAATAAGCGATATTGCCTTTTCTTCGCTTTGGGGAAAATCCTCTCCTGGCAAAGAGAAAAGGCCACCGAAGTGGCCTAGTTTCTAAGGTGAAGTTATTTCGCTTCGACGGGATAGACAGAGGCCTTTTTGCGGCTTTTGCCCCATCTCTCGAATTTCACGATGCCGGTGATCGTCGCGAAGAGGGTATCGTCTCCGCCCTTCATGACGTTCTCCCCCGGATAGATCTTCGTGCCGCGCTGGCGGTAGATGATCGAGCCGGCGGTGATGAGCTGCCCATCACCGACTTTGGCGCCGAGGCGGCGGCCCGCGGAATCACGTCCGTTCTTGGTGGAACCGACGCCTTTCTTCGAAGCGAAGAACTGAATGTCGAGGACAA
The DNA here is from genome assembly GCA_963621535.1 of Paludibacteraceae bacterium. Lineage (GTDB taxonomy): Bacteria > Bacillota_I > Bacilli_A > RFN20 > CAG-826 > Alloenteromonas. Next base: position 10,459 of record CAVFEQ010000011.1, on the reverse strand, counting down.
ATTTCATTTTGCTTGCTTCCTTTCTTGGATGGCGATGTTCTTGGGATAAGAGGCCTCCACGGTCTTCAGCTGGAGGATGAGCGTCTCAAGCACGATAGAGTCGTGCTCGCTTAGCTTTCCTTTGGCGTTTAGCCTGATGGAGCCTTCTTCCTGATCGACCGAATAATCGAACTCCTCCTCTAGCTCTTCTAGGGCGTTTAGCGCCCCGAAGGAGCAAAGGGAGACCGCTCCGCAGACAACGTCCTCGCCATAGGGGGCGCTGTTGGCGTGGCCTTTGATCTCCAGGCTTTGGAGATCTTTGCCTTTGTATTCGATCTTGACCTTAACCATGGTTTAGGCGTTGATCGCTTTCACGACCAAGCAGGTGTAAGGCTGGCGATGGCCGAGGGTTTTGCGCTCATTGGCCTTCGCTTTGTACTTGTAGATGCGGATCTTCTTGCCAAGGCCATGCTTCTCGACTTTGCAGTCGACGGAAGCGCCCTTCACGAGGGGAGCACCAACTTTGGTGGTCTCTCCGCCGATGAAGAGGACCTGGTCAAGCTTGACGTCCTTGCCGGCTTCGACGTCGAGCTTCTCGACGTAGATCTTGTCCCCAACAGAGACTTTGATCTGCTTGCCGCCAGTCACAACGATAGCGTACATGCTTTGTTTTCCTCCATTTTCTGGCTTGAATTAAGACTCGCTAGGAAGGCGGGAAATCTCCACTTAGGCCTTTTTTAGGCGGTTGTACCCCCAAGCCCGGAGGTGACAACGCGCCTATGATAGACGTTTCTTTCCCTCTAGGGAAGAAGTTTTTGCCTTCTCTTCCAAATTCGTCCTCATTGCTTGGAAGAAAGGAAGGAATCGAGCTTGGCTAAATCGTAGTAGGAAGAATAATCGAGCGCGTAATCGACCTCGGCCCCGTCATCTAGGCTAGTAAGGTCATTATGCAGAAGCGAGGTATTGCCTGACATCGACCAGCTCGTCCCATCTGAAGAGATCCCATTGGCCACCGCGCAGTCGCCTCCCCCGCTTCTTTGTCCGATGATCTTCGCCCAGCCATTGTCTTTGGCTAGGCAAGGGAAAGCATTCCCGCAGGAGAAGGAATAAGGCGAGGTGAGGATGTAGAAATTGTATTTGCCGGCGTAGGAATCCGGGCTTTTCGCGTCTCCATCGAAATCATTATCAACGTATATAACTTCCTTGGAAATCGAGCCGGTATGGGGGTTCTTCGTGTTGAGGCAAATCGGATCGTCGGTCAAGAAGGAGAGGGCGTGGCCTAAAGCCGGCGCGAGCCCGCCCCCATTCATGCTGACGTCGAAGACGACGTTCTTGATGGAGGAGTCAGAGGAGATGCTTTTCAAGGCATTATAGATGATTCCGAAGGTGCTAACGGAGTCTCCCTCGACGTTTTTCGCCGTTGGCGAGGCGCCTTTGGCGTTCATGGCGAAGGAATCGAAGACGATGAGGGCCGTTGAGTTTTTCGTGTAGAGCCCCTCACTGGTGATCTTGTTTTGCTCGCGGTAAGAAGAGAGGACGCTATAAGCCTGGTAGCCTTTGATGTAGCGGCTGTCCTCGATGATTTTCCCCTGCAGCTCATAGTCGGTGGAGGCACTGTATTTGCAGCCGAAGCCGCGGTTTTTGAAATAGGTGTGGCCGCCGTCGGCGAAGACTTTGATCAGCGCCTCAGCGATCGCCGCATCGGCGGTCGCGGGGAGGCGGCTGGTGAGCTTGCTTTTAAGGCCAAGCCGCTCGAATTCCTTGTCCAGGTCAGAGACCCCGAGAGTGTAGTATCTGCCATAGAAATTCCTCATCTGGAAAAGGAAGGAATAGTAATTGTAATCGGCGTAGCTTTGGCTTCTGGCCGCGCTATTTAGGGCCCCGCTATAGAAAGAGCTCCCATACTGGGTCAAAGCGGAGTGGTCATACAGATATCCCTCCCCGTGGAGATAGAAATCGTTTCCGTTCCACACGAAGCGGTAGCTAAGCGAGGAACAGGTGATCGTGTCCAAAAAGGAGAAAGGGACGTAAATCGAGCCATCGTAGCGCACAAGCTGGGCGTGGTAAGCGCCTAATTTGTAGGTCATCTTCTCGCCTTTTTGATAGGTGGAAGAGGCTTCGTCGAGCAAGCTTAGAGGATCAGCGGTATCGCCGGCGGCACTAAAGATGTCCACGGGGAGGATGGTCCCAGTGAAATTGCTGAATTGGTCGTAATCGGAGGTGTAGATGGAATTCGATTCGACGTCAAAATAAAGGGAAACCCCCGTGTTGCGGTTAGTTACCTCGTTCCCATTGACGGAGAAGAATTCGCCGAAAACGGGGCCGAAGAAATAGAGATAATAATCCTCAAGGGTGACGTAAGGGACGTCTTCAACGAAGGTGAAGGTCACGCAGGGAAGAGGCTGGGAGGAATTCAATTCCCCGAGATAAGCTTTCGCCTTGTTGTAAGAGGTAGCGACCTTGATTTCACCCGTGTAAACGCTGAAATCGTCCTCCCCTTCCGCGCCGGAAGCAGAGGTTGGATTTTGGCTATCCTCCGAGCTTTTCTTTCCGAAATCGAAGCTGATCGAGCAAGAGGAAAGAAGGACAGTGAGAGAAAGAATGAGCAAAGCGTGCGTTTTTTTCATAAGCAAACCTCCTTTGAGGCGGGCTTATTATAGTAAGGAAGCTTTCTTTTACCAAAGAAAGTGAGACGAATTCACTTCCTTTTTGGCGAAGCGCCTAGCGCACGCTTATTTTCTTTCTCTTCTTGAAGGAGCTTCCGGTAGATCGCTTTGGCTTTCTCTTCCCTCTCGTTTTTACTCACCCCTCTTTCTTCTAGCATCCTTTCGATGGCGGAGGCGCAGTCTAGGCTATGATAGGGAGGGAAGACCTTCCTTAGCTCTTTGGGCTTTAGGATCTTGAAGGCCTCCAAAGAGCTTATCTGATAGGTAAGGCAGAAAAAACGATGGGTATAGCCGATCCAATACATCTCATCTTGGCTGTATTTCTCCTTGCCGTAGCTTATCTCCCCGTATTCTTGTTTGAGCAGAGAAAGGCATTTCATCGGCGAGGCGTTTTCGCTTAGCAGCGACTCCGAATCGAAGGAATCCGCCAAAGCGGAATGGGCGAAACGCCGGATGAAGATCTCGCTACTTCCAGAGAAATAAGAAAGGGAGGAAGAGAAAAGCTCCGCCTCCAAAAGGCATAGACGCAACCCTTCCTCGCTTGGCCTTCGATTCAGCATAAGATCTCCTCGATGTAATTGCCTTTCCCTTTGTAGGCGTTTCTTGCCAGCTTGACTTTCGCTTCGCTAGAAACCCCTTCTTTCTTTTTCTCTTCGCCTAGCTTCCTCTTCTCCTCCTTGCAAAGGTTGAAGCGCTCCAGCATCTTCATTTTGCGGCAAGCTTTCTTGCTTTTAAGGACGTACTGATTGCCGATATTGGTCGCGGAAAGGCAATGGATGCATTGCTCATCGGTGATGTCGCCTTGTAGAAAAAGATCGATGATAGCGAACATCCTATTGTCGGCGATAGGGGCAATAAGAAGGTCATAGCCTTCGCTTTCCTCGACGATTTTCTTAAGCATAGGGTGTCCTTTATACTTTTCTAACATTCCCCTGTAATGGCCTACTAGAAGCAGCCAATCCAGACTTGGCAAATAGCTTTTGCAGGAGAGCGAATCCGTTGCAAGAGAAAAAAGATAGACGCTTCCTTCCTGATTGTCGCAGATGAAAGACGCGCTTTGAAGATAACTCTCTCCGCAATAAAATCCCTGTCCGAAATCATTGTAGAGCGAGCTTCTGCTAGGGTCGATGTCCCCTTCTATGCCTGATTTCGAGCCGTGAAAAAGAAGGATCTCATTGCTCTTCAATTCCTCTTTTCTGATCTCGCTTTTCAGTTTGTTGAATCCTTCGATTTTGCTGAAAAGAAAGGAATAGAAGCTCTCCCTGTTTCCTTTGCTAAGCCTAAAATCATCGCCTTTTTCGATGCGTCTGATCGTGCGTGAGCTCACCCCGATCGCTGAAGCGATTTTCTCTTGGCTCAAGCCAAGGGCAACGCGGGCAATCTTAATGTCTCTAGCGATCTCGAATTCGGTGTTCACATATGGATTATAAAGGATCATGCTTCTCCCTTCAAACCGAAACAGGACAAATGTCCGAAAGTAGTTTAGTCAATGCTTTGGCTTCAGAATTTGTTAAGGGCCTATCGATGGTTTTTTCATTCAGAAAGGAGACCACTACCCCTTATTTTCTTTTTTTTGACCCAAAAAGCCGCTATCCTTGAAGGAATATCTCCCCTCCTTCGTGACGATCCAATGATCCTTAAGCCGCAAGCCAAAAGCCGAGGAGAAATGCTCTAGCTGAACCGTGAAAAGGTAGTCTTCCTTAGAAGGGAGAGCCACCCCAGAAGGATGGCAATGGACAAGCAGCAGATCCCCTTCGTTGCTATAAAGGAGAGAGGAAAGCAAGGCTCTCTTCCCTCCTTTCAAGGTGCTTAAAGAGCCTAGAAGCAAGGGCCTTTTGCCAAGCACCTCGCCTTTTTGGCCAAGGAAATAGGCGTAAAGCGCCTCTTGGTTTTGGCTGAGTAGATCCTTTCTGATCTCCTCCTCAAGGCTTTTCTCCTCTTCTGGGCTTTTTAACCTTCTAGCCAGCTCAAAGCAGGCCCCTAGAATCGAGGCCTTCGCTCTCCCCACCCCTTTCTCTTTCTCCAAAAGGAGATAGGGGCAAGAAGAAAGCGAGGAGAGTCCCCCGAAGTGGCTTAGGAGATTGCTGGAAATGTCTAACGCCCCACACTCCTTATTGCCGCTAGAGAGGATAAGGGCAAGCAATTCCTCATTGCTAAGCCCTTCCATGCCTTTTTGAAACGCCTTCTCTCTTGGCCGGTCGGATTTGCAAAGAGAGGAAATCTTCAAACAAGGCTACCCCACTCGAATTTGAACCCCTGCAGCTGCGCCTTGCCTTCTTTGCTGGTGAATAGCTTATAGGCCACCACCGCAAGGATCGCCACAGTGAAGACCACAAGCACCGTGGCTAAAGTCAAAGCCTCGCCAGGGCGAAAAGAGGAGAGCTCCTCCTCACTAAGCAATCTGGAATCGTTCATATCTTTCCCTCCTTTAGATTCTCTTCACCTTATATATAAAGAGGAAAGATCGCTTTTGCCTAAGAGAAAGGCCCAATTCTTTTTTGCGGGGCATAGCTTCTGCTAGAGCCAGGCAAAAGACAGACGGTAGGTTTTAACTAACGATGCGGACGTTTGCGAAAAAAAGGCCTCCTAGATTTGGGGTGGTGAAAAACCAAGAAAGGAGGCCTCATGGGTTCTAACGTGTTTTGCTGCCGCTAGGGCTTAATTATGAACGTTTCTAGAGCCTCTGGACCATCATGAAGACCCTCAAGGCAATATCGAGCGGAAAAGTTGATTTTGCAAGGCTAGGAAAGCGGCCCTGCCTATTCTCCCCTGTTTCTGCTGACTTTCCATATTGCCATCGGATGATTTCTGATTTTTTCTCCAAGCGTTTCATCAAAAAGAATCTCAGGGCAGTAATTCCCGTTTTGAAATTCATCCAAAAAAGTTTTCTCTTCTTTGGTCAATATCATGAAATCGGAAATGAATTCCTTGACCTCTTTTACTCCATCAAGCAAAGAAAAATCATCGTCTTTCCTTAATGTTGAAGAAAGGTATTGAGGTATTTTGTTAAGCATATAGGCATCAATCTTCGGATAAAAATCAGTCAATATGTTTTCATAGTCTCTTTCTGTCGTGCTTCCTATTGCCATATATAAAACCACGCACTTCTTGACCTTTGCTAGCCCCTCTTCATCAAAAAGCCCCGTCTTTATCATCTGAAAGACATCATAGACATCGCGAATGGTGCATCTCTCCAACAACGCTTTTATTTTGGAGCCATACAATTCGTAAATGTTCAAAGTAAACGCTTTAAAGTGGTTTATAAATGGGATCGTTAAGCTTCTTGATTCCTCTCCGTAAACATGAACACGGTTCATGTAATTGATTTCAATCTTTAAATGATCCCTGTTTCCAAAGGCATTCGTATAGGTGAACGCGAACGAATCTAAGGCATGCCTCATTTTCGAAGCATCGCTTAAAAAATAACCGTTTGTGTCCATATATCTTCTTAGAATCGCGGATATCTCATTTCTTTTGCCGATCATTTCGTCTTTTGTGCATGACTTTGAAAAATCCAGATCAATATCAACGCTGAGCCTAGGGAGATTGAAAAGGGTGAGATTGATGGCGGTCCCGCCCTTCAACGCCAAACAAGAGGATAATTTTTCATTCCCGTTGATAAACTCCAAAACATCAATTAATCGCAGGACCTTCTCTAGAGTTTCGTTTCGAAAACCGTTCTCTTTTGCTATGGATACGATTTCATGCTTTTGGTAATTAAACATCAGATCACTCCTTATTGATTAAGCTGCCGATATCTTTATACATATAAATCTTCCATTCGGCGTTATAGACATGAGCGCTTGCGTTCCTATCAAAGTGACCATTGACGGAATCGGAGATTTGGTGACATCGAATGAAAAAAGACTCAGGTATATTTAATTTTTCCTTAAACGCGGAGAGGATGATTCCGGTTTTCTTATAAAGCATCTTCGAATTGATCTCTTCTAAATATTTCAATACATCATCGACTTCGATATAGGGAATCAAATTGATGCAATTCAAGGTTTCTTCCAAATCGATGCATTTCCCAGAATCTTTGATTGAATCGATGATCGTTCTTTCAATAGTCGTCACTTTTACGCCTCGAATATCTTCGACGAAGGAATCGGAGCTAGTTTTCACCAAAGCAAAATCGTTACCGTCGAATTCAAAATTCTTGAATTTAGAAAAAGAAGATACGTTTACGGAATGATAGATTTGGTTGTAATAGCTATAAAACTCAAAAGCGGAATGATGAGAAACGAATGAAGATGGTGTTATGCGAGACGCGATCGTAAATTTATCCGCGACGCATTCATTGCTTTCAAGGCTAACCGCCGTATATAAATTGTATTTGATTCTCCTGATCCATCCGCGTTGCAAATAATCTTGCAATACGTTTTTCGCCGTATTGGCGTTTCCGACAATTTTGCAAACGTCAGAATAATCAAACACTTTCAATTTCGTCAATTCAGCTAAATATTTCATCCTGCCACCATTGTTGTTGCAGTTTGATTATACACAAATATAGAAAATAGTTTAAAAAGGTTCTCATAATTACTATTTTTATAGTCATCCAGAGATTTTCTTTACACTTTTTCGTGTTGACCTTTGTTGCGCGTGGGGCATAGCTTCTGCTAGAGCCAGGCAAAAGACAGACGATAGGGTTTTAAACTAACGATGCGGGCGTTTGCGTAAAAAGAAAGGCCTCCTAGGTATGGGTGGTGTTAAACCAGGAAAGGAGACCTAATGGATTCTAGCACGTTTTTGCTGTCGTTCGGGCTTGATTCCGAGCAGTTCGAGAGCCTCTTCACCGCCGCGAAGGGCCGACAAAGAGGAGAGTTGAACAAAAAGGAAACGCCCAAGTTTCCTTGGGCGCATCGCTTAGCAGGAGGCAAGACGTTTTTCTAGGCTTGCGAGCTTATCTTTGTTCGCGGCGAGCTTCTCTTTCTCAAGGTTTACCTTCGCCTCCGGGGCTTTTGCGAGAAAGCCAGGGTTAGAAAGCATCCTCTCGCCTCTAGAGATCTCGGCAAGAAGAGTCTCTTTCTCCGCTAAAAGGCTCGCCTTCAGCTTCTCCGGGTCGATATCCTCAGAGATCACCAAGGTGAATTTGCCGTAGACGAAGCAATCCCCCTGGGGAGGTTCTTTCGCAAAGCTCACCTTTTTGGCGAAGAGGAAGCGGCTTAGATATTCCTCCACCCCTTTGAACAGGGGCTTTGGGGAAAGAACAAGATCAATCGGGGCGTTCGGGGCTATTTTGCGGCTGGATTTATAGCCGCGGACGTCTTTGATGATCTCCTTGAGGAGCTTCCCTTCTTTCTCCGCGGCAGGGAAGATAAGGGATTTATCGAAGACGGGATAGCTCTCCTCCATGATCGAAGCCTTATGCCCAGGCAAAGAGAGGTACATCTCCTCGGTGACGAAGGGGCAATAGGGATAGATGAGCAGCAAGATCTCCTTGATGACCTTGTAAAGGACCGTTTTCACGGCCTCCTCGTTCTCTTTTTTGGCCAAAGAGACTTTGCTCATTTCCAAATAATATGAGCAGAAATCGTCGTAGACGAAGTCATAAAGGTAGCCCGAGGCGGCGCCGAACTGGTATTCCTCCATCTTGGTCTCGACCTTGCGGATGGTCTCTTCTAGGCGCGAAAGGATGAACTTGTCTAGGACCCCCAAAGAATCCTTGTCGATGGGGCGAGGGAGGTAATCCTCGCCTAGAGTCATCTCCACGTAGCGGCAGGCGTTCCAGATTTTGTTGAGGTAATTCTCCGCGCTTTGGAGTTTCTCCTCGCTGTAGCGCATATCTAGCCCTGGGGTGCTGTTGGTTGTGATGAAGTAACGGAGGGCATCGACCCCGTATTTTTCGATGATGTCGAGCGGATCGATCCCGTTCCCCAGTGATTTGGACATCTTCCTCCCCTGCTCGTCGCGGATAAGGCCGTGGATGACGACTTTCTTAAAGGGGGCTTTGTCGGTGAAGTGGAGAGACTGGAAGACCATCCTGCTCACCCAGAAGAAGATGATGTCATAACCGGTGACTAAGACATCCGTTGGGAAGTAACGCTGAAAGTCCGGGCTAGTTACATCTGGCCAGCCCATGGTCGCGAAAGGCCATAATCCAGAAGAGAACCAGGTGTCCAAGACATCCTCGTCCTGCTTCCATTCATTTGGATCCATGCTCTCTTCGGTGACGATCAGCTCGCCTGTATGAACGTTCGTATAAGCCGGGATGCGATGCCCCCACCAGAGCTGACGCGAGATGCACCAATCCTCGACCTCATTCATCCAACGAAGCAAGACCTTCTCGAAACGCTTCGGCAAAAACTCGACCTTGCCGTCGCTTTTTTGGTTCTCCAATACTTTCTTAGCTAGCGGTTTCATCTTCACGAACCATTGCCTGGAAAGCATCGGCTCCACCACCGCTCCGCTTCTTTCGCTATGGCCAACGGAATGGGTGATCTTCTCGATCTTCACCAGGTGTCCGCTTCTTTCGATGTCCTCAACAAGCGCCTTGCGGCATTCGTAACGGTCCATGCCTTTATATTGGAGGGCCTTCTCGTTCATGTGCGCTGAATCATCGAGCACCTTGATGAAAGGGAAGCCGTATTTTTTCGCCAGAGCGAAGTCATTAGGATCATGGGCCGGGGTGCATTTCATGGCGCCTGTGCCGAAATCAAGGTCGACGTAATCATCCGCCATCACGGGCAAAGGTTCCCCGTTAGCGGGATTGATGACCTTCTTGCCGACGAAGGACTTAAATCTCTCGTCTTTAGGATTGACGAAGACCGCGGTATCCCCGAACATCGTCTCTGGGCGCGTGGTCGCGACAATTAAATATTCCTCGCTCCCCTCGACGTCATAACGGAAATAGAAGAACTCGCCCTCGTCGTCTTTGTGCTCGACCTCGATATTTGAAAGCGCGGTCCTAAGCTCAGGGTCCCAGTTGATGATCTTCTCACCCTGATAGATGAGGCCTTCATTGTATAGAGTCACGAAAACGTGCCTGACGGCTTTAGAAAGGCCCTCATCGAGAGTGAACCTTTCTCTGGTGTAGTCGACGCTTAAGCCGATTTTGGCCCATTGCTCGTGGATGGTGGAGGCGTATTCGTCCTTCCATTCCCAGGCCTTCTTCAAGAACCCTTCTCGCCCCAGGTCATAACGCGACACCCCTTGCTCTCTTAGCTTGGCCTCGACTTTGGCTTGGGTCGCGATACCCGCATGGTCCATCCCAGGCACCCAGAGGACGTCATAGCCCTTCATTCTTTTGTAACGGGCGATGATGTCGTCGGGGATCGTGTCCATCACGTGGCCTAGATGGAGCTTTCCGGTAACGTTCGGTGGAGGGATGACGAGCGAAAAAGGCGTCTTGCTGGTGTCCCCAGCCGTGAAGTAGCCCTCCTTCACCCATTTCTCGTATTTGCCGCTTTCGACGGCGAAATGATCGTAATGCTTCTCTAACATAGCCTTCCTCCAAAAGAAAACCGCATCCAGATTGGGACGCGGCGCGCGGTACCACCCAATTTCCCTATCGCTAGGGCGCTTTTCCCCGAATCGCTCAGGGCGAGCGTCTCTTCTCCTTCGCCGACTCAAGGGCCCTCTCCTCCCGGTTTCACCAGCCCCGGGCTCTCTAAGCGAGAAAGTCTCCTATCCCTGCGTTCTCATCAAAGAACGGGCTCATTATCCCCTTTCGAAGAAAGGAAAGCAAAAGAAAAAGCCCCGTTCTGAGATGTACCCCTAATCCTGGACAAGTTGGTTGGATTGTATCATAAGCTTGACATGGATGCTTCCCTGAACTTGGAAGGGGGCATCCATTTTGTTTTGCTTTTGATCCT
>CAVFEQ010000010.1:0-38119 GCA_963621535.1 Paludibacteraceae bacterium | reverse complement strand
TTTCATGAAAAATACCCCTTTCCTGTTTTTGTCCAGGATTAGGGGTACATCTCAGCGGTGGCTTTTTAATGTTTCATGAACTTTTTGCCTTTTTCCAAAGCTTCTTTTTCCCACTTCGGCGTTTCCCCTGAATCATATTCAGCGAGGAGTTTTTTATCTTGCTTAGAGAGGGTGAGCTTAGCGAACAAATCAGGGCGATGCTCTCTTGTTAGAACAAGGGATCTCTGCCTCCGCCATTTGGTGATGGCCTCATGGTTGCCGCAGTAGAGAATATCAGGGACCTTCATCCCTTCATAGTCATAGGGCTCGGTGTATTGAGGATATTCCAAAAGGTTATTATTGAATGACTCGTCGGTCAAAGATTCTTTGGTAATGGCTCCATCCAGCAAACGGATGATGGAATCCGCGATTGCCATGGCTGGGATTTCCCCTCCAGTAAGGACGTAATCCCCGATGGAGATGAGCTCGTCGCAATAGGAATTCACGCGCTCATCAATCCCCTCATAATGGCCGCAAATAATGACTAAATCTTCTAAAAGAGCGAACTTTTGCGCAGTTTTTTGATCGTATGTATGCCCTCGAGGGGACATCAAAATCACGTGGGAATTCGGGGTTTTATTGCTGTTTAAAGCATCGACAATCGGCTGGCATTTTTCAATCAATCCGGCGCCTCCCCCAATGGGCGGGGTATCGGTCCGGCCGTATTTATCTTTGGTGTAGTCGCGGATGTTAACGACTTTGATTGTTGCCACCCCTTTGCCCAAAGCGCGCTTCATGATTGAGTTCGTCGTGAAGCCCGCGAACATTTCAGGAAACAGGGTGAGGATGGTGATGTTCATAACAAGCCAGGAATCACGTGGATGACAACCTTTTTGTTATCGGTGTCTACTTCTTTGATGAATTCATCCACGAATGGGACGAAGAAATCCTTTTGCTCTTCTCTTTTCACGCGGATTGTCCAGGTGGGGGAATAAGAGAAAACGTCTTTGATCTCTCCTAACGCTTGCCCGTTCTCGTCCTCATAAACGACACATCCGACCAGATCAGCGATACGGTAATGATCATCGGGGATAGGCGCGTCTTCTTTATTGATATCCAGTTCCCATTTCACGAAGCCTTCCGCTTCCTCGATCGTGGTGATTTCATCAAAACCGAGAACGAGGATGTCGCCTTTGGTCCGAACGTAATTGAGAGTGACGTCTTTTCTCTCGCCTGTTTTGCCATTATGAAGAGTCAGTTTCCTTCTAAGTTGGAAACGCTCCTTCGGGAAGGAAGTTAGGCAAAAGCAGCGAAATTGACCTTTTAGGCCATGGGTGCTTAATAATTTTGCGATTGTTACGTATTCCATTTTAGAAAGAAACGGCGGGAATTACTTCCCGTCGTCCTCCTGGTTGTCTTTCTTTTCTTCGCTGAAGCTTTCGAATTTAAGGTGGATTCTGGTATTGGTATCGTCCGCTTTCGAGGCGATGCCAATCACTTCGCGAAGGGCATTGGCGACGGCGCCGTGCTTGCCGATTAGGCGAGCGGTGTCCGCGTCTTCCGCAACGATTAAGACGGTGACGTTGCGATCGTTTCCGCCGGGGAGCTCACGAATCATGATGGATTCGGGATTCTCGACGAGTGGGTCAATGATGGGGTGGAGCAGAGCTGCGTAATCCCTTTCCATCCTTATTTGCCTTCTTTCTTGACTTTGCTTTCGGCGAACTTCGTCATGATGCCTTTGCGGCTGAGCATGGCACGGACGGAATCCGAAGGAATCGCGCCGTTTTTGAGCCATTTCATGGCAAGCTCTTCGTTGATGTCGGCATTGTCGACGCCATTAGCGGGATCGTAGGTGCCGATTTGCTCGATGTAGCGCCCATCGCGAGCGAAACGAGAATCAGCGGCGACGATACGATAGAAGGGGTCTTTGTGACGGCCGATGCGGGTCAACCTGATTTTAACAGACATGTTTGTTTTTCTCCTTTACGGACAGTAGTTTAGAAGGGTCTTAGTAGGCTGTCAAGCAAAAAAACTTAACACGCTTTTACTGCTTGCTTCCCCTGTATTGCGAGAGTATATTTCTTCTTGCGTCGCAAGACGTTACGCAGGCTCCGCTGTCCCCGTCACGGATTATGAACCTGAAGAGAAACCGAAAAAGCTGAGAAAAGGAGGTAGCCTCATGAACAATCAACTCGTGAAAGAAATTACCGCCCGTCAGCTGCGCCATGACATTCCCGCCTTCAGCTCCGGCGACACCGTTCGTGTGTATGTCCGCATCGTTGAAGGGAAAAAGGAACGTCTTCAGATCTTCGAAGGTGTTGTGATGCAACGCCGCGGTGGTGGAATCGCTGAGACCTTCACCGTCAGAAAGATCTCGTCTGGGATCGGTGTGGAACGCACCTGGGCCATCAATGCCCCCTCGATCGCCAAGATCGAAGTTGTCCGCAAGGGTAAGGTTCGCCGCAACAAGATCACCTACATGCGCAAGCTCTCTGGCAAAGCCGCTCGTATCAAAGAAGAGCAGTAATCCACTGGATAGTTATTTATTAAGTGACGAGGCCTCAAATATGGGGCCTTTTTTGTTTTTTGGCCAACTACCTAAACCATTCGCTTTTTTACGCGACATTCAATTGAACTTTTAGAAAATTCCAAACATTATGCGGTTTTTTCGTACTTGCTTGTTCACGAGCCCTTATCAATGCTGAACTAGATGAAATTCAAAGAGAACGTTAACGGGAAAACGATGGTCGATTTTGCCAATATGATTGTTTAAAAGGCGGCCAATCTCTATAATTTGCCCTGTTCTATGCCAGACGAATATCTTGAGACAAAAGGGGAACTTTCCGGGGAACTGAAGCCGGAAAAGAAAAAGAAAAAACGCCGGTGGTGGGATGTGGCCATCGAGGTGTTGGTTTTGTCTGTAATCACCTGCGTCGTCGCTGTTTCGGCGAATATCCTTTATCTTAAATGCGCTTACGGCTATGCCTTTTTCGTTGATGGAGTGTCCATGTATCCGACGTTAAACGGAGATGCGCTTAAGCTCGAGAAAGATGGAAGCTATTCCAAGGTCAACTGGTCTTCTGGTGAGCAAAAAGAAGGCGATTTCGTTGATTACGGTTGGGCGAAGATGGGTGAAAAAGGCATTGCCGAATTAGAACGCTTTGATATTGTCATCACCTATTATTCCAAGGACATGGAACAACAAGAAGATGGCACTTTTGCGGCGAAAAGTGGGGCTTCGCTGAAAGTAAAACGTCTTATTGCCTTTCCTGGCGAGACGGTTCAGCTCACCCCGGATTTAGACCCGGATCAGCCCTATATCGGCGAAGGCGATAACAAAAAAGCGAATTTAACAACCCCTTGGGGCACTTTGACCATTACTAGCGCGACCGGTGAGGTTTCCGTCTATCCTTCCTTTTATACCTTTGATGATTATCCAGACGTAAACGGCAAAAAATACCGCGATGTCATCACGGCTGATAAACAAACTTATGGGCCTGTGAAAATGGCGGAGAATCAATACTTCGTTTTAGGAGACAATCGTGCCTCTACTTTCTCTGAAGATTGCCGCTCCAGCAAAAACCAGGTTTATGACTATTGTTTGCAAGGTAAGGCTTATTTGATTACGTCGCTGAGGAAGCTCAAGAAAACGGATGATGGATATTCGCCTGAATTTAGTCTCGACAAGGTTCGCCCTTTTTGGAATTACACCCATCTAGATAACTCGCCCATCTCCCAGACGAAAAAGGAGACTGCCTCTAATGCCTAAAGAGAAGGAAGTTCATTTTTTCCCTGGCCATATGGCGCGCGCTCTCCGCGAAATGGAGGGATATTTGAAGGTCATCGACCTCGTCGTTGAACTGCTTGATAGCAGGGCTCCTTTATCTAGCGAGAACCCTTTGCTGCAGGGAAAACTGAAAAACAAGGCCACCATCCATTTGCTTTCGAAGGAAGACTATTCAGACGCCCTTGTGACAAAAGAGTGGCTAGACTACTACAAAGGAAAAAACGAAATCGCGATCGCCGGCAATCTGAAGAAGGCCAATTTCCTCTCTTTGCTGAAAACAGCAAGCGCGGGCCTTCTTGCCAAAAAAAGGGAAAAGGAAAAGCGGGTGGGCATGAAGCCTCAGCCTGTCCGCGTGATGATCGTTGGCATACCTAACGTTGGGAAATCGACTTTGATTAACAATTTACGCGGGAAAAAGGTCGCCGCGGTCGGAAACAAAGCCGGCATCACCAGAGCCGAGCAGTGGATCAAGCTTTCAGAAGACTTTTTGCTTTTGGATACGCCAGGCGTTTTGCCGATGAATTATCCGGACCGCCAACAGGCGATTCGCTTGGCTTTATTGGGGTCTATGAGAGAGGATGTTCTCCCAACCGTGGAGCTTGCGGAGCATTTATTGGCGTTTTTGCAGGAAAATTATCCCACGGTTTTGTTTGATCGATTTGGTATAGAAAACCTTGCAAATCTTGAATTTAATGGGGTTTTGCGGACTATTTCATCGAAGCGCGGGCTTTTTGAAAGGGGAGAACCCTCCATTGAAAAGGCCGCTTATCTTCTGATCAAAGAATTCAAAGACGGGCTGCTCGGGCGCATTTCATTGGAAAGGCCTGAAAGGAAATGCTGAACAAGGAAAGGGAATATTATAGCGACGAGGTGAATTTCATCGTCGGCGTGGATGAAGCGGGAAGAGGACCTCTTGCTGGTCCGGTCTGCGCGGCCGCCGTGGTTTTCCCTAAGGACTTTGAATGCGAGCTCATCAATGACTCCAAACAACTCAGCGAAAAGAAAAGGGAATCCTTATATCGCTTTGTTGAGGAGAATGCCCTTGGCTTTGGCATCGCCATGGTTTCCGCTCAGGAAATTGATGAACTCAATATCTATGAGGCCACGAAAGTCGCGATGAAGCACGCGATTTCTGAAATCAAGCACCCTTATGACCTCATTTTGACCGACGCGATGCCTTTAAAAGATTTGCCCGCACCTGTTATTCCTATTATTAAAGGGGACGCGAAATGCCTAAACATCGCCGCGGCCTCGATTTTGGCTAAGGTCACCCGCGACCGCTACATGGTTAAGCTTGAGCAAACCTATCCAATGTTTTCTTTTTCGAAGCACAAAGGATATGGAACGAAGGCCCACATGGAAGAACTCTCTAAATATGGGCCGATTGACGGGGTTCATCGAAAAAGTTTTGCCCCTGTCGCGAATTGGAAGCAAAAGCAGCTAAAACTTTTTTGATTTTTGGGGAATTTCATACCTTTCTTCTTTATTTAAGTGGTGGAGGAAAGTTATGAAAGCGAATGAATTACTTCTTTATCTTAGCTGCAAGTACGATGGCGACTGGCACAAGATGTTCCAGGCCATCAAAGCGCGTGAAAACGTGGTTCCCGCACTCGTTGAGGGGTTCGCGGAAAATTACCCCACGTCCTACATCACGATCGTCGATCCGGATTACCCGTCGATTCTTAAAGAATGCAACCAACCCCCTTTTGTTTTGTTTTATCGAGGGAAAATCGATCTCATAAAGGATTGGCGGAAGTGCATCACGATCGTCGGTTCTAGGGACGCGAAAACATATGGCATGAATAAATGCCACGAGATTGCGCAAGACATCGCAAAGGAAGGCTATACGGTGGTTTCTGGACTAGCGAAGGGCATTGATACGGCTGCTATTCGCGGCGCCCTTGAAGCGGGTAAGGCCGTTGGCGTGCTCGGCACGGGTTTAGACACGGCTTATCCTAGCGAAAACCGCGAACTTCAAGAGCTCGTCGCCCAAAAGGGTCTTCTTCTTACCGAATATCCAAACGGAGTCGGAGTGAAAAAGGAGAACTTCCCTTGTCGAAATCGCATCCTGGCTTCCTTAAGCTGCTTGACCCTTCTAGGAGGCTCGGCCAAACAAAGCGGGACCCTTATTACCGCCGGGCTTGCGGCGGATATGGGGAGAGAAGTCGCCTGTCTCCCTTACCGCGCGGATGAAGGCAGCTCGAACAACCTGCTGATTCAAACAGGAGCCGCTTTGGTTCAAAACGCGCAAGACGTCCTTAACCTCGTTTGATTGGCTAGACGAAAAATAATTTTCAGACCTTATAAATAATTACTTTATTTATATAAGGAAAAAGCCCCTTTTTTGCCTTTGACAAGGTCCCAAAAACGCATATATTCTTTGCCGTCCATGAAACTCGTTATTGTTGAATCCCCCAAAAAATGTGAAACCATCGGCCGCTATCTAGGCTCCGATTTCAAGGTTATGGCCAGCGAAGGTCATATCCGTGATTTGTCTACCCACGGCAAAGGTGGCCTTGGGATCAACATCGAAAAAGGGTTTGTTCCCGATTGGGAGATCCCAGCGAAAAAGAAGGCTTTGGTTAGCAAACTTGCCTCCGCCGCAAAAAGCGCGGATGAGGTCTATCTTGCTACCGACCCTGACCGCGAGGGGGAGGCGATCTCTTGGCATTTGGCCAACGTTCTTCATCTGCCTGTTGAAACGACTAAGCGCCTTCAGTTCCACGAAATCACCAAGCCCGCGATTTTGGCGGCGCTTGATGAACCGAAAACAATAGATCTCAATCTTGTCGGGGCCCAAGAGACGCGCCGTCTTGAGGATAGGATCATCGGCTTCCAAGTCAGCTCACTTTTGCAACGCAGGATCGGCGTCCAAAGCGCCGGCCGCGTCCAAAGCGCGACGCTAAGGATGGTCGTGGACCGTCAAAAAGAAATCGATGCCTTCGTTCCCTCCGAATATTGGGTTATTGACCTCAACGTCAAAATCAATGGGAAGCTCTACAAAGCTACCTTGACCAAGGTGGATGGGAAAGCCGCGAAGATCTCGTCCAAAGAAGAAGCGGATGCCATTTTATCCCGCATGCCCTCTGACCTTCTTGTTTCCAACGTGAAAAAAGAAGAAAAAAAGATTTTCCCTAAAGCCGCCTTCACGACTTCCTCCATGCAGCAAGAGGCGTTCTCGAAATTCCATTTCTCCAACGCCAAAACCCAGTCTATCGCCCAGAAGTTATACGAAGGCGAAGAGATTAATGGGGAGCATGTTGGTTTGATCACCTACATGCGTACCGATTCCACCCGCATTTCGCCTGAGTTCTATAACCGTCACGCCGTTCCTTTCATCGAGGAAACTTGGGGCAAGGAATATCTTGGCTCTCTCCGCCAAGCCAAAACGGGCAAAAACGTCCAAGACGCCCACGAGGCAATCCGTCCGACCGGCACGCATAGAACCCCTGAACTCGTCGCGCAGTATTTGCCCGCTGACGAAGCCAAGCTTTATCGTTTGATTTATTGCCGCGCCATGGCCTCTTTAATGGCCGCTAAGAAGATCGAGAGCACTTCAATCTCCCTCAGCGGGAATGGCCTTGAGTTTTCTTTGAAAGGCGTCAGGACTTTGTTCCAAGGCTTTGAAGCCGTCTATAAGGAGTTTGACGAAGACGATACCGCTTTGCTTCCTGACATCAAGGAAAACGATTTGTACCCGACTTCTGACATCAACCCCCAGCAAAAATTCACCAAACCTGAGCCGCCATATAATGAGGCCTCCATCGTTAAGGCGATGGAAGAAAAAGGCATTGGCCGCCCATCCACTTACGCTACGACCATCGAAACGCTCATCAAAAGGAAATACGTTACGGCGACTCGTGGGGTTTTGACTCCTACCGAAGCCGGCAAAAAGGCCGTTGCGGCCCTTCAACAATATTTCCCGGACATCGTCTCCGCCGATTACACCGCTGAAATGGAACGCAAGCTCGATAAGGTGGAGGAGGGGGGCGAAACCTTCCTGCAGGCCATGACCGAATTCTATGAGCCTTTCCAAAAGAACTTCCTAGAGGCGAAAGAGAAAATGCAAAAAGAACCGGACGAGGAAACGGGCGAAGTTTGCCCAGAATGCGGTCACCCCTTGGTGATAAAGCGTTCGCGCGCCGGCCAAACTTTCGTCGGCTGCTCGAACTATCCCTCTTGCCGTTACATCAAAAAAGATCCTAAAGAACCCGACGAACCAGTCGGGGAGAATTGCCCCGAATGCGGCAAGCCTCTGATTTACAAGAAGAACAAAAAAGGCGAAAAATTCATTGGCTGCTCCGGTTTCCCCTCTTGTCGATACACGCGTTCAGTCGACGGCAAAGAGCCCAAGCCGAAAAAGGTTTATACCGAGGCGGATTACGTGAAACCTTGCCCCCGTTGCAAAACGGGCCATTTGGTTATCCGCCAAGGCAAGAGAAAGCAGTTCCTCGCCTGCACAAACTTCCCGAAATGCCGTTACGTGGAATGGCTCGACAAAAAAGAAAAGTGAGAATGGAAAAGAAAGCGACCATCATAGGAGGGGGCCTTGCCGGTAGCGAGGCCGCCTTTTATTTGCTCAAAAAAGGCTACGAAGTCACTTTGTACGAAAGGCGGCCGGAAGTTTCTGACGGCGCTCACGAAACCGGTCTTTTCGGTGAGCTTGTTTGCTCGAATTCACTGAAGTCCGCGCGGCTTGATAACGCTTGTGGCTTGCTGAAAGAGGAGATGAGGAAGATGGGCTCCATCATGATGGAAGCTTCTTCGACTTGCTCAGTTCCTTCCGGGGCCGCTTTAAGCGTTGATCGCACCCTTTTCGCGGAGAAAATCACCGCAATTCTCAATTCTTTTCCTTCTTTGCATGTAATTCACGAGGAAATCCAGTCGATTCCTGAGGACGATGTCATTCTCGCTACCGGGCCATTAACGGGCTCTGCTTTGCTTGAGGAACTCTCCTCTTTGGTCGGACAAAAGAACCTCTCTTTCTTTGACGCCAGCGCCCCAATCATCAAAAAGGACAGCATCGATTTCACGAAGGCCTATTACAAGTCTCGCTACGAACAAGACGATGCCTCTTACATCAACTGCGCCTTCAACAAAGATGAATATTTTAAGTTCATCTACGAATTAACCCATGCCGAAAAAGCCTTGCTTCATGAATTTGACACCAAGTATTTCGAAGCATGCCTTCCTGTTGAGGTGATTGCTTCCCGGGGAGAGCAGACTCTTCGCCATGGGCCTTTGAAACCCTTTGGATTATGGGATGAAAACCATCCTCATCCTTACGCGGTTTGCCAGCTTCGCCAAGATACAAAGCTGGGGGATTGCTATAACCTAGTTGGCTTTCAGACAAACCTGACTTATCCGGAGCAAAGACGCGTTTTCAGGATGATTCCTGGGTTAGAAAACGCCCAATTCATCCGTTATGGTTTAATGCATCGCAATTCCTATATCAACGCTCCCTTGGCCTTGAATCCGGATCTGTCCTTGAAAAACAGGCCCTCTTGCTATGTCGCGGGTCAACTTTCTGGGGTAGAAGGTTATGTGGAAAGCGCGGTGACGGGCATTATCGCCGCGATTAACCTCGACCGGAAATTAAGCGGGAAGGATTTCCTTGGCGTTCCTGCTGCCTCTATGACCGGGGCTCTACTTTCTTATCTTTCCCAAGCAAGCGGCAAGTACTTCTCGCCAATGAACGCGAATTGGGCTCTTTTGCCTAATAGCGACAAACATCATCGCGATGAATCCATTCAAAACGCTCTTTTTGCGATAGACTTCTATTGGACGAAAGCCAATGAATAAGCCTGAAAAAGAGTTTCTGGATTACCTTCGCTACCAAAAAAATTACACCAATCGCACTTTGGACAGCTACCAAAGGGACATCGACAAATTCCAAAATTTCCTCGATAAGGAAATGATTCTTTTCGACCAAGTCAAAGAGAAGGACATCGACAATTTCCTTTATGAGGAAATCTATGGGCAAGGGATTTCCCATCGCTCTTGCAAAAGACGGATGTCCTGTCTTAGAGGGTATTACACCTTTCTAAAAAAGCACGGCTACGTCGAGTCGAATCCTTTTCAGGGAGCCTCCTCCCCCAAAGCGGAAATCAAATACCCAAAGACCCTCTACCTTGAGCAAGTTGAGTCTTTGTTCGCCGCGAATGCCAAACGCACGGATGAGCTCATGGAAAGAGACCAGGCCATCCTTGAATTGCTGTATTCCTCGGGCCTGCGTGCCTCTGAGCTCGTGGCTCTTACTTACCGGCAAATCGATTTCCGCGTCCGCTCAATCCGTGTGAAGGGGAAGGGGAACAAGACAAGAATCGTTCCTTTCTCAAAGTCGGCGGAGACGGCGATGAAGAAATACCACGCCTCCTCTAGGCCCGTTTTGCTAGCCAAATCCAAAGCGGATGTTAAAAGCGATAAGTTTTTTCTTAACGATCGCGGAGAGGGCTTAACGGTCCGCGGGCTGGAGTACGTCCTAAGGGCCATTGAAGAGAAAACGGGCCTTTATTTGGGCCTCCACCCTCATGAGCTCAGACATACTTTCGCTACCCATTTGCTGGAAAACGGGGCGGATTTGCGGCTTATTCAAGAACTTTTAGGCCATGAGACCATCGACACAACTCAGGTTTACACCCACGTCAGCAAAGAGAAAATGAAGGAGCAATACGATAACTTCTTTCCTCAAAGGGAAGGCAAACTTCCGGGCGAAGACAAATAGGCTTGCGAAAATTGTGCTTCTCACGCTTTTTGAGAAAGAGTACAATCCAACTCGGCTCTCTCCCGTAGGGAGATGAGTTAATACGCACCCCGTGGATTCAGCGCCGTGTTCCTACCGGGCCGAAGCAGGCTTAAAAATCGGTTAGGTGGTCAGCTGTTCGAAGCGAGGGAGGCATAAACAAATGGAGGTCACCAAGAATGAGTGACGAAACGAAAGTCGAGGCCGTCCTCGACGCAGCCCCCGCGGCAGAAGCTGCACCGGTCGAACCGACCATGGCGGAGATCATCCGTGATCCCAACGCCCCCATCATCACGATGAAGAAAGCCCTTGAAGCGGGCTCTCACTTCGGTCATCAGACCCGTCGTTGGAACCCCAAGATGAGCAAATTCATCTATGGCGCTCGCAACGGCATCTACATCATCGACCTTGCCAAAACCGTCTCGAAGACCGAAGTCGCCTACACCGCGCTTAAGTCCATCGTCGAAGCCGGCGGAAAAGTTCTCTTTGTCGGCACCAAGACCCAAGCCCAGCAAATCGTCATCGACGAAGCTGTCCGCTCCGGTTCCTTCTACATCACCAATCGCTGGCTCGGCGGAACCCTCACTAACTTCCGCACCATCCAAGGCCGCATTAAGAGACTTCGCGATCTCGAAGAAGCTTCTGAGAACGGCTCTTGGGACAAACTCCCCAAGAAGGAAGTTGCCCTTCTCCGCAAAGAGCTTGGTAAACTCCAGAAGAATCTTGAAGGCATCAAGGAAATGCGCCGCGTTCCTAACGCGATCGTCCTTGCCGATCCGACCGTTGAACACAATGCTGTTCTCGAAGCCCATAAACTCAACATCCCTGTCTTCGCGATCTGCGACACCTCCGATGATCCTGACACCGTGGACTTCCCCATCCCGTCCAATAACGACGCCACCTCTGCCATCAAACTCCTGATCGGCGCCCTTGCTGACGCCGTTGTCGAAGCTCGTGGCGGACTCACCACCGTCGCTCACGTCAAAGACGATGGCAAAGAAGCCACCATGGAAGACGCGATTAAAGTTGCTGACATTGCCGCCGAGCAGCATCGCGCTGCCGTCCGCGCCGCCCGCAAGGCCCGCGAAGAGCGCTATGCCAAAATGCAGGCTGAGCGCAATGCTCGCTTCGCCGCCCGCAAAGCCGAAGCCGCCAAAGCTGCCGCTGCTAAAGATGGAACTGCCGCCACTACGGAGGAAAAGAAGTAATGGCCGTCACGATTCAAGCTATCAAAGCCCTTCAAGACCGCACTGGCGCCGGCATCATGGACTGCAAAAAAGCCCTTGTCGAAGCTAACGGTGACGAAGAGAAAGCCATCGACATCCTTCGCGAGAAGGGCATCGCCAAAGCTGCCGCCAAAGCTGGCAGAACCGCCGCTGAAGGCGTGGCCTCCATCGGTTTGAGCGATGACAAGAAAACCGCTGTCGTCGTTGAGATCAACTGCGAAACCGATTTCGTTTCCGGCTCCCCGAAGTTCCACGAAATCGTGGATAAGATCGTCGCTCGCCTCCTTGAGAAGCAGCCCGCTGATCTTGATGGGGCCGTTAAGGCGACCGAGGACATCTTCACCGATGCCGTCGTTGCCATGAGAGAAAATTTTGTCTTCCGTCGTTACCTCATCCTCCACGCTAATGGCGATGAGGCCTTCGGCAAATACATCCACGCAGGCGGAAAGATCGCCGCTCTTGTCGAAGTCAGCAAAGACATGGGCGATGAAATCAACAAAGGCCTTGCCATGACCGTTGCTTCCTCCTCTCCTGAGTACCTTACTCTTGAGGATGTTCCCGCCGAAGCGAAAGCCAGAGAACTCGCGATTGCCGAAAAAGAAGTCGCCGAAGATCCTAAGCTCGCTTCCAAGCCCGATCAGGTCAAAGCGACTATCGCTCAGCGCAAAGTCGATTCCCGTCTTGGCGATGCTTGCCTTGGCAGCAAAGCCTACGCTCTCGATATGTCTGGCAAGCTCAGCGTCGATCAGCTCGCGAAAGAAAAAGGGTTCAAGATCATCACCTTCGTTCGCTACGAAGTCGGTCAACTCTCTAAGTAATTCCGCTAAACCCATGCCCCTTGGCTCGAACCAGGGGGCTTTTTTGTCCCTTTTTCTTTATTCGCGCGGGCGTTCCGCTATAATAACCCCCGATATGAAATCCATTTACAAACGAATCATTATCAAGCTATCCGGCGAGGCTTTGGCCGATGTGGCTGACGGTTCAATTTTCGACAAAAGCAAATTAGAGAACATCGCCAACGTCGTGAAGCAAATCCATGACGCTGGTGTGCAAATCGGCATCGTCGTCGGCGCGGGGAACATTTGGCGCGGGCGTATGGCGGATAAGATTGGAATCGAACAGGCCCAGGCTGATTATATGGGGATGCTCGGCACCATCATGAACGGCATGGCAATTCAGAATGCCCTTGAGCAAAAAGGACTTGAAACGCGCGTCATGTCCGCGATCAACGTTCCTCAATGCTGCGAACCCTATCTTCGCAGGAAAGCGATCGCCCATATGGAAAGCGGGAAAATCACGATTTTCGCCGGCGGCACGGGGAACCCTTATTTCACGACTGATTCTTGCGCTACTTTGCGGGCTCTTGAAGTGAAAGCGGATGCGATTCTCATGGCGAAAAACGGCGTCGATGGCGTCTTTGATTCTGATCCTAGGAAAAACAAAGATGCGAAATTGCTCCCCGAGCTTACCTATCATGAAGTGGTGGAGAAGCAGCTTTGCGTCATGGATTTGACCGCGGTGGCGATGCTTGATGGGAAAGATGTCGTCGTCCGTGTCTTCAATATGGATAAGCCTTCATCCTTCTTGGAGGTGCTTGAGGGCAAGAAAATAGGTACAATCATTCATAAGGAATGAACGATAGAAGGAGAATACATTCATGGATCCCTATGTTAAGGAAGTAACTGACAAGATCGCAAAAAGCCTTGAAAGCTTCAGGACGGGTTTGACGAAACTTCGTTCCGGCAGGGCCAATCCTGCCATGCTCAACGGAGTCACCTGCGATTATTATGGCGACAAGATGGAAATATCGTCCCTTTGCTCCATCTCGATGCCTGAGCCTCGTCAGCTGCTCGTAAAGCCTTATTCCAGAGAGGACATCAAAACCATTGCAGCCGGCATCGCCGCGGCTAATCTTGGCATTAACCCTCTTGTGGAGGCCGATGCCATCCGCATTGTCGTCCCCCCGATGACCGAGGAAATCAGAAAAGACACGGCCAAGAAATGCAAGGCCCTTGGGGATGATGCCAAAGTCTCCATCCGCAATATCCGCCGCGATACGCTGTCTCTATTGAAAGAAGACGACACCTATTCCGATGATCTTCGCGACCGCCTTGAGGATGAAATCCAAAAAGAGGTTGACAAGGGCAACAAGGAAATCGATTCCATCGTCACCGAGAAGACCAAGGAAATCATGACCATCTGAGAAGATGGCTTAAGCAGGACCAAGCTCCTGCTTTTTTAGTTTGCTTTTGCGGGGATTTTGCTATTTTTTCCTTTCCGCGATCGAATTTAAAATGGCGGGAAAATGCTTTCTTGCCGTCTCCTTTCAGTTTCCTTTAAAAAATAGCCCTTTGGGCTATATAATTTTTAGCAATGAAAACCAAGCCCAATCCGAATTTCCACCTGACGAAAAAATGCGACCACGTCGCTTTCATCATGGACGGTAACGGAAGATGGGCAAAACTAAGGGGCTTGCCGCGTCATTTTGGGCATCATGAGGCCTGCAACCGCATCATCGATATCTTTGAGACTTGCCGCGAATTCAGCATTAAGTATATGTCCATCTATGCTTTCTCGACGGAGAACTGGAACCGTCCCCAAGAGGAAATAGACCACTTGATGGATTACTTGGAGGAATTCTTTCATAAAAAGATTGATTACCTCGATTCCATTGGAACTAAAATCCGCGTCTCTGGCGATCTTTCTAGAATCCGCGAGAAGACCAGAATCGTTTGCCAAAACGCGATTGAGCGCACAAAAGACAACTCGAATTGGGTGATTAATGTCTGCCTGAATTATGGCGGTAGGGATGATATCGTTCGCGCGGCCAAAACAATTGCAGAAGAGTATAAAAACGGGGTCATTACCGATCTTTCGACGATCGATGAAAAGAAGTTTGCCGATTATCTTTATACTTCTGGTATGCCTGACATCGATTTGATGATTCGCACATCGGGCGAGCAGCGACTTTCCAATTATCTGCTTTACCAGAACGCTTATGCCGAGTTCGTCTTCACGCCTACGAAGTGGCCTGATTTCAACCGTGCCGAATTCATTAAATGCCTGCAAGAATTTCAAGAGAGAAATAGACGTTATGGAGGTTTGAAAAATGAGTGAGGAACGGCAAGATTTGGAAACCATCAACCCTGTCAAAGAAGAAGATTTCCCTGAGACGGTGAAAGTCGGTTCCCTTGAGATCAACAAAATCTCTGAGAAAGGAAAAAAGAACATCCGCGCCCGCGTCATCGTGGCCATTATCATGATCGCCGCCGTTTTGCCTTGCTTGATTTTCGGGGGGTGGTTTTGGTTCGCTTTGGTGCTTGTGGTTGGAGCGATGGCCGGTTACGAAATCGTCCGTGCCCCTCAGAAGAAGGCGAAATGGTATATCTACCTCATCGTTTACGTCTTCCTTTTCCTGATTACCAATTGGGCTTTCTTCAAAAGCTATGGGGACGGGCTTGTTTCTCAATATGAAGAATACGGCTATATCAAAGATTTCTCCTTCTCTTTGGAAGGGGATTATCTTTCGAACGGATTTGGCACGAATGGGAGCTCTCTTAGCGTGTCGCCCATTGTTCTAGGCGCGATGATTCTGGTTTTCTTCTGGCTTTCGATTGGCCAGGAGACCTTTTCCTTCACTGATATTTGCTACTATTTCACGATGGTGGTGCTTGTCGGGCTTGGCCTGCAGGCTGCGATGTATCTTCGTTATGTGCCGTTTGTGGCTAAGCCTAGCACTCTGATCTGGAAGACAAGCGATCCTGGATTCCGTTATTTCCAAAGCCTTGAGCTAATCGTCTTTGCTTGCTTGGGTGCTTTGCTTAATGATACTTTCGCCTTTTTTGGCGGGATGCTCTTCGGACGTCATCATATGAATCCGCGGGTTTCGCCGAAAAAGACCTGGGAGGGCTTTTTCATTGGTTGGGGAATGACCTCGGCATTTCTTTGCGCCTACGGGCTTGTTCTCTCCTACTTTAAACTGGATATGTTGCCGGGCGTGTTTGATTTAAAGCATTGGTACATGATTGTAATTGCTTCTCTTCTTGCCCCGGGGCTTGGCGATTTGGGCGATCTTTCCTTCTCTTTGATCAAAAGGCATTTTGGCTTCAAGGACTATAGCCACGTCTTAGGGCCTCATGGCGGCGTGCTTGACCGCGTGGACAGCTGCATTTTCACCATCCTTGGCATTTCCGTTATTGCGATGATCGGCATCTATTGGATGGAGCCTGAGGTAAAACTCCTCTCTTCGGTGACCGGCTTTATTTTATGAAAGACATCTTGCTTCTAGGGGCAAGCGGTTCGATTGGGACCCAAAGCCTCGATGTTTTGGAAAAGCATCATTCAAAATTTTGCCTAAAAGGCATCTCCGTTGGGCATCAAATTGACAAAATCTCCGCAATTCTCAATCGTTTTCCTAGCGTAAGCCATGTTTGCGTGCAGGAAGAAAAGGATTTTTCCCGCCTAAAAGAGGAATATCCCTCGTTGCGCTGGTTCTTCGGCGATGAGGGTTTGGTCTCCATCATTGAGGAGTGTCCTTCGCAAATGGTGGTGAACTCGCTTGTTGGTTTTGCGGGTCTAGTTCCTTCTTTGACCGCTTTGAACGAAGACAAGATCCTTTGCCTAGCGAATAAGGAATCCCTTGTGGTGGGCGGAGAACTTATTCAAAAAACATTAGACAGCGGCAAAGGAAAACTCTATCCAATCGATTCCGAGCACGTTGCCATCGCCAAGCTCCTTTCTTGCATCGATCCTGATCAATTAGACAAAGTTCTGATCACGGCCAGTGGCGGTTCGTTCCGGAGCAAAGCAAGACGAGAGCTTGTTGACGTAACCCCCGAGATGGCTTTGGCCCATCCCACTTGGAGCATGGGCGCGAAGATCACCATTGATTCCGCGACCATGATGAACAAAGGCTTTGAGGTCATTGAGGCGATTCGTCTTTTCCGTCTTCCCCTAAATCGAATCGAGATTTTGATGCATGACGAATCATGGGTTCATTCGCTTATTCTGCTCAAAGACGGAACCTATTTGGCGGATGTTTCAAAGCCTGACATGCGTGGTCCTATTGAATATGCCTTGATGATGGGCGATGTTCCCTTTACCCCGGTTAAGGTGAGAAAACTAAGCGAATTGGCGCCATACCACTTCCATAAGTTCGACCCGAAACGTTATTTATCTCCCGGCATCGCGCTGGATGCTTATCGGGCGGGAGGCACTTGCACAGCCACCTTAAACGCGGCAAATGAAGAGGCCGTCTTTGCCTTCTTAAACGGGAAAATATCCTTCTTGGACATCGATACCTTTGTTCGGAGCGCAACGACTTCTTTACCGGTAATTCAGCATCCGTCGTTGCGGCAAATACGAACCGCGGATGCTTATGCTAGACTATTCATCCAAAAGAAAATGAAGAGGAGAGAGGCATGACTCAAATACTTACAACCATCGGAAATATTATCTTGATGCTCGTCATCCTGGGCGTGCTGATTTCCATTCATGAAGCCGGGCATTTGGCTGCTGCGAAGGCTTTCAACGTCTATTGCTTCGAATACTCGATTGGCTTTGGGCCGGCCATCATCAAGAAGAAGCGAAAGAAGGGGGAAACCTACTTCAAGCTGTGCGTCCTTCCCTTCGGGGGCTACGTTTCGATGTATGGCGAGCCCGGGGTTGTGCCAGATGGCGTTGAGGTGCCAGAAGAGTCACGTTCTCTTGAGCGCATCCCAAAGTGGAAGAAATCCATTGTCTTGCTCGCGGGCGTGACCATGAATTTCGTGCTCGGCTTGGTTCTTATCTATGTTTCCGCTTGCTGCCCTCATTATTACTCCGCTTACAAAGCGGATGCGCAAATCTCTTTGTCTAGCGAGATCAAAATCGACTGCTATTACCTCGCCCCGACTTATAGCGAGGAAATCAAAAGCTTCCTTGAGTCGTCTGAGGATGGGAAAGAAACATACCAGGCTCAGGATTACGTTTTGCTATTGCCTCATCAGGAGAGCGCAAATGGCTCGCTTTATGGCTTTGGGTTAAGCTCTGGCGTTGCCGTAACGGGCATGAGCGAGAACTACGTCGTAACCTTCGTCCCCCAGAACCTAGTCAAGGGCAAGGATCTCTCCGAGTCGGTTTACTATTACTTGGAAGGAGACGATCTGGAGGGCTATGGCGAGCTCGGATTGAATAAGTCCGCCAAGCTCACGTTGGAATACCTCAATATAGGCAATCTTGCGGATGGCAGCAAAATCACCATCCCCCAATTGACCTTCTTGCCCATTAAAAACGAGAAGTTCAGCAAAGATTGGCAAAGCGCTTATGAAAACCGCAAAACCCTCACCAATTTCGAGATTAGCGTCCAGGGAGGGAAAGTGCAATCCACCGGAATCTATCTTCCTACCATCCAGAATACCCTCTCTTTCCAGCAGACGTGGGGAGAGTGGGCAAGGCTCGTTCCCTATTCTTGCGGCGCCGTTGTGCAGGGAATCGGCTCTTTGTTTACGGGAGGCTTCAAGAACGTCTCCGGCATCATCGGAATGACCGCGGCTTTGCCTTCGGTGGAGGCCATGGGCGGAGTAGGTTATGTTTTCCTTTATGCGGGGCTCATTTCCATCAATCTGGCTTTCTTCAATTTGCTCCCTTTCCCAGGTCTTGACGGCTGGGCGCTTCTAGTGACGGTAATTGAGGGGATCAGCAAGAAGAAAGTCCCTGAAAAAGTAAAATCGATCGTTTCTTTTGTGGGTTTGGGACTCCTTATCCTTTTGATGGTGGCCATCATGGTCAAAGACATTATTCAACTTATCGGTTGAGGCAGGTACACGTATGGACGAAGTGATGATGCGTTTTCTTTCTTCTATCGGCTTGCAAGAAGAGACCGGCTTTTATGAGCTAAAATTCACGAAGCTGCATAGAAATCAAAAGAACCGGAACCAGATGATCATGGAAATCCTAAAACCATGTCCCTGGGATTATCGTTTGCTTTCTTCTTTTCAGTCTGGCCTCTTGAAGATCTCTTACCCTTACGATTTGACTTTCCGTTATGAGCAAATGCCTACCGCGGAAGATGCCGAAACGTTGTTTAAGGATTGGTATTTCGACCGCGTTTCTTCTCAATGCGATTTTTCTACAAGAGTAGAAGATAGCTGCACGCTTGTTTTCGTTTTCTCTAGCGAAGGGCAAAAAAAGAAACAATCCAAGAACGTTCGAGAATTCCAGGATTTGCTGGATTGGCTAGGCTATCACGTCAGCCTCTCTTCCGAAGTCGTTGAGGAAAAAAAGGAAACCGAAATCGTGAGCGAAGCCGAGCTTCAAAACGCAGCCCAAGAGACTGCGAAAGAAATGTTTGAAGAATTAGAGAGTGAGCCCCTGGCGCCTACTTTCGACGATGAGCAGGAAGAAGACTCTCTTGCCCGTTTGAGCGATGAAGAGATTCAGGCCCACATTCAGATGGAATTCGACAAGAACCAGCAAGCAGGCGAAGAAGTTCTCATGGATCAGCTTCTTGCCAATCAAAAGGCCATGGAAGAGGAAAGAAACCGGAAAAGGGTGTTCTCCATTGGCGATTACACGATTATTGAGAAACTCGAGGAAATCGAAAGCCTCGGCCTGGTGAATGTTGATTTCACTGGCGAGGTTTTCCAAACCGAGTCCCGCATTGCAAAAAGCGGGAAAAAAATCGTTACTTTTGGCGTCGGCGACACCACGAATGCCATTTCAGTGAAAGCGATTGAAGGGAAAAGGCTCAACCAAGAAAAGCTATCCGTTGTGAAAGATGGCATCAACGTGCGCATTCGCGGGGCTCTTGATAGAGATAAATATCGCGGGACGCTTGTGGTTATCGCTCACTTTATCGATCCTCTCCCTCCTAAGCCTTTAAGGGATGATCCCGAAGAAGAGAAACGCGTTGAGCTCCATTTGCACACCAAAATGTCGACCATGGACGGCGTAGCCGAAATGGACGACTACTATAACCTTGCTAAGCACATGGGCATGAAAGCCATCGCCGTGACGGATCACGGCGTCGTCCAAGGCTTTCCTGCTGCGCAGGCCGCGCATGATGCCGATGCCAAACGCATTAAGAAGAAGGGCTTGGATGAGAAGCCTCTTAAAATTATCTATGGGGCTGAGCTTTACACTTTCGATTTAAAGCAGAACTATATTTTCAACCCGTGCGAGCGATCTTTAAGAGAAGCCCGCTATTGCGTGTTCGATACCGAAACCACCGGCCTTTCTGCGCGCTATGAGCGAATCATCGAATTCGGTGGCGTCATTATCGAAAAGGGGCGGGTTTTGCGGCGTTTTGATACATTCATCAAACCAGACATCGATCTTGAGCACGCCAAAGAAGCCATGGCGATCAACCATATTACGGAAGAAGACCTCTCGAACGCTCCAACGATGGAAGAGGTTCTTCCGCAAATCATGGAATTCCTCGGGGACAACATCCTCGTCGCCCATAACGCCACTTTCGATATCGGCATGCTCAATGCGGCTTTAGAAAGAAACAAGACGCTTCATCCGGACACTCCTTTTCCCGATCACATTGCCAATCCGATCGTCGATACGCTGCCTTTGTCTCACTATCTTTTCCCTTCGGCGGGACGTCATAACGAGCAGGCGATGCTGAAGAATCTCGGGCTTAACGTCTACGATGAAAAAAAGGCTCACCGCGCCGATTACGACTCGGAATGCTTAAACGATGGCTGGCAGGAGATTATCCTTCGTCTGGAAAAGGACCATCCGGGCATCAGGCATTGTGACTTGGCTGATCTCAAAATTGAAAACGGGAACGAGAATGACCCTGACTTGCAGTCTGATGATCCTCTCATTAAGGAAGCGGCAGAGAAAAAATATAACGCAGACTGCGAACGCTTTACCAACTTCTGCAAGCACATCAAGAGCTTCCATACGACCGTTTTGGTTAAAAATACCCAAGGTTTGCAGGATTTATACCGCATCATAACCCAAGGGGAGACTGTTTACCTTGAACGCGCCTCTTTGCCCAAAACTCCTCGCGAGCTGATTAACGAGTATCGCGAGAACTTCATGGTGGGCAGCGCTTGCTTCAACGGTGAAATTTTCGAGATCGCCACGACGCGCAACCGCGACAATTTGGTGGAAGCCATCCGCTGGTACGACTACATCGAAATTCAGCCTCTAGAGAACTATTCTTATCTGATCAACATGGGCAGGATCCACTCCAAGGATCAGCTCATTCAAACATTGAAAGACATCATTGCCGCAGCGAAGATCGCCGGAGTTCCCGTGGTAGCTACAGGCGACTGCCATTATGTCAATCCGGAAGACAAAATCTGCCGTGACGTCTATGTTTATTCCAAAGGCGTTGGGAATGGGTCGCACCCATTGAATCCGCCGGCAAGAGAGAGAAGACCTCTTTTTGAAAATCCAGACCAGCATTTCCGTTCCACCCGTGAGATGCTTGATTCTTTCCGTGCTTGGCTCCCTGAGGAAGAGGCGAGAGAATACGTCATCAAAAATTCGAACTGGGTTGCCGATCAAATTCGAGATGACATCGTCCCAATGCTTTCAGGCACCTATACCCCAAATGAGAACCTGCCTCATTCGGATTTGATCCTTCGCAATCTTTGCGAGTCCAATTTCCACGCGCGATACGATTATTTGGGAAAGGATAATGACCCCAAAGTCCAAGAAGCGATTCAGTTCGCCTGGGAGCGTTTGCAGAGGGAACTCACCGGTATCATCGGCAATGGCTATGCGGTTACTTATTACATCGCCCATCTTCTGATCAAAGACGTCGAGAACGCCCCGAAACATTTCATCGTCGGCTCCCGCGGCTCTGTCGGATCTTCTTTTGCCGCGACTACCGCGGATATTACCGAAGTTAATCCTTTACCCCCTCACTGGCATTGCCCCCATTGCCATTATCTGGAGTTCAGCAATGACCCTGAAGTTAAATCCGGCTTCGATTTGCCGGAGAAGGCCTGCCCTAAATGCGGTAGCAAACTCACAATCGACGGGCAGAATATTCCTTTCGAAACCTTCCTTGGCTTCAATGCGGACAAGGTCCCTGACATTGACTTGAACTTCGAGGACGAGGCACAGCATCTTGCCCACCAAATGACCAAAGTCCATTTGGGCGCGAAGCAGGTCTACCGCGCTGGGACGATCGAAACCGTCGCCGATAAGACCGCGTTTGGCTATGTTAGGGGTTATTTTGAAAAAATAGGGAAAGACGTAACCAAAATCAACGGAAACTTCATCAGCTTCCTTGCGGCAAAATGCACGGGCGTAAAACGTACCACCGGCCAGCACCCTGGCGGCATTGTCGTCGTCCCCAAAGAAAGAAGCATCTATGAGTTCACGGCCGTTCAACATCCTGCCGATGATTTGAAATCGGAATGGCTTACCACCCATTACGATTACCATTCCATGCACGATGAGCTTCTGAAGTTCGACATTTTGGGCCATGTCGATCCGATGGCGATGCGTTATTACCGTGACTTGACCGGAGTGAAGGTCCGCGAGATTCCGATGAATGACAAACGCGTTTTGTCTTTGTTCAACTCGCCGAAAGAGTTGAATCTGCACCGGAACTATATGCAGCAAAAGACGGGTGCGCTCGCCCTTCCTGAATTCGGAACGGGCCTCGCTCAGCGAATGCTAGAAGAAGCTCAGCCGAAAACGTTCAACGACCTTCTCATCATGTCTGGGCTCTCGCACGGAACAGATGTTTGGGCGGGCAACGCCGAAGACCTCATTCTTTCAGGGACCACCGACCTCCATGGCGTCATCGGGTGCCGCGACGATATCATGACCTACATGATTTCCTGCGGCATCGAAAAAGGGAAAGCCTTCAAAATCATGGAGGATGTCCGCCACGGAAAAGGCTTAACGGAAGACTTCGAGAATGACATGAGGGCGCACCATGTCCCCGAGTTCTATATTGAATCCGCCAAGAAGATCAAATACCTCTTCCCTCGCGGACACGCGACTGCTTACGTCATGATGGCTGTGCGAGTGGCTTATTTTAAGCTCTATCATCCTCTTGAGTTCTACAGTGTTTTCTTCTCCATCCGCAGCGACGCTTGGGATTTGAAGGTCATGCTCGCTGGCGAAGATGCCTTGATTGAGCAGATTAAAACCCTCACCGAACGGCAAAATGACCGCAATAACCCATTATCTCCGAAAGAGAAGAACATTTTGAAGACGGATTATGTCGCTCTTGAGATGTATGAGCGCGGCTATAAAGTCTCAAACATCGACCTGTATAAATCTCAGGCGAAGCTTTGGGTCGCCGACCATGAAAACAATGCGCTTATCCCTGCGTTCAACGTCGTTGATGGGCTTGGCGAAAACGCTGCGCAAAGCGTGGTGGAGGCAAGAAAAGATGGCAGGAAGTTCCTTTCGAAGGAAGATCTGCTTGCTAGAACGAAACTCAACGGGACGAATCTTAAAGATCTGGATGCCCTCGGCGTATTAAAAGGCATGGGCGAAACCAACCAAATGTCCTTGTTTGAATTCTTTTAATTGGGGGTTTATACTATCGCTCGCGCGCTTTAGTGCGAGCAAATCGGGACGTAGCACAGTTTGGTAGTGCGCCTGGTTCGGGACCAGGAGGTCACGGGTTCGAATCCCGTCGTTCCGACCAATCCATATTATATAAGGGCGGGGAACCGCCCTTTTTACGTCGAACTGTAAGCGTAAAAGATTCCCAAAATCGATTTTCTGGATGAGTTTCCGAACAATCTAGCCAGGAGGTTCGAACGTAAGCGTAGATTAAAGAGAGCAAACCATATTGAACAAGTTCTGAAACCTCTAAAGCTCCTTTTTCTTCGGCTTTTCTTCCGGCATGGTTGCGCATATAATTTGCCTTGCCCATAAGGGCCCGTAGCTCAGCTGGACAGAGCGTCCCCCTCCTAAGGGGAAGGTCAGGCGTTCGAATCGCCTCGGGCCCGCCAACAAGAAAAAATCCGCCATTTGGCGGTTTTTTATTTAGAAGAACCCTTCTACTGAGCTTACAGGAAGAACGAACATTCCTCCTTTGACTTTTGTAAAATTGAACGTGGCTTCTCTGATTTTTTCCTGCAAGGCTGGGAGCTTTTCTTCTTCGATTGCGATGAACAGGGTGAAGTTTCCGTTCGGGACGTCGTCAGTCAAGGCGGCTAAGGAAATCGCTTTGGATTTCCCGTCGTTGAACTCAGGAAAAATGTGATGCATCCCTTCTGTCGGAATGACGGTTCCGTTATATCCATCTTTGGATAAAGCGCGGATAAGCTGCTCGGAGGCAGGGACGTGGTCAAGAATGGCGAAGAGCAATACTTTCATAAATTCACCCTAAGGCGTCGAGTAATATACCATCCCTCTTTAATATTGCTAGTTTTGTTTTGCGGATGCTCTCATAATTACCCCCGAAAGAAGGAATTGAAAATGATTCGCATCACTGTGAAAGATTACGGTGTTATGGAGGCGGAACTCGATTGGGAGGCCGCGCCTAATACCTGCGCCAACTTCGTGGAACTCGTGAACTCCGGTTTTTATACCGGCCTTGTTTTCCATCGCATCATCAAAGGATTCATGATCCAAGGCGGATGGGGGGACCTCAAAGGCAAGCATCTTGATTATTCGATCAAGGGGGAGTTCGCGTCTAACGGAGTGAAAAATGACTTGCTCCATACCCGCGGAGTTCTCTCCATGGCCAGGACCATGTTCCCTGATTCCGCTTCGAGCCAATTTTTCATCATGCATAAGGATGCCCCTCATCTTGATGGGCAATATGCCTCTTTTGGCAAGCTCACGAATGGCTTTGATGTGTTGGATAAAATCGCTACGGTCCGGACCGATCATAGGGACTGCCCACTCAATCCGGTCGTCATCGAGAAGATTGAAGCCATTGATGAGCCGGTGAGGCCCGTAACGAAAATCAAACAATGAACCGCGTAGAAAAGGCAGTTGAGCTGAAGAACTCGGGATGCAATTGCACCCAAGCCATTTTGCTTGCTTATCAAGATTTGCTCGATCTTCCACCGGAGAAACTGGAGGCTTTAGGCTCTTATTTTCAGTTCGGCATGGGGAACGCGACCAGCACCTGTGGGGCTTTACTGGGCGCCGCCTTGGTTTTAGGCTGCATCGAAGGCAAGGGGAATAAAATGGTGAAAGCCAAGGAATTGAATCGGGCTTTCGAAGAAAAGGCCGGCGCGCTTATCTGCAAAGATCTCAAAGGGTTAGAAACCGGCGTGTGCCTTTGCCCTTGCTCCAAGTGCGTGGAGATAGCCGCGAATTTGATCGAGGAACGCATTTCGGGGACGAAGTGATTTTTTGTTGACACCGCTAATCCGGGCGCGTAGAGTAATGAACGCGCGAAGAGCGCGGTGAAATTGGGCCTTTAGCTCAGCTGGGAGAGCGCCTCCATGGCATGGAGGAGGTCGTCGGTTCGATCCCGATAAGGTCCACCAAGAACTTAGAGATGAATCGCGAGGTTCATCTTTTTTCTTCGTTTTTAGCGCCTCCGGGTCGGCGTCGATATTCGTTTACTTTTGCTTGTCTTGGGGATAAAGTCTCACATGGTTTTGAGGCTAAAGATTATGAAAAAGAAAATGAGAATATTATTGGGATTAAGCGCATCCGCCTTCCTTTTGGCATCCTGCCAAGGCGGGACTTCTTCTGAAAGTTCCAGCTCTTCGTCGTCCACGGTTTCTGAATCAAGCGATTCTACCGAATCTAGTGATGATAGCCGGGGGGAGTGGGATGAAGATGAAAAAGAGCTTCTCCTTAAATATTGCGGCGAAGTTTTGCCTTATCCAGCCGGGTTTTTAAGCTACGTCTCTGTTAATGAAATGGTTGACGATGAGGGGGCCAAATATCTAGAGATTGTGAATTTCGCGGAAGTCTTCACGATTGGCGATTATTACAAAGACCTTGAAAAAGAAGGCTGGACTGGCATCAGGGACTACAACGGGAACATCGCTCAGGAGTCCTCTGATGGCACCTCTTATTATGAGTTGACCCGCATTTCACCGGACGGGAAAACGGGTTATGACATTACCTATTATTTCTGTTCGAGCCCCTATTCGAATGATCCTTGCAACGTTATTCAATGCTACAACGACATGGTGGTTGAGGATGATTCCAGCGCCGAGTGGAGGAAATCCGCGGAAAGGAGTTTCGAGAGAACTTTGACCATTGTCCCTGCTAAACTCAAAATAGGCGTTTCATATGAGGCTTATGCCAGCACGGAAGACAATTTCGTCGTCTATGACCTCTGCGCGAAAGATTTCACTAAGGACAACGTCGAAATACTGCAGTCCGATGGATGGGTTTTGAACGAAGAAAAGAGCAAAGAATATTCCTCTTGGGTTCTTGAAAAAAAGGCTACAGATGGGGCTCCTATTTATGCTTCCGTTTATTATTTCTTTGGGAATCGCATCGCTTTTTCTTATCACTACGAAGTTTATGAATCCTCGACGTGGCCGAGTGAATTCGTATCTTCTTTTGAAGAGGTCACAGGCTTTTCCATTCCCGAGTTCAGCGCGGATGACATCGATAAGTATTACTACTGCACCAAAAAAGGCGCGAGCTACATTTATGCTGATACCGAGGAAGATCCTACCCTTGCTTACGAGGATCTGATGGCAGAAACCAATGCGGTTTTTGATTCTTATTACCGTTGGTACACGGATTGGAGCGAGACCTGGTATTTAAAGGCAGAGATGACCACGGATTATGCAAACTACGAGCGCGCCTTCAGAATCTACTTCGCGACCATCGACGAGCCTTATGACGATGTGGTGGAAGGGTGGCCTGAAGCAAAGATTAATTCCTTCTTGGCTAAAAACGAGCTTGATGGGGTTAGCGTCCCTTCGTTTGATTTCTCCTCTTATAGCGACTATAAGACCTGCCGCGTTGAAACGGCAAATTACGAGGATATCTATGAC
Organism: Paludibacteraceae bacterium; assembly: GCA_963621535.1. Classification (GTDB taxonomy): domain Bacteria; phylum Bacillota_I; class Bacilli_A; order RFN20; family CAG-826; genus Alloenteromonas. The sequence continues at coordinate 11,485 of CAVFEQ010000010.1, read as the reverse complement.
GAGATTTACGAAGAAATCCTCATCGATCCTGATTATTACGATATCGATGATCCAACCGATGAAGATGAAATCTCCGCAAAAGCCAAGGATTTAGCTAAGGAAGGCACCAAAATCAGCATCAAGATTTTCGATAAGGAAAAGACTGTTGATTATGCAGGAAATGACACCCGCAAGGCCTATAACTATTTCGCTTCCTCCTTCAAAAAGATGGGTTGGGCAAAGGTCGCCAGCTATTCCTATGACCTCGCTTTCGAAGACGCTAACGGCACTGTTCTTATTGGACTTAGCCGTTACATGGATGTTACAACCATTACGATTACTCGTGGATCTGGGTCCAAGCATGTCGCGGATTTCCGTTTTGAATGCAATGATGTCAACATCCAGGCGGGTGGGACTTATGCTCTGGAAATCATCCGCGATTTACTTATCGGGGAAGTTTCATTTTCTTCTGATAACGATAAATTCACCGTCGACGAGAATGGCGTTGTGACGGCATCAAAAGATGCGGTTCCCGGGGATTTCGCCACGATTACTGCGACAATTCTCGCTCAGGGAGAAAGCACGCCGCGTACCGCTATGGCCAAAGTCTCGATTCCTCCTTCTTATGATAGCGAATCCGCCATCATGGAAGTGGCTTCCATGTACAATGACTACTTCAAATTGAGTAGCGGCGATGAAGGCTACGGGGTTCCCAAAGACAACGGCGATGGTACTTACACTTTGACGGTTTATCCTGCCGGTTTGACTTCGATTTCTGAAGCGGAGTCTTTTGTCGTGTCCAATCTAATTCCGGATGGCTACGCGAATGCCTGTGACGACGAATGGAGCGAAGAGAGCTTCAAAGATGGCGGGACCTATCAAACAACCTACTTTATCGTTTTCAATGATGATGAAGAGGGAACAGCGTTTCAGCTGACCTTCAAGGTTTTTGCTGACAAAACAAATGGAAAAATCGGCATCATCGTCGATTCCTTGCCTTATTAAACTCGGTTTATTTATTTCTTTTCTTCCTCTTTTAAGAGGCCCAAATTTACAGGATTATTCCAATTAGGATGGCTTTTTGCGTAGTTTTGATGTTTTTGCTCAGCCGGATAAAAATTTTCGAATCTTCGAATATCGATGTAATGGCCTGGTCTGGTGTGAGTGGTGATGTAACGCACGATGGCGACGCCATCTAGGATGTCAGTATAGTAGATTCCTAATCCGTAGCAGTGGCCTGCATAGTCGCCCTGGCGGTAGGCGGAATAGGGATCAACGATTCTTAAATAATGGTTGAGAATCTCATGAAGGCTAATCACGTTTTCTTCGTAATCTAGTTTGATGGCCTCTAGATGGTCGGCCCTGCCCGATAGAACGTCCTCGTGCTTTGGGGAAGCGCTTGTTCCGTTCACATAGCCGCAAGTTGTGGAATTGATTCCTTTAACTTGGCAGAAATAGGATTGAATTCCGTAGAAACATCCGCCGGCGAGATAGATGGTTTTTTGCATGAGACAATGATAAATAAGGTTTCTCTCAAGGGAAAGAAAAGAGATAATTTGGGGGTATGAGCAAAAAGAATGGCAAGATTGAGCCCCCAACAAATTTGGAGAAAGCCACACTTCTCTCTGGAAACGGTTCCTGGTTTACGTATGGTATTGATCGTTTGAATATAAAACCGGTAGAGATGCATGATGGGCCAATCGGTTTAAGAAAGGTCAACAATGACACGGACTTCAATTTGAAAATAAGCGAACCCGCGGTTTGCTTTCCTGCCCCTTGCCTAACCGCTTGCAGCTGGGACAAAAACCTAGAACGGAAATTGGGCCAAACTTTGGGAAGAGAAGCCAAGCTTAAGGGGACTCAAATGCTTCTAGCCCCAGGGGCTAACATCAAGCGGAACCCCTTGTGCGGAAGGAATTTCGAATATCTGTCGGAAGACCCGGTTTTATCCGGGAAAATGGCGGCGTCTTATATTAACGGCCTTCAAGACATGAATGTGGGAGGGTGCCTTAAGCACCTTGCTTGCAATAGCCAAGAATACTATCGCATGGTGAATGACTCCGTGGTGGATGCGAAAGCCCTAAGGGAGCTTTATTTGAAACCATTCGAAATCGCAGTCAAAGAGTCTTCCCCATGGGCCGTCATGGCAAGCTATAACAAGATCAACGGCGTCTATGCGTGTGAAAATAGTTGGCTTTTGCAGGATATTTTGAAAAAGGAGTGGGGTTTTAGCGGCGTTGTGGTGTCGGATTGGGGAGCGGTTAATGACCCTGTCTTATCCCATAACAACGGCCTTGATCTGGAGATGCCTTGCATGTTGAAAAGCAGAGGCAAACAGCTTGCGAAGGCTGTCAAGAAAGGAAAACTCTCCCAAAAGGCTTTGGATGATTCTTATGCGAGACTAGTTGCGTTATCGCAAAAAGGCAACGCCGATTTTGATGAAGACACAGATTACACGATGGATGCCGGCCATGCCGTGGCGATTGAGGTCGCCGAGCAAAGCGCGGTCCTTCTTAAAAACGAAGGCGCCCTGCCTTTGAAAAATTACCGCGATTGCTGCGTTATCGGTGAATTTGCCCGTTCCCCTCGCTACCAAGGGGCCGGTTCAAGTCATGTTGTCCCTCATAAGCTGGTTTCCTTTTTGGATGCTTTGAAAGAAACGCCAGATGAAAAAATAAAGGAGATCCCTTTTGCTAACGGCTATGATCTTGATTCCGTTTGGACGGATGGGGATGTCGAGGCGTTTGTCTCCGCGGTGGATTTGGCGTCCAAATACAAGAACGTGATTCTGTTTATGGGCCTGCCTGCGAGCTATGAAAGCGAAGGGTTGGACCGGAAGAGCATCCATCTTCCTGAAGAGCAGCTCCGCCTTTTCGATGAAATTTATGAAGTGAATCAAAATATCATTGTCGTGCTTAGCTGCGGTGCCCCGGTTGAGCTTCCTTTCAAAGACAAAGCCAAGGCAATCTTGCTGATGTATCTCCCGGGAGAAGGGGGCGGAGAGGCGATTAACCATCTGCTTTTAGGCAAGGCTTGCCCTAGCGGAAAACTCTCGGAGAGCTGGCCGAAACACATTTCTGACGTTCCTTCTTTCGGCTTCTATCCCGGCGAAGAAAGGACCTCTCTTTATCGCGAATCGATTTATGTTGGGTATCGTTACTACCTAACCGTAGGCAAGGAAGTGAATTACCCATTTGGCTATGGGCTAACTTATGCGAAGACCTCCTTTAAAAAAATGACGATAAGCAAAGCGAGCCTTAGCAAAGGGGAAACCGCGAATGTGGAAATCACTGTTTCCAACAGTTCCGCCTTCCCGGTGAAAAAGGTGGTTGAGCTTTATTATGAATATGAAGGACAGCAGAACGCTTTCCGACCCAAACGGGTCTTGCTTGATTTTGCAAAAGCGGAAATCCCTGCAAAAAGTTCAATAACCGTGCAATTCTCGGTTAATTTTGATGACTTCAAAGTCTTTGATATTCCTTCTTCCTCCTGGAAAGTTGAAAGAGGCAATGTCCTAATCGAGGCCGGCGAGTCTTGTGAGGACATCAAATGCAGCGTCCCTTTGCAACTGAGCTCAAACGATATCATTGAATCAGCAAGGCTCAAAATGCCCACTTATTACTCACCGACTAGAGATGGCTTCCTTCAATTCGACAATGACTTCGAAGCTCTTTATGGTGGCCATATTCGCATGGAGCGCGATCCGAAGAGCCGACCTTTTAATTTGAATTCAACTTTCTCTGATATTTCCAGGACGTGGATTGGAAAGAAGATTTTTTCGCTCGCGGATAAAAAAGCCCATCTTAGTGAACTCGGTCATGAATCCGAAAAAGCCTTTTTCGAGGAAACGCCGTTGCGCAATGTGATCATGGGCGGGGTTCCCGTCAAATACGCATATGCTTTGAGGGATTGCGTTAACGGTCATTACTTAGCGGCGTTAATCGATGTTCTTTTCAATCGGTGCAAAGGTGAGTAAATATACTCAAATTGTCTCTTTTTTATCATAAATCGGCCATTTGCTAGGAAGGTGTCCTGCTTTTTGAGTATCCTTATTAGGAAATTATGAAGTACGTTTTAGGTGTTGATATTGGCGGGACGACAATTAAATCTTCTTTCGTCTCAGAAAACGGCGAATTGCTGAACAAGTTCATTTTGCCCGTGAAAAAAGGCGCGCCCCAAGAACAAACATTGAATGATTTGCTTGATCTAGTTCAAAGGAACTGGGTGCTTAAAGACGAAGATATTTTAGGCATTGGCATCGGCTGCCCGGGCGGAATCAACCCGAAAAGAGGGACCTGTGATTACGCCACGAACCTCGGGTGGAGAGACTTCAACCTCGTCGTGCCCTTCAAAAACATTTTTCATAAACCTGCCTTTATCGATAATGACGCGAACGCGGCGCTTCTTGGGGAAGTCCATTTCGGCATCGCTAGAGAATATAAGGATGTCGTTTTCCTTACTTTGGGAACTGGCGTCGGTTCCGGGCTTTATCTTGATGGGCACATTTACTCAGGAAACGAAGGAAAAGGGGCTGAACTAGGGCATATCAGCATTGACGTTAACGGCAGGTCTTGCGCCTGTGGAAGAAAAGGATGCCTAGAGGCTTATGCTTCCGCGACCGCTCTTTGCCATGATGCGGCAATGGCTATGGTCAACCATCCTGAATCGCTGATGTGGGATTTCTGCAAATCTCCCAATAACATGACGGGTGCGGTTGTGTTCAAGGCCGAAAAGATGGGTGATCCTGCCGCGAAAGAAGTGATTGATAACTATGTGGCACGTTTGGGCCAAGGCTGTTTGAATATTTGCAACGCCCTTCGTCCAGAAGCCATTATTTTGGGTGGTGGCGTTTCTAAACAAGGAACGAACCTCACTTCCCGCGTGCAAAAATATCTGGTGATGAACGGATATGGCTTACTAAAAGAAAAAGCGCCGAAAACCGACGTCCTCGTTTCTTCTCTTGGCAGCGATGCCGGCATTTATGGCGCCGCCGCGATTTGCTTTGAGCAATTTAAGGCCAACGCTTAAGGGACAATTGTCAAAACGTATTCGCCTACGCCTTCGATTTCGCCTGACTTTCCAGCCGGGATAAAGAAAGTATCGCCTTGCTTAAACTCCGTTCCATTGAATATCCCTTCTCCAGAAAGGAATGTTATGGAGGCAAAACTATCTTTCGGGGCGCTTATTGTCTTTTTCTCGACCCTCCCTAAAACCGAACGGAAATAAGGGCATTCGCCCATGATGGGCGCGGGGAAGTGAATGGGGGTGTATGGTTTGAAAGAAACTACTTTCATCGCTTTATCGACATGGAGCTCCCTGGGTTTCCCGTCTTTGCCAAGGCGTCCATAATCATATAGGCGATAGGTGAGGTTGCTGTTTTGCTGAATCTCAGCGAGAGTCACTCCTGCCCCGATGGCGTGCACGGTTCCGGAAGGAATGAAATAATTTTCTCCTGGTTTGACCGGGATGAAATGCAGAAGGTCGGTGAGGGTATTATTGTTTATTCTTGCAAGGACCTCTTCTTCGTTTGTTTCGCGTTTGAAGCCAAGGTAGAGGCCTGCGCCAGGTCTAGCATTGATGATGTGCCACATTTCGGTTTTCCCGAAGGAGTTCTCGTTTTTAAGCGCGTAGTCATCGCTAGGATGAACCTGGATCGAAAGGTTTGATTCGGAATCAATCAGCTTAATCAATACCGGAAAATAGGGAAAATGTTGGACTTTTGCGCCCAAATCGTCTTTTGACGCAACATCTTTCAAGGCTCTTCCGTCCATCAGAAGAGTCGGTCCGTCATCTCTAAAGGAGAGCTCCCAAGCTTCCGCGATAGTGGCTTCCTTGCTCGGTTTCCCCCATTTCTTGAGGGTTGTTCCTCCCCAAATTAGGCTTTTGGTTGCGGGGATTGTTTTTGTGATTTCCATAACGTCCCTGATTTTACCACAAGGCCAAACTATCATTCATCGTATGGGCGGTCAAAATGGATGATGAAGTTATATTTGGGCTCGTCTTTGAACGTCGCTTTTACGTACATGAATATTTCGGCTTCTGTGAGTTTCTTCTTGTCGTAGGGGATGACGCAGTCGAAAAGCACGTTTGTATGGGTCTCTCCCCTTACGATTCTTAAGTCGTGGATGCTTAATTGATCGTCCAGCGTGAGCAAAGCCTTTCCGATTCTTTCCTTTAGGGCATCCGTCTCTGCATCTCCGACTTGTATGGGGTCTAAGTGAATCGTGATTTCACAACCAAATTTGGCTCGGATGTCATCTTCGATATTGTCTATAACGTCATGTATTTTCGCCAATTCGTTTTTGGCGTCGACTTCCGCGTGCAGCGAGACGAAGTATTTCGTGGGCCCATAGGCATGGCAAAGGACGTCATGGACCCCAAGTATTTCTGGGTAAGAGCGAACCTCTTTGATGATTTTCGACTCGAAGTCTTTGCTTGCGGGTTGGCCGATAAGGGGATCGCTGGATTCCTTGATCATCTTGATTCCGGAATAAATGATGAATAAGGCGATGGCGATGCCGGCGTAAGGGTCAAGAAAACCCCAGTTTAAGAAATAAGAGAGCAAAGCGCAGACCAAGATGATGGTTGTCGCGATGGCGTCGGTCAGCGAATCAAGGGCGGTTGCCTTTAATGCTACCGAGGAGATGGCTTTGCCCAATCCTTGATTCACATAAGACTGAAAAAGCTTCAAAAAGATCGCCACGCCGAGGATGAGGATGGAATAAACGTCATAGTCCGCCGTCGAGCCGTTGATGATTTCCTTTATTGAGGAAAGGCCGAGCTCCAAAGCCGCGGCGATGATGAGCATCGAGACAATCAAGGCGGCGATGTATTCAACCCGCTCATGGCCATAAGGGTGTTCTTTGTCGGCGGGCTTTGAAGCCATCGAAAAGCCGATCAGCGTCACGGCGCTTGAGGCAATATCCCCTAAATTGTTGATGGTGTCTCCAAGCAAAGCCATTGAAAATACCCAATTTGATTTGGCTGCCAGTAAAAGCGCGGCCGATAGCTTCAAAGCGACGAGTATGAAGTTTGTGATAATGCCAAAAACAGCCGCCAGCTTCCCGTGTTTTATACGCACGGCTTCATGGTCGACTTGTTCGTAATTTTTGATAAAGAGCTTCCTTAAGAGGTTCACCATAAGCAATACTATAGAGTTGCGAAATCAAGTTAGGAAAGGCAAACATAAATTCATCTAGTTTTTGAAACGAGTTCTATTGACATCGAAAACTAGTATATTAAACTAGATGCGGAAAGGAGGCTCTTCTTATGCCGCTTGACCAGATTGCTTTGCCTAGCTATACAAGAAAACAGGAGTGGTGGAATTCGATTTCTCATCTCTGCGGGGTCATCTTCGCTTTGATTGCCGGACCTTTTCTTTTGGTTAAAGCCTCGAAGACGGGCAATGCTTTGACGATTGCGGCGTGTGTTATTTATCTATTGGCTTTGCTCGTCCTTTATTTTGGCAGCGCTCTTTACCATGGTTTGCGCCCTTGCCGAGCGAAAAAACTCTTCCGCGTTTTAGATCACAACAACATTTTCCTTCTCATTATGGGTTCTTATACGCCATACACTTGGATTGCTTTGGCCAATCCTCAGGATGGCTTTCCTTGGTGCTGGGTAATTTTCGGGATTGTTTGGGCGCTTTGTATCTTGGGCATCGTGTTCAATTCGATCGATTTGAAGAAATACGGCAAACTTTCCATGGTCATTTATGTCGGCGTCGGCTCAACGATTCTTGTCGCCTTTTATCCGCTTTATTTCTCGATTGGCTTGGCGGGCATTTTGACCTTGCTTGGCTCTGGCGTGCTTTATTGGATTGGCGCGACTCTTTATGGGCTTGGTGGAAAGAAAAACTACTGGTATCACACGGTCTTTCATTTCTTTATCCTGGCCGCGACGACCTTGATGTTCTTTTCCATATACTTCTTTGTTCTTTGAACGCGAAAAGGTCTAAACTTCCTTCATGGAAAAAAGCAAAAAGAGATTCTTTTACCCCTTTGCTGCCCTTGCGCTTCTTTCACTGACTTCCTGCAATATTTATTCCATCCTTCCTTTGCCTTCTTCCTCGACTTACGTTCCTGACATCAGCAAGGATTACGTCGAGGATGGGGTTTATCAGTCAGAGGGTTTTTTGAAGACCACTCTGCAAGATGTTTCCTATCAAAGGGGCATGGATCTGCCGCCGTCTACTGGGGAAGTGAACGTGCTGGTCTTGCCGATCGAATTCACCAATTATGCTTTTTCTCAAAGCATCTTGGACAACATTTCTTTGGCTTTAAGCGGGGATGACACGGGCTATTGGGAATCCGTTTCTTCTTTTTACGAGAAATCCTCCTATGGGAAACTGCATCTAAACTTCCATATGGCTCCGGTGTATCAAACGGGATTAACCCCCGAAAACGCCGCAAAAAACGATTATCTTTACAATTTGAACGACGAAACCGACAAGTTGAACGGCCAATACTACGTCAACAAAGCCGTGGATGCGTATGAAGATTTGACATCTCCTTTGACTGATTTTGATCAGGATGATGACGGGATAATTGACGCCGTTATCGCCGTTTACTCCTGCCCAAATTACGCCAAGCGCACCTACACCTTCACTTATTCTTCAAGAACCTATAAAGATGACAGCCTTTTTTGGGCTTACACCTTTTGGTGCAGCAATAATGGGAATCTTTCCTCTCCTAAAGCCAACACTTATGTTTGGCTATCCTACGATTTTTTTGAAGCGGGCGGAAAGGCGGATCCTCATACCCTAATACATGAATACGGTCATGCGATGGGTCTGGACGATTATTACAGCAGTGAGGTGACGTTTCAGCCTGCCGGCGGCATTGATATGATGGATATGAACATCACCGATCATGACGCCTACACCAAATGCGCGTTAGGATGGACCTCACCTTACATCATCGATGGCGATGATGTGACTTTGACGATACGGCCCTCGCAATCTTCGGGAGACTGCGTTCTGATTCCGACTTCTTCGTTCAATGGGACTCTTTGGGATGAGTACATGCTTTTGGAGCTTTACACGCCCGACGGCTTAAATGAGCTGGATTCCAAAACCGCTTATATGAAAGGCTACCCTCAGGGCTACACCGTGCCAGGAATCAAGATTTATCACATCGATTCCAGACTCATTCAATGCAATTTTTCTTCCAGAACGGGATCTTATACATCGACTCCCTACGTGAGTGATCCGAACTCGATCGATCTTGATTCCGAGGAGATTTTCTATTTCGTAGGGGCTACCAACTGCAGCAAGGAATTCAACTCCTCGATGGTTCTTTCTTCAAACCGCTCATACTCTTCTGATTATTCGTTGATTCATTTGTTGGAGGCTAACGGGACAAATACTTTCTCCAGAGGAAAAACGGGGACTAACGCCACTTTATTTAAGGTCGGATCGTCTTTTTCCCTTACTAAATACGGAAATTCTTTTTTCCCGAACCGCTCCTATATGAACAAGGGAGACTCTTTCCCTTATACTATCACGGTTGAATCCGTCTCTAGTGACGCAGCAACGATTCGATTTGTGAAAAACAGCAAATAATCAGTATGTCTAAGAAAAGCGATTCCTCTGTTCTCCTAGAAAATAGAAAAGCTCATTTTTTGTATTTTCTTTCTAATTTTTTGACGGCTGGGATTGTTTTGACGGGGACGGAAATTAAGTCGCTTCGCGCTCGCAATGCTTCTTTGTCCGATAGTTATGTATATGTCCGAAATGGCGAGGTTTTTTTGGCGAATATGCATATCGCGCCGTATAAGGATGGGACCTATAACAACGTCGATCATCTTAGAGACCGTAAATTGCTGCTGACGAAGCATGAAATCAAAAAACTGAACAGTCACTTGACCGGGAAATCCACCACCTGTGTTCCCACGAAGGTTTTCTTGTCTCATGGGTACGCGAAAGTGGAGATCGCTTTAGCCGTTGGCAAACAAGCCCATGACAAACGCGACGCCATCAAAGAAAGAGACATCAAGCGCAGCATAAACAAAGCGATGCGAGAAGGCACGAAAACAAGAGGGGACTAATATGGACCAAGAAGTGGAACGGGCTTTTGCAGAAGCCCCTTATCGGTTTGACAATGAGGGATGGCTGCGGTTTTGCGAAAAGGCGAAGCTCAAGGTCTCCTCTCCTTTGATCCATGTCGCTGGAAGCAATGGCAAAAGCTCCGTTTGCCATATTCTGGAAAATATTTATTTGGCGATGGGCTATAAAGTCGGCGCGATCTACGATTTGAACTTGCTGTCTGTTGGCAAAGGGATCCATTTGAATGGCAAACCTATTGAAATAGGGGACTTTTGCAGGCTTTTTAAAGAAAATAAAAAGCTTTTTGCAAAGTTTTCGCTTTCTAAATACGAGATGCAGATAGCGATTGCCTATCTTTATTTCGAAGAAGTTAAACCGGATATCGTGATTGTCGAATCCGCTTTTGGCGGCGCTTATGACGCTAGCAACATCGAAGCGCTTAATACGGTTCTTTGCCTTGTCACTTCTAGTGGGCTGGTTCATACCAATTATTTAGGGACGACGACCTCAGAAATTGCCTTGAACCACGCCGGCATTCTTAAAAGAGAGTGCCCATTGCTCGTTGGCAAACTGGATGAAAATTCCACGAGTACCCTAACTGATTTTGCCAAACGCAACGGGTCCAAAATTAGCATCGTTGATGACTTCCACTTGGCTCATCTTGTGGGAACAGCGTACCATTTTGATTTTTTGCCTTATCGCGATTTGGCAATTTCTACTTGCGCGCTGACTTACCTAACGGATGCTGCTTTGGCATTAGATGCCATTCGTCTATTAAGCAGTTCTTTTCCGGTGAGCGAAAAGGCCATCCGCGAAGGTTTGCTTGGTTTCTCTCTCCCTTGCCGCAGCGAAATCGTGAATGGGGTTATTCTTGATTGCGCGGGAAACCCGGAGGCGATCAAAACTTTTTTGCAAGGCGTCAGCGCTCTTGCAAAAGGAAGGCCTCTCCATGTCTTATTCGCGACAAAACGCGGATCCAACATCGCTTCAATGCTTGCGATTCTTGGCAATGCGACGGACTCCATCAACCTGACAACCTTTGATTCCCCTTATGCAAGAACGGAAGAGGACTACTTCCTTTATGCGGCAGACCATCCTTATGTGAGTGATCCTCTTTTGGGGTTGAAGAATCTAAAAGATAGTTATCCTGACGACGCTATTCTCTTCATAGGCGATGGCGAGTTTGCCATGAGTGTGCGAGGAGCTTTGAAATGAAAGAAAAAGAACCTGAGCCGCAGATTGATGAATCGCTCCTTACCCCTGAGCAATACGAAGAGCTGCACCGAAAAAGAGATTACAAGCCATGGATTATTTTCTTTTCGGTTTTGGCTGCTTTGATGATTGTTTGCCTTGTCGTGATTTTGGTTTGCAGGAATTTCTGATTTTTAAACCAAGGACGGCGGTATAATCTCATCTTTCTGAGTAAATAACGTAAAAAACCCCGAATAATACCGATGCCGT